>CAZAUV010000017.1:0-26592 GCA_964488335.1 uncultured Bacteroides sp.
CTTGAATGTGTCGGCCAGGATCTTGATGAGCTGGCGGAAGTCGACGCGCTCGTCGGCTATGTAGTAGAAGATGGCTTTGTTGCCGTCGCCTTGGAACTCTACGTCGCCGATTTTCATCTTCAGATGGAGATCCTCGGCGATCTTGCGGGCGCGGATCATCGTGTCGTGTTCGCGCGCTTTTGCTTCCTCGTATTTCTCGATGTCGGCGGGACGCGCCTTGCGGAAGACGCGGCGAATCTCGGCGTCGGGCTTGATGTTGGCTTTGCGCATCTGGAGCCGTACGAGAGCTCCGGTCAGTGTCACCTGACCGATGTCATGCCCCGGCTGAGCCTCGACAGCGACGATGTCGCCTATCTCGAGCGGGAGGTCGGTGGAGTTTTTGTAATAGCCTTTACGGGTATTCTTGAACTGCACTTCGACCATGTCGTCGAGGGCGTATCCTCCCGGGACGTCAGCGAGATAGTTGAAGCAATGGAGCTTCCCGCGGGGAGCTGTGAAGCTGTCGCACCGGCGCCGGCAACACCCTTTCGGCGTTGGCGGCTCCTGAGGTACTTCGGGCTCCTGAGGCGCGGGCTGGCGGCTCGCGGTGTCGTCGACGGGAGTGTCCGGATTTTCGTTTTCGGTGGTCATAAAGCTCGGTTATTTTGCGAAGCTTACGGCACGTGTCTCGCGGATTACGGTAATCTTGACCTGTCCGGGATAGGTCATCTCGTCCTGGATGCGGCGGGCGATTTCGGCTGAGAGGCTTTCGGTCTCGACGTCGTCGATCTTGTCGGCGCCTACTATGACGCGGAGCTCGCGGCCTGCCTGGATGGCGTAGGTCTTGATGACGCCGGGATAGGAGAGGGCGAGCTGCTCGAGGTCGTTGAGGCGCTTGATGTAGGCTTCGACGATTTCGCGGCGTGCGCCGGGACGGGCTCCGGAGATGGCGTCGCAGACCTGTACGATGGGAGCGAGGAGTGATGTCTGCTCGATCTCGTCGTGGTGAGCGCCGATGGCGTTGCAGATCTCGGGTTTCTCCTTGTATTTCTCGGCGAGTTTCATGCCGAGGAGTGCGTGCGGCAGCTCGGGCTCTTCGTCAGGTACTTTGCCTATGTCGTGGAGGAGGCCGGCGCGGCGTGCTTTCTTGGGGTTGAGACCGAGCTCGGAAGCCATGATGGCGCAGAGATTGGCTGTCTCGCGGGCGTGCTGGAGCAGGTTCTGACCGTAGCTTGAACGATATTTCATCTTGCCTATCAGGCGGATAAGGTCGGGGTGCAGACCGTGGATGCCGAGGTCGATGGCTGTGCGCTTGCCGGTCTCGACGATTTCTTCCTCGATCTGCTTGCGGACTTTGTTGACTACCTCTTCGATGCGGGCGGGGTGGATGCGACCGTCGGCGACGAGCTGATGGAGGGCGAGGCGCGCTATTTCGCGGCGAACGGGGTCGAAGCCCGAGAGGACGATTGCCTCGGGGGTGTCGTCGACGATAATCTCAATGCCGGTAGCAGCCTCGAGGGCGCGGATGTTGCGCCCCTCGCGGCCTATGATGCGGCCCTTGATCTCATCGCTGTCGATGGGGAAGACTGTCACGGAGTTTTCGATGGCGGTCTCCGTGGCCACCCGCTGAATAGACTGGACGACGATGCGCTTGGCCTCCTTGTTGGCGGTCATTTTGGCCTCGTCCATAATGTCGTTGATATATGAGGCGGCGGCGGTCTTGGCCTCATCCTTGAGGCTCTCCACGAGGCGGTCGCGTGCTTCGTCGGCAGTCAGGCCCGAGATATGCTCGAGCTCCTCGCGGGCTTTGCGCTCGAGGGCTTCGATTTCAGCGGCGCGGTTGTCGAGACGGGCCGAGAGGTCGTCGAGCTTGCGGCGGCTCTGCTCTATCTCGTTGCGGGCCTTGGAGTTTTCGCTCTGGAGCTGATTGAGCTGCATCTCGCGCTGCTTGAGCTTGCCTTCGGCGCTCTGGACCTTGCCCAGGCGGCTTTGAGCCTGCCGCTCGGCGTCAGAGGTGATCTTCATTCCGGCCTCCTTGGCCTCGAGGAGCTTCTTTTCCTTGATTATCTCGGCCTCCTTTCCGGCCTCAGCCACTATGGTCTTGGCCCTGGTGGAGGCCGCGTTGCGCTGGATAGCGAGAGTGGCGACTACGGCAATAAGCGCAGCCACAACGGCTATGATGATTGTAACGATAATTCCCATTGTAGTGTCAGGATATATGATGCGGTGGTTAGTGGGTTAATATATTGATTGTTTATGGGTTATAAGGGTCAAAGACGGATAGTCCGGGCCTCCGGCAAAGCAGAGGCGGGGCAAGGGGCTCCTATGATGAAGGTCCCTTGCCCCGCCGAAATTCTTCCTTGAGGGTAAAAAAGAGTCTCTGAAGTGACTGAATGAGTGATATAAAGGCTTGGTCGCGAAGCACCTCCGGAGGCCGGAGAGGGTCAGTTGGTCTCGGCAAGGAGCTCATCGATGCGGCTCTCGAGGGAGGCGAGCAATCGGTTGGTCTCCGTCTCGGCCGAGCGAGCCACAAGATAGCCTTGGGCAAAGGCCAGAGCCACGCGGGCCCAGGCACGGGTGGCCGAGATGTCGTGGAAGCTCTTCTGCATCTTGCGCATCACTTCATTGATCTGTGAGGCGGCTTCGCGCATCAGCTCTTCCTCTTCCCGGGGGATGGTGAGCCTCAGTTGCTCACCGGCTATATGGAGGGTTATGGTCAGCTTATCATTCATTGCAGTCGCTGAGGTCGGCGATGCATTGGTCAATATCATGGAGCAACTGCGCCAGGCGTTTGCGGATATTGAAGCGCTCCTGAGCCTCAGGCTCCACCACGGCTATCCCATAAAGATAATGGAGCCTGGAGTCGAGGGCAGCCATCGAAGCCCTGAGCTCGGCGATAATGGCGTCGCGCGATGCCACCTCGGCCGAGAGCCCGGCAATAGCCTCGTCGGCAGCGGCTTTCTCGCTCTTGAGCAGGGTATATCTCGAGGTCAGGAGCTCAGCCTTGCGGGCCACCGAGTCGATGCGTTGCTTCAGTTCGCTCATGCTTTAGCACAATTTGGTGCAAAGGTAATAAAAACTTTTCAATCCCGCCCCATCCGTGCCCGCGATTATTTTGTGCGTGATTATTTGGCCAAGCAATAATCAAACCTAAGTGGTTGTAGGACCAGAGCCAACAACCACTTAGGTTGGAGTTAGAATAGATGTAAGGATATCTTTTAGTTTACTCCCGAATTAGTCACTCGAAGAGTTACTTTCTTAAAATATCCCCCCGATTTATCTACCAGAGAGAAGGTATATGAAATATATCCTCCTTCAGAAAGGAGATTTTTATCTGCATAGAGTTTATTGAATTGAGATATCAAGCTGGTGATATTGTTATTGAAGGCCTTTTTCGGCATTCTCATAGGTGAGCTTGCCTAAAAGCACTTTACCATCAGAGGTTGCTTTGTTTGCCGTTATCCATTCATTCTTTAAGGCTGGAGCGAGAGAAGATCCGTTTTCTCCAATCAAGTTGGTTTCTACGGATTCAAGTTTGATGTAATATTCTTCTCCCATTAAAATATCATCAGCTTTATCACACGAAAAAAGTGATATAGATGTTATCATTGCAATAAATGATAACATCAAGATGTTTAATGTCGTTTTCATTTTGATAGTTGATTTTTTATTGGTGTTGTGCAATCTATTCTTCACTCCTCTCATTACTTTGGAAAATGTATTATCGGGGCTTGGTCGCTTAATTGTCAATTTCGCGAATTAAGCATGCCGCCTGAGAAATGTTTCCAGAGACAAGCTCAAATTCAGTTGCATTAAGTTCCCAATTCTTTCGATCCTCAAATTCAGCCATATATCGATTATCCCAAATTTTGTCCTTTTTGGGCTTAATAATTGCGACCCGATTATAGCTGAGAATACCGTGTTCATCTTCTGAGATTTCTAATACTTCAAATCGTGAATCAGCAGTAATCTCTTCTCGAGTGCCGATATGCGCAGTAATAGGTGAGGTTGATAAAAGCGGTGTCCTTACTCGAAATTCCGGGTGCTCTTTCTGCAATAGGGCAATAGATTTGTCAATAGCTCTCTGGCAGACCCTTCTAATCTGACTTTCACGGTCATTAATTCCTTTGAAATTGGAATTGGAACTATGCACAGTTTGGTTTCCAATATACCTTAAAGAAAAGAGGCTTTTTTCCTTTGCGAAATTCGACTTTTTTTGAGCATCCGGGACTTCTGTATAGTATGAACCATAAAAGCCATTGGCGATATTATTATCCCAATCAAGGCGATAAAGATATGATGTTATAGTTACATTAAATCCCGAATAATCATTGGCCATTATGCCAGCGACAGGAAGCGCTGCCATCCCAATAATTGGAACAACAGAAAGAGCATTGCCAACTGCAAGAGCGGTATTCATGCGCTTTTCCTTGTTTTTGCGCTTATCTCCATAGGAAATATCGTTAACTAAAACATAGGTATTGCCGATTAACTCTTCTCCAGCATTATAGATGACTCCTTCTTGCGTTTTATAGGATAGCATTGCCAGTCTTATGTCAGAAGCCGATACATTGTAATATCCTTTTTCTATAATATTATCAGTATTGAAACACCCGTTTTTGTCTCTATTGAACCATTTTGCTACTAATCGGCGACCAATAGCATTATCATAGAGCAATTTATCTATAAACTGCTTTTGGATATCTGAACTCTCATCACTATCCTCCAATTGGCCGGCTTTGAAAACTATGTTTGAGAGATTGAAGTCGTAGAAATTCTCCTGAATAGGAATTTTTTCGAAGACTTTCACAATTTCGTCAGCATACTCTTGAGTGTCATGCTTTAACATGATTGAATACAGCGATGCCTTATGGTAATTAATGGGGTCTTCAGCTTGAACGAGCGCTACTGAAAATAGACAGCAAACTATAAATAAAATCCGTGAAGTCATAATCCTTAAAAATTATAGAATGCCCTTCCTACACAAAATTTATCAATTTTCATAGGATTGACCTTCTTAAATTTCCATTTACCCTCCTCTTTGTTGTAGTCAAGGATGTCAACTTTGTGCTTTTCATCCATAGTAGATGAAAATACACCATTTAAGAAAGGAATACCCCCAGCTTCTAATAGAATCTTGTCAACAGTCTTTGAGTGAGGCAAAGTAGCATCAACCATGGCATTTCCTTCTTCCTCGTCCTCGTCATCCCATGCCATAACTAAATCATTGTTGCCAAGCCAGTAGTTGACAAATTCCTTTATCTGTAGGATGGATGGGATATACCAATCTGGCCCTAATGATTTACACCAGTTAAAGACCGGGAAAGCAGTAAGTGAAAAATTATTAGATTCACAATATTTGTAAAGTTCCTCAGTATTTTGTTTTCCATCGTGTTCATTCCTCATCGATAGGTTTTTTAAATAAGAAGACTTAGAGCAAAATAAGTCTTTCTTACCTCGATAGGCCTTAACACTCATCATCTGACCATGAGTGCCGTTATCATCAACTTTGAATACAATTCCGGAAACACCGTTGACTGTCAAGACATCGCCAATTTTCACATCCTTGAATTGTGCGAAACAATTCAAGGATATGAAAAGTGCGATAAGTGTGATTATTCTCTGTGGCATTATGGGTCGTTAGAATTTGTGAACAGCTCTTGCTCCAAAATGTAGAATGCGTTTCATTCCTAAAGGGTCTCCCTCAGAACGATGAGAGTTCTTGTTTAATGTATACTCTTGTATCTTAACGTTGGGTCCGCCCATAGGATGGTTAACAAGGTTTTTCCCTCTCTCGGTATTGATGGTATATACTTTACCCCCTTCTGCTTCAGTTGAGGAAATCATGCCTGCTAACATCTTGAATCCCCCCGTGCTAAAATTACTACAGAAGAAGCTGTCTCCTCCTGCTTTGGTTATAGTTTTGTTATGGGCCTTCCAAAGTTTATTGGCTTTTTTGTTGAAGTCAAAATTGCCACCGTTCAGATTTTTCCATATGATATTCAGTTCCTCGCGAGAAGGTATATACCATCCATCGCCGAGGCTACGAGCCCAAGCAAACAGAGGGAAAGCATCCCATGAGAGATTATTCTCGTTAACATATGACTCGATTGCCTCCATATTCTTCATTCCGTCTTCTTCATAGAAGGCATTAGTATTCATGGCATGAGCCTTGTCATTGAGCCAATCCTCATCACTTTTATCTAATGAAAGAATGAGGCCATGGCTACCTGTTTCGTCTACGTCTACAACGAGTCCTTTAAGGCCATCGCGATTGTACAGGTCACCGATCTTGAATTGTGCATTAGCACAAATTCCAGTTACGGCAATAATTAAGATTAACAGTAACTTTTTCATTTAATATTATTTGGTTATATTGGTTTTTGCTGTAATAGTGTTTGTATATTTCTCCAGGTATGATAATTAAATTAAAAATAGTCTAAACTTGAGTTATTAAATTGAGAAGGGTTTTATTTAATCCAAAGAAGATTTGTGGTAGATTGTTTCTGCCCATTGCCGTAAGCGACACCAATGTGGCGAGCAGCGTCAATATATGCACTCTTTAAGGCAAAAGAATCTTTATACTTCTCTTTGTTTTCAAAAACATAATCGGCCCTTACAGTATCCTTTATTTCGTTGGCCAAGGACTGAGCTTTTTGGTAGAAACTTGATGAAGAATCAATAAGCGAAAGATATAGCGCCGCTTCCCTCGCTCCGGCAACATCGGGCGAAGAGGCCCATACTGAGAACGCTTTTTTATAGAACATCTCGGAGTCATAGTCAAGATATGACTTAAAGATGCTAGAAATAGCCTCCACTGCTTCCGGATAACCGATGCAGCATTCGGGAATACTTGTTGCATAATATAGGGCCTCATCATAGCTTCTTGTGCTGAGGGCTTTTTTAGCGCGCGCAAGGATAACATTATAGTTATTGTTAAAGTAACTTATTATCTTATCTCTTCCTGTTGAAATGAAATCCCTAAAATTATCATTACGGGCGTTAATTCCTTGAAGACTATTTATAAGAGCGCGTTGGGAAGAGGTGCCGACTCCTTGTAAATCAAATGATTTTGAAGCAAACACTTGTTGACCAGCGATGTCGCCAATAAATAGTGTTAACGAAGTTGTCACAGCGAATTGTCGTGGCGGTCCGGGCAGAATATCTTCTGAAATATGATTAAATCTGGCTGTTATGAAAAACTGACCATATTTGTCCGAGGCAATAATACCATCGGAAGATACGGCGTTAGCCAGTCTTGAATTAATCATATTTATAGTCGCATCAGGGATGTCCTCAGTCTGTGGTGTGGTGATTATTTGTATAGGGATATCGCAGTCCTGAGCCCAAATTTTTGGGGAAGAGCATAAGACTATCAAGACAATAGCCAGTATTTTAGCAAGAGGTTTCATATCAATTAATGATTAGATCAGCATGTCCGAGGCCTTTAGTTAATATTCTCGACTTCAGTTGAAATGGAGCTTTGGATAAATACTTTCTTAATTCGTTCACGAAATGCCGTGTATCCATAGGCATACCATTCTGTCGGTACAGAGGAATTCTAACTTGTTCAAAACGCATTACATCCTCGGTCGCATCTATGAGACTATATCTATGATTTACAGTGTTTTGGGCTATCCAGTCATCAATGATTTCCGGAAGATCGCTGTCTCCATATTCTTCTTCTAAGGTCCGCCCGGATCCATCATCAAAAACTCTTATGTTCAAGGTTATTTCCCGTCCGTTTTCCAGCAAATCATCGAAATGATTTTGAAGTTGGGATGTGAAATTATCCATCCTTTCAACTGCGGCTTCTTCAAGAAGTAAGGGTATTTCAGTGGAAAAAGATTGAGATCCGGTCCCCTGTGTGGCAGCTATCTGTTTGTTGGTATAAGCATCAATGCCGCGCAAAGTGTAAGTAACAGATTTTTTAGGGCCAATGTTGTTAACTTTCCATGTAAGCTCAACAAGAATATCGGCCTTGGCCCTGTTAAGAAGCCTATCAAGAGGAGTCTCTGACAATGATGCTCCTGTTGATGACATAGTCATTTCGTCTTCTACTGTGTTTTGGTTTATGGACCGTATAGATGAAGCCATGTCCTTAAGTGGGAACCCTCTTTCGGCCATCAGTTCACCAATTTTGGTGATAACATTGACAAGATCCATATCCGTCTGTAGGGCTTTTTCATAATCAGGCACATTAACAATGCGACCTTGGACCTCATACTCCGACATATATCCGTTTTGGCTACACCAGGTGTCACCGGGAATAACCATCAGGGTCGGTTTTTTTGCCTGACCATACATACTTACACTAATCCATATCAGATAGCTGATAATGCAAAATTGCTTATATTTCATGGCTTCAATATTTTGTCGCTTATTAGTTTTTGTTGAAGACCGGGTATGTCTATTGTCACAACAACCCCCCAATTCTCCTGAGTGCTATTGGCGGATTTGATACGTGACAATCTTTTTTCATCAAGCCATACAAACTTGCGATACTCTCCGTTGTCCTTAAAAAAAGTATTGAAATAATATGCATATTTTTCTCTCGCGTTTACCTCCGATAGGAGAGGCCGCTTTGAACACTCTCCGGAACCGGCATCAATTCCCTTGAAGATGATATCGCGAATCGCGTTTTTCTTTGCCTGCTCGATGGCATCTGCCTTATTTTTGCCCTTCCCGAAGACTCTTAGGGTTTGAGAGCCATCCAATTCAACCCCAAGACATTCCGTCGGAAAGTTTGCAAAAGCATAGTCTGAAGGTATATTCATAGGCGTTTTGCATGATGATAAAACAAGGGCCAAAACGGCACTCATGATAGTAATTAGAATCTTAGTATTCATATCCAAATTTTAACATAAAGAAAGATGTAAATTGGTTCTTTCCAACTCCGTTGTTTATCGTGTTGATATTTTGGCCAACGTAAGATAAGGACGTCAGGAATGCACTTCTTCGTTGGCCAACGCGGATGCCCACACCAGGACGAAACATAAAGCCGTCTCTAACGGATGCTCCTAAATCAAAAGAATAATAGGGAACAATATCGCGGTATCTGCCTGAAATGAAGTTGCCACGAATGTCTGCATATATGGGCATTCCCCACGCGATGTGGGAATATCGACATTTGTTATTGTTATAAAATCGAGCACCAATACCTAACCCGAATCGTACAAACTCATTAATCCTGTAGCCTCCAGTTACGTTAAGTTCGGTAAAAGTATAGTTACCTCTACTAAGATTACAACTTACAGCTTCACCTATCTCAGCAGACGCCCAAAATCCGGAGTTCATAAATGCATATTCTATGTATTCGGAAGATTTTGAAACTCCGCGTGACAGATAAACATTTTTTTCAGAATCCGTATCAGAGATTCGTTGAATTTCGATCATTGGGTATTCATATGTTATGTTTTCAGAAGTTCTGATAACCAGTTTTAACTCTGACCTTGATACAATGTTACCTCTTATGACGTTGCCATTCTTTAGAAATATGAAATCTTCTGCGAAAACAGTCATTCTACAGAATGAAATAATTAGTGTGGCAACAAATATTTTGACCAGTAGTTTCATTAGAATATAGAATTAAGCCCCTTTATAACACCCAGGGATTCCAGATATGAGCGTAACGCATCTTTTTGTACTGAAACCGGGACGGTAACGCGATATTCTTTCCCGGACTTGATAATCATTCTTGAGCCGTCAATTATTGTTGCATAGTTAATGGCGCTACCGGTTTCGGAAAAGAAATCTTTATAGAAGTCAATGTGTTGAGCCTCATTTGCTGCACCTCCTGCTAATGGCTTTTGTGATTGACGGAGTTCAGGATTGGAAAAGCCCTTGAATAGTACTCCATGAACGGCAGCACGCTTGATAGTATTATCACTTGGAGCTTTCTCCTTAGAAATAATGGTTACATTTATCAAATATAAACCCTGAGTGCCGGTTCCTGCCCCGGAAATTTCATATACAGGCATAACATCTTTTTCTTTTGAAAAAGCTTCAAAAGATAGAGTCAAGCTTATTAAGGTGAAGACCCATATAAAAATACGCTTAGGCATATGATGAAAACCCGGTAGATTCCCCTGGTTCGGGCGTATAAATGGAAAGCGTAGGAATCTGTATCTGTTACCGTCCTACCTTTCGAGGCTTCTCGCATTGCCTTGTTGATGTCGGACGGCAACGCAGAAGCCCACGCTAAATATGCAAACATGCTCAACCTTATATCTCGCGAAATAAGGTGGAACAAAAATAGTACATATCCACGGGCATCTATCGTTGCTCAATCCTTGACATCAACGTGAAATTTTGCGAGAATTTCGAAAGGTCAAGAATCAGCGCGGATAAACGCTTTTTACATATTTGTCTGCTTCCCACGACACTAACCCCTACCGGGGCTTCTGCATAGCGGTCTGCGTTGGCAAAGATAAGTGTTTTATCTTTAGCAACAAAATTTTTCTTGATGTATTGATAAAAGGAAACAGGGCCTGAGCATGAAAATTTTATAAGATTAAGTTAAAAAACCGAGGGCTGAATGTGGGAAAAAGGTTGATGAGATCGTATATATGCCTGAAAGGTATCAATTTGGCTATGCGGGAATAAAAATTTTTGCAAGAGGAAAAAGACCTCACTAATGGCCGAAAACGCCTCTCAGCAGGCGCTACAGAGCTGCACCCGGTAAATTTCAATAGCGGAAATTTGCAGGTCTCCCCCAACTATTATAAATTTGCAGTTAATTAAGGAAGAGCCCTTAAGCGCTCGCCCACTACTCCCTATGGACCAAAAGACCGAACTCACCATCGAGGACAAGCATGAGATTATCCTCGAAATAATGAAAGATATCGACAAATTTTGTCGCAGCAATAATATCCCCTATACCATATCTGCCGGCACTATGCTCGGAGCTATACGCCACGGAGGGTTCATCCCCTGGGATGACGATGCCGACCTGTTTATGCTCCGCGAAGACTTCGACCGATTTGTAAAGACCTACAGGAGCGACAGATACCATCTCCTCTTCAACACCCGCACCAAGGAAGAGTTTCTCGCCTCGGGCTACGCTAAAGTCAGCGACCCCTCGACCTATGTCGAAGACTCATCCACTCTCACCAACTATGGCGTGTTTGTCGATATATTCCCCCTCGATTATATGCCTGAAGACCCTAAGGAGTGTAAGAAGCATATGCACACCATTATGAGCCTTCACAACCGCATCCACCACCGCCAGAAAAAAGACATCGTCTCCATCATCAAGGCTTATCGCCATTCGCTCGACTGGTGGTGGAAGAAGATGGACGACACCGTCCATGCCGGGACCTACGACAAGAGCCCCATCGTGGCTCAGGCTATCGGCACCGACAATTATCGCACCATCCTCCGCCGCGACCGCTTCGACTCTCTGGTGGATATACCTTTCGAGGGGTATAACTTCTTAGGCTTCAGCGATCCCCACAGCTATCTGGAGATGCTTTACGGCCCTGATTATATGACCCCTAAGAAATGGGCGCATAATTACAAGATCTTCCGTAAATGACGAGCCTCCTCTCTCGCGTTGCCGGACGCCTGGCCCGGCAGGCCGAGCTCATTGTCTGCGGACATATCCTCAATGCGCCATGGAAAGACCGGGATGCCCGCCGCCGGGTAAGGTATAAAGCCACGGTGAGCTCCGCCATGCGCTATCTCAGCCGTTATGACGGCGCAATCAGCTCAGCCACCGCCGCAGTCACCGCAGTCGCCCCTGAGCCCGAGCGGGCGTTTTCCATCTGGTTTCAGGGCGAGGAGAATGCTCCCGATATAGTGAAGGCTTGTTTCCGGAGCATGCGCCGCAATCTCGCTCAGCCCCTGGTGGTGCTCGATGAGACCACTCTCTTTGACTGGATTTCTCTCCCCGAAGAAATCATAAGCAAATGGAAGAAAGGGAAAATCCGCCCGGCCCATTTCAGCGATATATGCCGCGTGGAGCTCCTTTATCAGCATGGAGGCCTGTGGCTTGACGCCACGGATTATGTCGTTGGCCCCCTGCCAGCGGTGATCGCCGAAGCCGACTTCTTCATGTTTATGTCGGGCTCTACTATCAGAGGCTCCTATTCCTTTGTCCAGAATTGCTTCATCCGGGCCCGGAAGGCCCACCCTCTCCTGAAAATATGGCGGGATGCCATCATCAATTACTGGATGAATGAAAACAGCATCGTCAATTATTTCACCCACCAGCTCCTTTTCCGGCGGTGTGTGACGCTTAATCCCGTGGCTGCCGAGCTTTTCGACTCTATGCCCAAGATTGAGCAGGATGCCACCCACACCGTATGGGATGCCCATCGCGAGGAGAAATATGAGCCCGGGCGGTTCGGCGAACTGACCAAGGGCGCCTTCTTCCAGAAGACAAGCTATAAGAGCAAGAATATCGACCATATACTTCCCGGGACGATTGCCGATTATATGATCAATTCCTGATACTTAAACAATTAAAGAACGTCGTCGATGGGAAAACACGCCTACCTTATCCTGGCTCACAAAAATTTCGGTCAGCTGAAGAAGATGATCCGGCTTCTGGATCATCCGCTCAATGATGTCTATGTCCATGTTGATGCCAAGGCCCGCGATTTCGACCCCGCAATGTTTGAGGGCATCACGGCCCACAGCCGTCTCACCATCCTGCCGGAGAGGATTAATGTCAATTGGGGAGGAGTGAGCATCATGCGGAGTGAGATAGCGCTGCTTAAAGCCGCCACTTCACAGGAGCACTATGATTACTATCACCTCCTCTCGGGCATGGATTTTCCCATCAAGTCGCAGGAGGAGGTCCATCGTTTTTTTGACTACAATAAGGGAAAGGAGTTTATCAACCTCTGGGAGTTTAAGAAGTCGACTCTCTCGCGCTTCCGTTATTTTACCGTTTTCCCCGAAGGGGAGGGCAAGTTTCGCACCCGCATCATCAATCATATCTTCAAGGGGCTGCAGATGGCGGTCGGCTATCGCATCAACCGCGATGTAGATTTCCGCTTCGGCTCCCAATGGTTCAGCATCACCGACAATCTGGCGCGTTATGTGGTCGATAAGGAGGCGTGGCTCGAAAAGGTCTTTGGTCGCACGAGCACCTGCGATGAAATCTTCCTCCCCACCCTCGTAGGCTCGTCGCCTTTCCGCGACCGGCTCTATGACCCTACTCCGGTCAAGAGTCAGAAAGAGGTGAATATGAGCAATATGCGTTTCATCGACTGGACCCGCGGCGAGAGCATACGTCATCCCTGGACCTTCCGTGCATCAGATATAGGGCTCCTTGAGAGCGTCCCCCATCTATGGGCCCGGAAGTTTGACGAGAGCGTCGATCCCGAAATAATCGATATCCTCTTCGACAAGCTGAAGAAGTAAGGCCGGGGCTCAGGGTCAGAGGATCGGTGAGAGGAGGCGCATAATCGACTCGGCGGCCTTGTGTGAGAGCGGCCTCCGGAGCCAGTTCTTGAGACGGATACGCTCGCATGATGAGCGCATATCGTCGGAGAAAGCCCGGCGCAGGCGGCTGTTGGCCTCGGGGCCATAGAGCAGCATGGTACACTCAAAATTATGCTCAAAGGAGCGGAAATCGATGTTGGCTGAGCCTACCGAGGCGAAGTCGTCGTCGACGATTACGGTCTTGGCGTGGAGCATCCCGGCTGTGAAGAAGTAAAATTTCATGCCTGCCCGCAGACACTCCTTGATATAGCTCCGGGAGGCGAAGGTGAGGATGCGGGAGTCGGAATGGAGGGGTATCATCACCCTGACGTCGAGTCGGGCGAGGGCAGCGGTCTGGAGTGCCCGGAGCATACCCTCGGGAGGGAGGAAGTAGGGGGTCTGGATCCACACGCGCTTGCGGGCTCCTCCGATGGCTTTGAGGAGGATGAGCTCGATGTTGCTCCATTGGTCGGTGGGCCCCGACGTGACAAGCTGCATGGCGGCGGGGATGGCGCCTTCGGCGGCGGTTACCGGAGTGGCCGGGAGAGGATCGAGGACGAGGGGCTGCCCCATGAAGCTCCAGTCTACGGCGAAGGAGCGCCGGAGGGCGGCCACGGCAGGGCCCGTGATGCGCAGGTGAGTGTCGCGCCAGGAGTGGAAGGCCCGTCCCCCGTCGATATACCGGTCGGCGATGTTCATGCCGCCGATGTAGCCTATCTCGCCGTCGATGGCCACTATCTTGCGGTGGTTGCGCCAGTTGATGCGGGTGGCGAACGGAGGGAAGGCCACCCGGAAAAAGGGGTGGATCTCGATGCCTGCCTCGGCCATGCGGCGGAAGAAGCGCCGGGAGGTGCGGATGGAGCCTATATCATCATAGATGACCCTTACGGCTACCCCCTCGCGGGCTTTTTCGATGAGCATCTCGGCGAGCTCGGCGCCTATCACGTCGTCTTCAAAGATATAATACTGGAGGGAGATGCACTTGCGGGCGCCGGCTATATCGGCTTTGAGGCGGCGAAATTTCTCTATGCCTGAGGTGAGCACCTCCGCGTGGGAGCCCAGCATGAGCCGTGAGCCGCCGAGCTTGTCGGCCATCATCGCCACCTGGATATTGGCAAGGGATAGCTGCGGCTCCTCCACCTCGTCGGGCGGCTCGGGCGGCTGCTGCTCGAGCTCCATGCGTCGGAGCGCCCGTTCCTTGCGGCGCGAGATCATGCGGGTGTTTTTGATGCTGCGGCCGAAGAAGATATAGAGGATGAGGCCACCGATGGGGAAGGTGAGGAGCACTGTGACCCAGGCAAGCGATTTGAGCGGATTGCGGTTTTCGCTGACGATAACGCCTGCGAGGCCGAGGACCGTCACGCCATAGACGGCGCAGAAGGTCCAGAAGATCCAGCTTGAGAGTTGAAAGGTGGCCATTGCCCGGGAGGTGGAAATATGATAGACGGTATATCCCGAGGGGGGGACTTTATTTATAGAGGTAGCGCTTGATGGATTTCTTGGGTGTCTTCTCAAACTCTACGGGCACAATCTGGGCGGCGGAGAGCTGCTCATAGGGGGCGAGGGCTGAATTGACCTCCTTGATGATCAGATCCATGACTGGCTGCATCTTGTCGAGGGTGAGGTGCTCGCGGTCCATAGCCTCATAGTCGGGATAGATGAGGGCCACGAGCTTTGGCCCGCGCTCTACGACGAGACTCTCGGCAACGAAGGGCTTGATGTTGATCTTGGCCTCGATCTCCTCGGGATAGATATTCTGGCCGTTGGCGCTGAGTATCATGGTCTTGTAGCGCCCTTTGATGAAGATGGTGCCGTCGGGGGCTATGGAGCCCATGTCGCCGGTATGGAGCCAGCCCTCGGAGTCGAGGGCTGCGGCGGTGGCCTCGGGGTTTTTATAATAGCCGAGCATCACGTTTTCGCCTTTGACGCAGATCTCGCCTACCGGCATCTCGCGGCCATCGGAGACGGCTGCAGCTATCGGGCCGTCGACGTTCATGATGCGGGAGTGCATGATGCCGGGGAGGGTCTGGCCCACGGAGCCGGGGATAAACTCTTTATAATATGTGTAGCTGATGAGGGGGCCACATTCGGTCATGCCGTAGCCAACGGTGAGGGGAAACTTGATTTTGAGCAGGAAGGCCTCCACCTCCGGATTGAGGGGAGCGCCGCCGATGATCACTTGAGAGAAACAGTCGCCGAAGGCCTTCTCGAGAGAGCGGCGTATCTTGGCGTAGACGCGGCCGCGGAGGATGGGGATGGCCAGGAGGCGCTTGACCGAGGGCTTCTCTATCTCGGGGAGGATCTGCTTGCGATAGACTTTTTCGAGGATGAGGGGGACCGACACGATAAGATTTGGCCTCACCTCCTGCAGGGCCTTGACCAGAAGGCGTGGAGTAGGTAGCTTGCCGAAGAGGGTGATGTGGGATCCGGTGGCAAGCGGTGTGAGCATATCGAAGGCGCAGCCGTAGGCGTGGGCCAGGGGGAGGAAGCTAAGGCATCGGCTGCCCCGATAGTGGAGGCGCGAGGTGATGCCGTAGACCACATTGCCGCAGAGATTGTTGAGCGAGAGCATCACGCCCTTGGAGAAGCCGGTGGAGCCGGAGGTGTAGTTGATCTCGCAGAGGGTGTTTTTGGGGAGCTTGGGATATGTCACATCCTTGGCATGATAGCCTGAAGGATAGCGCTTGGCAAAGACGTCGGCCACCCGAGTGAGGGCTTTGGCCGCCCGCTGGGAGTTGCGGGGATGCTCGGCCAGGAGGCGGGCGCCATCGATGCTGATGACGGCCTTGACCTTGTGAAACTGGTCGAAGTCAAGGTTTTCCCATATGCCGTCGGCCGCAAAGAGTATCGTGGCTTCAGAGTGGTTGATGATATGCTGGGCATCGACAGGGTTGAAGTCGGCCAGGATCGGGACGATAACGGCTCCATAGGTGATGGTGGCCATATAGATCGTGACCCATGCGGCATTGTTTTTGCCGATGAGGGCCACTTTGTCGCCCTTCTTGAGGCCACACTCGTGGAAGAAGATATGAGTCCGGGCGATCCGGCGGGCGAAGTCGCCGTAAGTCATGGTGGCGCCGCCGGCATAGTCGGTTACAGCCGGGAGGTCCCAGTTTTCGCGAAACGACTCGGCATAGAGCTGGAGGAGGTCTTCTTTCATCATGGCATCGGTAATTGTGAGATAGTGAAATTCTGGCCTACGGCCGGAGGGCTCAGACAAGAGTTGCCGCAAAAATAACAATTTTTCGGGAGGAAAGGCTCAAAAGGAGGGGGAAAAAGCGCAGGGCGACATCCGTCCGTCGCGGCGGAGATATATTACTCCAAAGGATACCCCCTCGATTTATTGAGATCCCGCAATGTGATATATAGGTTAAACATATTTGCCCCGTTTGTAATCCAATCTGTGATAATCGGAACAAGTTCATGCATATCTTCCAAATAACCTTGTCTACTGTCGGCACCGCGTCGCCCGTCGGGGTTCAGACGATGACCACGCGTAAGGAAAGTATTTTTTTCCTCATATATCAGAGCACGATGTTTTTCCCATACTTTACCTGCAGGGAGATGCTTACGAAGAAGGCGATCAACTATGTGATAATAAACTTCATATTTTTCTTCGGGCTTATCTATCTGGGCCAGAAGCATATCAGCTATCTCACTCTTTACTTCTATCTCTCCTTCAGATGTGAATTTGAGCGTAAAGTCTTTCAGAGTATTGGCTTCTTGAATGAGCATAGCTTGCTCCATCTCTTTTTCAAGATTGAGACGCTCTTGGCTGGTAATGTTTTTACCTTTGGAAGGTGTAGTCATATCGTTTCGTAAATTTTCTTGATAATATTTGCTTGAGCTTTAAGGGTGGTATGTGCAAAAGTGTCGGTGGGGATGAATTTCAGGCATCCGGCAGTGGATGGAATGTGCTTATTATATAGACTCCATGAATTATCGGCATAACACGAAATGGCATAAATCAAAGACGGATGTATACCCCACTCCCGGGCATATTTTTCAACCAACAGGGGACTTTGGAGATAAGGCTTGATAAACGCCATCCGGCTCTCATCAGCGAAATAGCTGCTTGCAAAACGGTTTGCATCATCTTCATTGATGAGAAAGAGATCTTCTGATCCCGATAGATGATAGGCACGGGTAGCGATATCCTCTATGTCATACAATACATGATAAAGCTCATGAATGAGCGAGAACCATAGTGTAGGGTACTTCTTAAAGTGGTCGGAAATAACTATACACGGCTTGTTGTTGACCACCAAAGTAGCTCCCCTAACCCCGGTCCTGGCCAGGGGCTTCTGATAGATGACGGTAACGCCACAATAATAGAGAGCCTTCATAACAGTGGAGAGTCCGTGGTCTTCATCGCGTGTGTAGGGACGTATTTTGGGAATGATCACTAATAGATGCTCACGATTATAAGGGTGTGGATTGTTGATACAGCGGAATTGACACAGCGCGGAGTTGACCCAAAAACGTCTCATCTTCTCATCCGGGGTAATCCGAGTAAGACTATAGGCAACCCCTGCATCAAGTTTAGCGAAGTCATAGATGCTATTGAGCCCAAATAAGGTAGCAATCTGCTCTCCAATCTCCTTCGCACTTAGGTCTTTGGCAATTATTCCCTCTTTTTTTAGAGTTGGAAGGTCAAAGTGTTCATAAAGAAATGGTAAACACCGCGCCTTTTCTATCTCGCCTATCTGACTAACGCTCATCTGCGGGATGTATGACTTGACCACCTGCTCAATCGACAAACCAAGAAAGAAGCCAAGTTTTAGCATTACTATAAGGTTAGGCTGCTTGGCTGTGCATTCAAGGATGGGTGTGAGAGAGTTTTTTTCCACTCCCATCATAATCTGGGCTTGACGATCGGAGAGACCAAGCTGTTCTAACCTTTTTTGATAGGCTTCTCGCAGAGATATACCCTCAGGTTGAGTCTCTACGCTATGGGAAATGTCGAGAATTTGGGACAGTTGAAAATCTAAATCATCCATAATGCGTAAAAATTTACGCAAAGATAGGTTTATGGAGCTTAAATTGCAAAAAAATGAGTAAATTTTTACAAAAATGCGATATTGCGGAGGGGCTCGGGCGGGCAGGGCGGTGGGTCAGAGGGTGAGGTGGCGTGTGACAAAGGTGGGGAGTTCAGAAGGGGAGTGGGTCACGAAGATGAGGGCGGAGCGGTCGGCGCGGCAGAGGGCGTCGACGGCGGCTATGGCGGCCCGGCGCCTCCCGGCATCAAGGCCGTGGAAGGGCTCGTCGAGGATCAGGAGGCGTGGATTTTTAATGAGGGTGCGCGCCAGCAGGGCCATGCGCTGCTCGCCTGTGGAGAGGGTTTTCAGGGGGCGGGAGGCCTTATCCTCGAGGCCGAAGATGGCGAGCCAGCGGAGGGCGAGGGCTCTCTGCTCCTCCCGCGGGGGGCGAAACATGCCGGTGGTGTCGTTGAGGCCCTGGGCCACGACGTCGGCCGTAAGGTTGTGGGCGCCCCCGAAGTAGAGGTGCATCTCGGGAGAGATGTAGCCTATCTGCCGCTTTATGTCCCAGATTGACTCACCGGAGCCTCGGGGGCGACCGAAGAGGCGCAAGGGGCGGGCATAGGCCTGGGGATTGTCGGCATGGATGAGGCTCAGGAGGGTTGACTTGCCGCAGCCGTTGGGGCCTGATAGGGCCCAGCCTTCGCCCTGACGGATGGTCCAGGTGACGGAGGGGATGAGGGTCCGACCGGCTGAGGTGACGGGGCAGTCGGTGAAGGCCACTATCTCATCGGAGCCTTCGTAAGGCCCTGAAGGTGAGAGGGGGATGGCCCGGAGGTCGATAGAGAAGTCAAAGAGGGAGCCGATGTCGCTCCCCGGAGGGAGGATGTGGCCCCGGTCGAGATAGATCACCTGGTCGGCCCCGGAGGGGATGTCGGCGGGGTCGGGGAGGAGGAGCATCAGCGACACCTTGCCGGAGCGGGCGATGGTCTGAAGGGCATCGATGACGGTCTGCCGCCCTTCGGGGTCGAGGCCGATGTAGGGGTTGTCGAGGATGAGGAGGTCGGGCTCCGAGACCAAGGCATTGGCGATTAGGAGCTTGCGGAGCTCGCCGGAGGAGAGGAAGTTGACCCGCTTGTCAAGCGACTCGGTCAGGCCAAAGAGCTCGAGGAGGGGGAGGATGGGGCGCCCGTCGATGAGGGAGGCCACGGTGGGCACCTCGTCGTTCATAGTGGCCTCATAGCGCTGCTGATAATATTCCGCCTTGAAGCCTGCGAGGGAATGGATGTCGCCAAACTCGATGATTGCCACCCTGGGGGAGGGCAGGGCGCTCTCGATGCTGTTGGTCATAAAATTGCGGCCGTGGGCTATGATGCGGGCGAGCGATGACTTGCCTGAGCCGTTGGGCCCCACGACAGCCGTCACCCCCCGGGGAATGACCACCTCACGCCCCGGAGGGAGGGTGAGCTCTATCCCGGTGAAGCGCACCGAAGGGGAGCGGAGAGTAAAGAGCGGCTTCATGGCTGAGGAGGGGGCTTATTTGATGCGGAAGTGATAGCCTGCCGTAAGGATGATGGAGGTGCCGCGCGAGGCTGTGAAGGTGTCGCTCTTGTGGGAGGGATAGATGGAGCCGAGGCCATAATAATAGCGGCCTTCGATAAACACTGAGTGGCGGCCGAAGATAATCTCCCCGCCGAGGCCGGCCTGGATGCCATAGTCCATCTTGTTGCTGACCGGCATCGTCAGCTGGTCGATGCGGTGGTTGAGGGGGAAGCCGGGGATCACGCGCGGATTTTCGTAATCGAAATTGGCATCGGTGGTCTCGCGGAGGAGGTAAGACACCGACGGGCCGAGATTGACAAAGCATTTGACGCGTCGCGAGCCGAAGGATATGTGGGTCATCACGGGGATCTCAACGTAGGTCAGATGGCGCGCGTAGCTGAAGAGGTCGTTCTTTTCCTTGAAGTTTTCGCTCCATCCGCGCTGGGTGAAGTTGATCTCGGCCATGAGGCCAAAGAGCTTCTCCTCGGAGTAGCGTATGCTGAGGCCGAAGGCCCGTCCGGGTGTCATCGACTGATCGACCGGAGGGGAAAACTCCATGCGGCTGAGGGTCATGCCTGCGTGGGCTCCTATCCATAGATGGGGGTCGTAAGTATATTGAGCCCGGGCCGGGAGGGCGGCGATTATGATTATGATTATTGACAGCAGATGGCGGCGCATGGTGAGTCAGAGCGAGATGCGGTCAGTGAGGCCCGAGGGGCGGAAGTTGACAAAGTAAAGGTCGTCGTTGACATGGCCTTTGATGCCTGTAGGGCGGACGAAGCGGAAGGCATTCTGGACTCCGTGGTAGACGGGCGACTCTGCCAGGGAGCCTCCCGAGCGGAGCGATGTGATCAGAAACATACCGGTGTCGAAGCCGAGCAGACCCTGACGTGGCACGGCGGCTGCCATCGGCGAGCCATACCAGCGTCCGAAGGCCTCCTCTACCTGACGGGCCCAGGGATCGTCGGGCGACGTGAAGAAGCGCGAGTAGGCATAGGTGTTGAGGGTGTGCATATTGGTGAGGGTCTCGCCGCGGAAGGTGGTCCATTCGGGGTAGCCGTAGAGGCGTATGGGGTCGAGGGCCGTCATAGAGAGCTTAAGGTCGATAAGGGCCGGGAGGATGCGGTTGAGGTCGGCCTGCGAGGCGGTGTTGGGGATGAAGGCATAGCGGCCGTCGGGGTCGAGGGAGGCGAGGTCGTCGGCCTTGAGGGTCCCCTCATAAGAGATGGTCTTATAAGGGATTGAGCGGCGCGAGAATGAGGCCGTCAGGAGGTCGATGAAGTTTTGCTTGTCGGCTTTGCCGTCTTTGGGCAGGAGTATCACCGGGGTCATCTCCCCCTCGACATTGTCGGCGATGGCTTTGACGGCGGCATCATACATGGCGTCGTGGGGGATAGTGGCCTGGAAGAGTGAGGGATTGCGGGCATAGTTGCGGTCGGCCACCACAAAGAGGTTCATGACGTCGATGCCATGGTCGGCGCCAAACTCGGCCAGGCGGTCGAGATGGGCGGCGTTGTCGGGGGCGATAATCACCTGGGCGCGGGCCAGGGCGGGATTGCGGATTATATCGGTGAGGGTGGCGTCGGAGCCGCGGGTGTCGAAGGTCTGGATATGGATCGGGCGCGAGGAGTGGCGCAAGGAGTCTATAGCCAGGAGGAAGCCCTTATACCACTCTGTCATCAGCTCGGCGCGGCGGGGGCGCTGCTCGGAGTCGAGCATGAAAGGGAGCACCACGGCTATGTTGATATCTGTTCCGGCCGGGTTGGAAATGATGGTCCCGGCCGGTGTGGCGGGTGAGGAGCCTATGGTGTCGGGCTGTGGGGCAGGGGCGGCCACGGGCGGGGCAACCGGGGTGGCGGGGACCGTCGGAGTGGCGGGTGTAGCCTGCGCCACCTTCTTGGAGCGGGGGATGCGGAGGGTGTCGCCCTCGCGGAGGATCGACACTCCCGGATTGGCCTCCTCGAGCTCGGCCACTGAGATGCCGTGGCTATGGGCAATGGAGTAGAAGGTCTCGCGGGAGCGGACGGTATAGAGCTCAGGCCCGTCGTCGGCAGGGGCGGCTTTAGGGTGAGTCGGCATCTCGGTAGGGATGGATTGCAACACGTCGGGGATCACCACCCTCGGGCCCTCGGGCGCTGACTCCACGGGAGGGGCGACAAAGATGATGTCGCCCTCGCGCAGGCCTTCACGGATGCCGGGGTTCCACTCTTCGAGCTGAGCGGGGGTTACTCCATAAAGGCGCGAGAGGCCATAAATGGTCTCGCGCTTCTTCACCAGATGAGTGGGGCGCTCGGCGGGGCCGGAGGCGGCAGCGGCTACCTCGGCCACCGGGAAGAGAAGGCGCTGATAGGCTTTGAGACCGTCGGTGCCCACCTCGGGATTGGCCTCGATGAGCTGAGCCTTGGAGATGCCGAGCTCGCGGCAGATGGAGTAGATGGTCTGCTTGGGCTCCACGTCGTAGTAATGATACGACCGGCCGTCGACGATGGTCACGGGGAGGTCGTCGATGCCGGCTCTGAGAGCCTGCGACGAGATGAGGAGGGCCAGTATGAGGAGGATTATATGCTTGGTCATGGGGTGAATAAGGGTCGTGAAGGAGAAATGAGAATGCAAAGATAATGTTTCGCTGCGGATTTATCTCTAAACAGCTCTGATTTTTTGGCCGATAGAGAGCGGGAGGGCCTCGCGCCGCAGTGGCGGAGGCCCTCCCGGAGAGGTTATTGTCAGGCAGTTGACGTCTTAAGGCGGGGGGCGTCAGCGGATGATGATCTTGCGGACCACCGTGCCGCGACGCTCGATATAGAGGCCCGGGGCGGCTGAGGAGGCATTGACGCGGACGCCGTTGATGGTGAAGAGCTCGGGCTCGACATCGGCCGCGGGAGCCTCGGGGACGGCGGGAATGGCGGGGATGGCGGTGGTCGGGCCGCTACCGGTGCGCTCGCCGGTAAACTCAACAAAGATGTCGATGCCCTCCCAGTTGACCTGGATGCTCATGGCGGCGTTGCCGTCGGCATCTACAGTGCCGCTGAGGTCTACGTCGGCCTCAATCATGCCGTCCATCAGCTTCATGCCGGCCACGGAGCCGGTGTAGATGGTAGAGCCGTCGTCCTGACGCTCTATCTCTACGTCGTCGACGCGGATATCGCCTAAGGCGCCGATGCCTTCGAGGGCAAAGTTGGGCAGGAGGAATGTGGCTGTCAGGCCGTCGGCCGCGGGGATGATGTTGACCGTGGCGGGCTGGTCTTCGGCAACCATCTCGCCCATCATCTCGATGGAGAGATAGCCCGAGAAGATTTCACCCTCGTCTTCGGAATTGGCAAAGGAGCCTCCGAGGCTCTCCTCGCCGGCGGGGTCGTGGAAGGTGAGGGAGAAGCGGGCGTCGCCGGCGTCATTGGCGGTGCCTCGGAGACCTACGACATAGTATGCGATGTTGCCATCCTCATCGGTCATCTCCAGGTCGCCCTCTTCGCGGATGTATGACGTGACGGTGCCTACGGTCTTGGCTACGACGTCGGGGAGGGTGAGGGCCGGGATATTGTAGCGATACCGGGTCTCGTTGTCGCCGGAGCGGCTCAGGGGGTCAGACTCTGCTTCGCCGAAATGGATTTCGGGGATATCGATGGTGACGATGCTCACTTCGTTGCCCTCATCGTCAAATCCGGTCTCACCTTTGTCGGTGACGGTCACTACGGCCTTGATGGTGTAGCTCTCGGTCTCGGAGGAGTCGCCCTCGGAGGTGTCGGGCGTCACTTCAAAGATCATCTTGCCGGGATATTTGGTGACGGTGCCGGCAGGGATGGTCGGGGCGGGCTCGTCGGGCTTGGGCTCGTCGGCGGGCTTGACGGTGGTGAAGATGGCGGTGGCCTTCTCATTATCCCAGTCAGGGACGGTGATGGCTATGAGGAAGTCGGCTTGGGCGACGCGCTTTGAGAAGTCGATGAAGCCCATGGAGATGCCGTCGGCTCCCGAGGGGATGGCCACGAGGGCGGATATGGCGCCTCGCATGGCGGTCACTTCGGCTTCGCCCGAGGGGAGGAAGTTGATGTCGGTCGGATTGCCGTCGCTATCCTCTTGGGTTGATTCAAACTCAAAGGAGGCTGAAATGTCGCCTAAGCGCATGCCTTTGACGATGAGGTTTTTGATGGTGAGGGTAATGTCGGAGGGCGATGTGGTCTCGGTGTCGAGCGAGGTCTCGATTATCTCCTCGTTGCCCTGGGCATCGGTGATGCGCAGCCAGCCGCCCACCATGCGCTTGATGCCTTTATATTCTTCGGCGGAGAAGTCGAGGATGGCGGAGGTGCCGTTTTCGGCTGTGACTTTGATGGTGGCGCTGCCGGGGGTGAGAATGGTCAGGGCTCCTGTGGCGGGGTCGAGGGTGGCCACTTCGTTATTGTCGATTGTCCAGGTGAGGGGAGCGTCGGAGGCTTCAGCGGGTGTGATCTCCGTGGCAAGCTGATAGCTCTTGCCCACCCAGAATTTGGCCGGACCTGTGATTGTAATCTCTTCAGGCATGGCGGCGATGGTCACTTCTACGGAAGCCTCCACGGGGGTCCGTCCGTTGGTAGCGGTGGCGTCGTTGGTGGCCGAAGCGGTAATTACGGCCTTGCCGAAGCCGGTGGGGATGATTTTCTTGGCGTCGGCGTCGTAAATAGCCACGGCTTCATCTGAGGAGGAGTAGGTTATCGAGGGATCGGAGGCATTGGCGGGAGCAATGACGGCCTCTGCCGCGGGGCTCTGGTGTTGCTTGAAGTCGAGCGCCGTGATGGCATTGCCCTCCTCATCGACCCATTTAAGGTCGGTCACCGGCTGGCGCACCTCAAACTCATAGGAGCGGCTGATGCCATTGCCCTGGCTCTCCTCCCAGTCGATGGCGAGGGTCACGGTGACCTTCGCCACCGGCTCGGAGCCGTCGGCTACGGTGATGTTGCCTTTGGAGTCGACATAACCCTCGGGCACGGAGGTCCAGCTTATGATGGGTACGATGTTGACACCCTTGTTGCTGTAATGATAGGTCAGACGCTTACTGCCCGTCTCCCCTAAATAATAGATATGGTCGGGGATGACCTTTTCGTCGTCCCAGAGGATGCGCTCGGGGATCACTGCCGCGCCGTCGACCTTGATGGCTATCTCGGCCTTGATCTCGGGATTGGCCTCGGAGACGGCGGTGAGCATTATCACGTCGTCGCTCTCTTCATATCCTTTGAGGGTCACTTCTGAAGATGACTGAGAGGTTATTGCGGCGGCATTGGCTTCATCTATTTGCCATTGGATATTTTTATTATAGGCGTTGGCGGGGGAGATGATCAGATAGTCGTCGGCGGTGATGGTCTTAGAGGCGCCGTTGAGCACATGGACCATCTCCTGGCCCTCCTTGACCGTGATAGCCTCCACGGGAGTGGCCTTGACGGTCACCGGCCGCTCGGCAAAGATCTTGTCGGGGAAGTCGGGGTGGAGCACCTCGAGCTCAAACTCGCCGGGGTGGCGCCCCGTGATGGTAAACACACCGTCGACAATAGCGCCGGTGGCTATGGTGGCGGGGTCTGAGAGGTCAGAGCCCATCTCTTCGCCGTCGGTGGTGTAGAGCCGCGCAAAGAGCGCATCGATGCCGTGGGCATCCTCGGGGGTGACGATAAGGTTGTGGAGGTCGAGGGTGAGCGGAGCTCCGTCGGTCATCAGCTCGGCCGCAATCCCGTCGGGGAAAGCCACCGATGCGATCGGCTTCCAGAACTGAATGGTAATCACCGTAGGCTCGGGGAGGGTCTCGCCTTCGAGAGGCTCGTCGGTGCGGGTGAAGGTGACGGTTACGGTCGACTCCTCTTCATTGTAGGAAATTGCTTTCTCGGCAGGGCCCTTGACAGTAGCGTCAACGGCCGTTGTCTCGGGGTTGTAATATCCGGCATAGGCGATGACGGGGTCGTCGGTGGTGCGTCCGGTGCCCCCGATGGTAATGGCTGTGATCTCGGGATCCTTACATTTGATGATGTAGGTATGCTCCCGGAGGCCGTCGATGTCTTCGCCGTTGGCATTGGCCACGGTGATGATGATCCGGTTGTGGGCAGTGTCGACAACCGGGGTGCTTACGGTGGCGCTCTTACCCTGACCCTCATATTCCCAGGTCAGGAGGTCGAGGTCAACATCCTCAATAAACTGGTCGAGGGAGAGATTGAAGCCCCCCTCATCATTGAGGGTAAGCGGCTTGGAGTCGTAAGCCAGGTCCCTAATGCGCGAGTAATAGAGCAGCTTGATGTCATCGACAGTGATGGAATATATGTTATATACATCTGCGCTCCAATATTCACCTGCACTTATGATGATGTTCATCATTGTGGGATTAATACCATCGGCATCAGTTTCGTAATCAATATCAGTTTTGAATCTCTTCCATTCACCATTTGTAGAGCCGCTGATTGAGACATCTGTTTTAGCAATTAATTTTGCATCCGCAGAATGATGAATGTCACCACCCAATGGTGTTGGCAAATCCAATATGTTTCGCTCACGATTTTCCATCGTGACATTGGTTGTCGAAGGGTTACCTAAAAAAGAGTAGGCTAAATCGGCTGGTACATTATCCTGCGTCCATTGACCGGTCCAGCTATAAAAAATCTCTAAGTTTGCAGTCGCATAATAAGAGAGTGGGGAATTTATCTTAAAAAAGCCA
>CAZAUV010000018.1:0-25423 GCA_964488335.1 uncultured Bacteroides sp.
GCAGTGAGTGTACCAGAAGGTAAGTTATTATATTCATAAACAAACTTAGATGAATCAATTGTATTGATATTACTTATTACTGGTTTACCATTTTCAGTGTTTATAGCTGAATCATTAGAGAAACCAACAAAGAGATAGTAATTTACACCATCAAAGTAGATTCTATAATCTTCAGAAATCGAAACAGTTAGCAATGGTTTGTTATTAAATGTATTTATGTTTTGTGCAAATCTAAATGTGTGAAGAAGGGTATTTGTATATCCGCTTATGTCAATAAATCCATTATAATCTAATGGAAGAGTGCTACTAAGTGAATCAGTATTAGTTCCTTCAACATTTCCAAAATAGTCAGTATTATAAGTTAACTTATATGGAACAAAACGAGTTGTATCTTGTGGTTTAGAGACAAGATTGCCATTTGCATCAATATAAAGGAAGGTTTCTGTTATTGATATGTTTGCAATACCTGCTCTGTATGCTGCGTAATAAACATAAGAAACTTTTTCATCAAGTGATGCTTCGGTATTAAAGTCAGCGTCATCAAAGCTATAGAATATTACATCATCAATTCTAACATCACTTGTACTACTGATATATTCAGAAATCAGACTAGAATTTGTAAATTCTTTTATGAGTTTTTCTTCTGAACCATTGATGTACCAAGCAGAGAATTTGTCTTCTTCATTAAAGCTTGGTTCATTAATAGCAATAGCTATACCATAATCTTTCTTATCAGCTGTGCCATTATACTTGTCATAATCAAAGTATCCATAAAGCACAAGAGTTGAATTTTTAAGTTCAACACCAATTGTGTGATGTGCACTATCTTTGCCAAGTTCAATATTATTGTAATTTAGCTCACCGCTATTAAGACTGATATGAGCCAATAAGTTTTCAATTTCTTGAGAACCATTTTCATTTTTATAAGTAAAGAGTAAGATTTCTGGAGCAGGAGAGTTTTCCATTACAAAGTTATTAATTTCAAAATAACCTACAACATATCTTGTTGTTTTAAGAGTTATATCAATTGTCAGTATATGTGTATCTTCAGCTGAACTCTCTTTGATTTTACCCAAATCAAGTTGCATATAGAAAATGCCTGTTAAATCGAGATCTTCAAATTTAACATTTTCAAATTTAGCATTTTTATCATAGTACATAAATTCTAGTGGATAATTATTTGCAGCAAACATTTCATTTTGAACATTGCCATTGATTGAAATATCATAATTATCTGATAATCTTTCACCAATTGGAGTTACTTTAACAATTGGTTTGCTATTGTAATAGAACCAACCAGAAATTGTTTTATACTCAGTTTCACCAACAACTGAGATACTTTCTTTAATAGGTTTGTTTGTTGAATCAAGTCCATCATCAAAAGTTACGTCAAGTTTTGATGTATCAAATGTATAAGTTATATTAGTTATTTCTGCAAAGATTGCAACAATATTTGTATCAGCAGTTGCTGTTGTCACAAATGGGCGAACAAGTTCTGTTGAAACTGCAATCATTTCAGACCAAACATTTGTTTCTCTATCAAAGTATTGTGAGTACCAGCCAGCGAAATTATATCCTTTAATAATATAAGGCATAAAGTCGTTAAATGAATTGAATTCTACATCACTATCATCAATGTTTGCAACATAAACAGTCTTAAACTCATTAGTATAAATATATATTTCATTTTCTACAACAACATAGTAAATATCGCCTAAATCGTTGTCATTTATATAATTATACACTCTTGTTTCGTAACTATTTGCATTTTTTGTTAATTTGCTAACATTGTTTAATTTAGTATTATTTGATGCATTATCTGCTGCATAGGCAAGTCTTAAGCCACCCCACAAGATAATTGAATTTTCAGCAAAAGTCATATCACCATAAGAGCAATAGTTGAAATTTGCATCATAATTATTTCTAAAGTAAAGTTCACGTTCAGTAGTTTCGTCATGATAATAATAGGTATCAAATACTTGATGCTTTCCATAGCCATCAACATAATTCAATTTTGCTTCGTGAGATTCAGCACCACCAATATATGTCATGTGACCAAGGCTAGAGGATACACCACCAGCAGTGTAAATTGTATCATCTAAAATGTAATAAGGATTATTTTTGAAATTGGTATTATCATCGATAATTTCATTATCACTTTCAAGAATTGATGTTGAAACGCTGATATTATAAATAACAATAGAAGAGAGATTGATATAGTTTATTCTGCCAGAAGCGAATGGTCCTGCCTTATAAATTTTTGATGGGGCATTAATAAATACACCATTTCCAACTTCATAATCAAACTCTGAGTTACCCTTAGAAGTACTTAAAGTATAATTTTTCAAACTTGAAACAGCTTTGTAGAAAACTGTATTTATATCATTAAGCTTATTCTTTGGATTAAGAGCATAACTTGTATAGGTTTCTGTTTCAGAAGACTTCTGAACATCAAAATATGATTTTGAGTAAAGTGCGTAATCAATAGTAAAAGTATTTTCATTATAAGTTGAAGCATAAATTATTTGATTTACTTCAGCCAAGAATTCAGACAAATTATTGTAATCTTTAAATTTAAGGTCATTAATATTTGAAATTACATAAGGGGTGAGTGTTTCATTTAATGGTCTAGATGAGATTGACTCGATAGTGCATGACAAAAGTTTATTAATGAAAACTTCATTAATAGTTATTTTTCCTGAAGAAGCTGTCAAATAATAATTGAGTCTATTTAAAGTACTGAAGTTAATAGGTGAGCCATTATGTGAAACAGTAACTTTATTTTTGCCAACTATTGCATTAACAAATTCTAAAATTTTACTGATTGATGTGCTGAAATTGTAAGATGCAAGGGCGGATGGCGCACGATATCTTTCTTCTCATAGTCGATGCGACCGATACCAGGCACACCGCGAAGGACCTTCAGGACATGGATAAGACCCGAGGCCGTTGACCGGGGGAGGTCGATCTGCGTCACGTCGCCCGTGACTATCATCTTAGCGTTCATGCCCAGGCGCGTGAGAAACATCTTTATCTGGTGGACCGTCGTGTTTTGCGCCTCATCAAGGACAATGATGGCATCGTTGAGAGTGCGTCCACGCATAAAAGCAAGCGGAGCAATCTGTATAACTCCCGTCTCCATATATTCCTTGAGCTTTGCCTGAGGAATCATATCCTCGAGGGCATCATACAGAGGCTGCAGATAGGGGTCGATCTTATCCTTCATATCGCCCGGGAGAAACCCGAGTTTCTCTCCCGCCTCCACCGCCGGACGCGAGAGGATGATGCGCCGCGCCTCCTTATTCTTAAGCGCTCTGACTGCCAGGGCTATAGCGATATAGGTTTTGCCGGTGCCGGCAGGGCCGAGAGCAAAGGTCAGATCATTGCGGTTAAACGACTCCACCATCCTCTGCTGATTGGCGTTGCGAGCCGAGATGGGCTTTCCGTTTATACCGAAGATTATCATGCCGTCGTGGGTCTTGGCGTCGCGGGGTGTCTCCCCGCGCGACGCCTCGATGATGGCATCCTCGGTCAAGTTGTTGTGGCGCATACAATATTCCTCCATCCGCTTGATAGCCTGTTCAAAGAGAGCTGTCTCGCTATCCTCTCCTATCACCTTGATCACCTGGCCTCGAGCCGCGATGCGCAGCTTGGGGAAGAGATTGCGTATCAGGTGCATATTATTATTGTTAGTGCCGTAAAAGGTGGCCGGATCAGCCGAGTCAATTATTACAAGTCGTTCAATCATAATTATTCAGATAAGTGTGTGAAACAAAATCGGGCAAAGATAAGGCTTCTGCCCCACAATATTACGCTCTTCGCTGCTTTTTTATTGCCCCGCCAATAGATTTATTATTTCAATTCTGCATTATTGCGCATATGTGTTCTTTCAATCCATCAACCTTTGGACGATAATAAATATATGTCGATTCATCACAGAAAATGAAATCGTCATAATCATTAGAATGTCTTATCTCAAAAATCTCATTAAAAAATTTTCCATATGCCAAGTCGATTTTACCCGATTTGATGAAATTCCTTGCAAAGAGTGATTTTACTCCGGAATGAGTTGTTGCCTGCAACTTATTAGCTATTAACAAAGCACTGACAAGATAATAGCAAGCGTAATAAAGACGGTTTAACGCTCCACTATAATGACCATTTTCAGCCAGGCAATCCGCTTCATCCAATGTTTCTTCGGATCGTCTAAGGCGATAATCGACAAGCTCTTTCCTGCTGTCATCATCCAGTACGTTATTCATATCTTGATACCCTCGTTCATTACATTGACCGAAAACGGAGTCGTGCGCGACTCCCACACAGTTTTGGGCAAGATAAGGGGTGAAATGTCTATGTCCATATCCATTGACAATTCAAACAGGCGACCCGATATATCACTCCTGCGCATCAAATATTGCTTCTCATCCTGAAAATCGGGGAGAAGGATGAGTAGGTCAATATCCGAGTCGGGACGAGCATCTCCGCGCGCCTCCGACCCATATAATATTGTTTGAGCCTCAGGAGCGAAGCGCCTGATTTCATTCTTAATCCGTTCGACGGTCTGTATTCGTTTCATATAGAGAATATTCAGGGAAAAGACATGGCAAAGATAAGGCTTCTTCCTCACAATATTACATTTCTCCCGGCTTTTTTATTGCCCCGCCAACAGATTTATTATTTCAATTCTGCATTATTGCTCATATCACCCCTGTCAAAAATTGAAAGTTTATAGCTATGAAAGAGCGCGGGCTGAGAGATTTTGAGTATATTTGCAGAATGGAAGCCGGGGAGCCTCACGCCCCGGGAGAGGCTTCTGACGCTTCTCCCCGCTTCCTGAATATGGTTTCACTCCCCCAATCTTCATTTTTCCCTTTATGGATGAAGCTCTTAACACGTGTCTGACGGCCGACCCCGACGGCCTGATGACCTACGAATATATCGCCAATCATATTGGCGGCTGCGACGACGTGATGCCCTCGCTTATCGAGAATATGATTCGCGTTGACCTCTCAGGGCAGTTTATTGTCAGCGCTGCCCGTTTCCTCGCTGCCATTAATCGCGAGGGCTACGCCTCTCATATCGACCACCTTGTGGCGGCTGCCATCGACCGCGACCGCGAGCACCGCTTTATCGGCGACCTCCTCCCCGCCCTTTGGGGCGACGACTATGCCGCCAGGGCTGACGAGCTGGCTGCGACCGACAACAATTTCCGCCGCATCTACAAGCGCATCGTGGCATCATCGCCAATCTAATCCTCAATTCTCTCCGGTTATGAATATCTTTCGCCGCGTGGCCATCGCCACCATCTTTGCGGCCTCGCCGCTCTTTTTCACACTCTCAGCTTCTGATATGACTCAAGACACCAATCCCGCCTCTGCCCAAGCCCCGGTAGAGGATGTCATCGTGGAGATGACCACTTCCATGGGCCCCGTGAAAATTCTTCTTTATGGCGACACTCCCCGCCATCTTCAGAACTTTGTGAAGCTCGCCTCAGAGGGCTTCTACGACGGCCTTCTCTTCCATCGTGTCATCAACGACTTTATGATTCAGGGGGGCGATCCCGACTCGCGCAATGCTTCGGGAGATGCCCGTCTGGGCGCCGGGGATGTCCCTTATCAGATTGATGCCGAGATTGTCTACCCCAAGCATTTCCATAAGCGCGGCGCCCTTGCCGCTGCCCGTCAGGGCGATGCTGTCAACCCCGAGAAGAAGTCGAGCGGCTCACAGTTTTATATCGTCACGGGAAAAACTTACACTCCCGCTCAGCTCGACCAGATGGAGCAGCGCCTGAAGCTCACCAAGCAGAAGGAGATCTTTGACGCCCTCGCCGCTGCTCAGCGCGACACCATTATGGCGATGCGCCGCAACCGCGACCAGGCCGGTCTGCAGGCCCTTCAGGAGAAACTCGTGACCGAGAGCGCCGAGAAGCTGGCAGCCGATCCTGCAGCAGGATTTACTCCCGAGCAGCGCGAGGCTTATGCCACCGTCGGTGGCACTCCTCATCTCGACGGAGCTTATACCGTCTATGGCGAAGTGCTCGAAGGGATGGATGTGGTAGACGCTATCCAGAAGGTGGAGACCAATGGCTCTGACCGTCCGGTCAGCGACGTCCGCATCCTCTCGATGAAAGTCCTCGGCCCGGCCAAGAAATGATAGAGACTCATAGCATTACCCTGCCAAACGGACTCAGGGTCATTGTCCACCCCGACCGTCAGACCGCTATGACGGTGGTCGACACTATATATAATGTAGGCTCGCGCGACGAGTCGCCATCCCTCACCGGCATTGCTCACCTATTTGAGCACCTTATGTTTGGCGGCTCTGCCAACGTGGCCCATTTCGATAAGGCCGTGGAGCGTGCCGGCGGCATCAACAATGCCTGGACTTCGGCCGACTTCACTAATTTCTACACAGTGGTCCCCGCTCAGAATATCGAGACGGCCCTATGGGTGGAAAGCGACCGTATGCTTGCTCCTCGCCTCGATGCCCGGGCCCTCGACATTCAGCGCAAGGTGGTCATTGAGGAGTATAAGCAGCGCTGCCTGTCCACCCCCTATGGCGATGTGTTTCATTACGTTCAGGCACTCGCTTACAAAGTCCATCCCTATCGCTGGCCCACCATAGGACTGACGCCTGACCATGTGGCATCGGTCACCGAGGAGCAGGTCCGCGCCTTCTTTGAGAGCCACTATGCGCCGAATAATGCTGTGGTGGTCATCTCGGGACATATTGAGCCCGGCCGTGCATTTGACCTCGTTGAAAAATATTATGGCGACCTGCCCCGCCGCGAGATAGCACCGCGCACCTACCCCGCCGAGCCCCCGATGACAGAGGGCAGGCGCAAGGTGGTCCACGGCAATGTCCCTTATCCCCTCGTGGTCATGGCCTTCCATATGGCCCCGCAGAGTTCCCCCGACTATATCGTGGCCGACATCATTACTGACATCCTCGCTAATGGCAACAGCAGCCGCCTCATCAAGGAGGTTGTATATCCCGACAATGTGGTCTCTCAGGCCGATGCTTCCATCTCCGGCAATCAGGAAGCGGGTCTCGTCTTAGTCACGATGTTTCTCAAAGACTCCTCGGCAGAAGCCATAGCCGAAGGCGAAGCCCTTATATGGCGTCAGCTTCGTCGGTTGGCCGAAGAGGAGGTAGACCTCTCGGAGCTCCACCGATGCACCGCCCGCTATGCCTCGTCGCTCGCCTTCGAGCAGATGAAGTTTCGCGAGGTAGGTGAGCAGCTGGCCGTGGCGGCCATGACGGGTGAAGACCTCAACACTCGGGTAAGCCGCTATCGCAATGTCAGTCCCGGCAGGGTCCGAGATGTGGCAGCCTCGATATTCCGCCCCGACAATTGCTCCACTCTGGTCTATGCCCCGCAAGACTGACGCCTCCACGCCGGGCCGTTTCCGCTTCAAGCATTTCGAGCTGAGCAATGCCCGGTCGGCCCAGCGCATCGGCACTGACGGAGTCCTCACCGGTGCCTCCGCCCCTCTCCCCTCGGTAGACCGTCCTGTGATCTGGGATGCCGGCTCAGGCACCGGACTGATAGCCTTGATGATAGCATGGCGCTGCCGTCAGGCTCGGATAATAGCTGTCGAGGTCGATGCCTCAGCGGCCGAGGAGTGCAGGGCCAACGTTGCCGGCTCTCCCTGGGCTGACCGTATAACGGTAGCCGAAGGAGACTTCTCGACAATCGCCCCTTCCCTCCCCGCCCCCGACCTGATCGTCTCGAATCCGCCCTTTTTCGACTCTGACACCCGTGCTCCCGACTCCCGAAGGGCACTTGCCCGCCATGGTGATGGCTCCCTCTCTCCCGCCTCACTCATCGCGTCAGCTGCCAGCCGTCTGGCCCCCGGAGGAAAGCTCTTTTTCATTGCCCCTACCGATGCGACCGACGCTATAACCTATGCGGCGACCATGGCCGGGATGGAGCCAACGGCGGCTCTCGACATATCTTCGCGCGAAGACAGGGCCCCCATCCGCAGGCTTTGGACATTTATGCGCCGCTCCGAAGCTACGGCCACTCACCTCCCGACCGGAAACCTCGCCATCCATCGCGCCGACAAACCCTCCGAATACACCGACGCCTTCATCAATCTTACCCGCGATTTTTATCTCAATCTTTGATAAAATTGCAAAGAAAATAATTATCTTTGCAGACGTTTCAAATCACAACACCAACCATCCAAAGTATATACCATCATGTCAAAAGTCACCGTTGTAGGCGCCGGTAATGTGGGCGCCACTTGTGCCAACGTCCTGGTCACCCAACAGATCGCCGATGAAGTGGTCCTCATCGACATCAAGCCCGGCTTCGCTGAAGGCAAGGCTATGGACATCATGCAGACCGCCAACATACTCCACCTCTCAACCCGCCTGACCGGTGTCACCAACGACTATGAGAAGACCGCCGGCAGCGATTTGGTGGTCATCACATCGGGTATCCCCCGTAAGCCCGGCATGACTCGCGAGGAGCTCATCGGCGTCAACGCCGGCATCGTCAAGAGCGTCACCGAGAGCATCCTCAAATACTCCCCCGATGCCATCATCCTCTGCGTGGCCAACCCCATGGACACCATGACCTATCTTATCCACAAGATCTCCGGTCTCCCCAAAAACCGCATCATCGGTATGGGCGGTGCCCTCGACAGCGCCCGCTTCAAATATTACCTCTCCCTCGCCCTTGAGGCCAACGCCACCGAGGTTGAAGGCATCGTCATCGGCGGTCATGGCGACACCACTATGATCCCTCTGACTCGCCTCGCTGCCTATCGCGGCATCCCCGCTTCGACCCTCGTCCCCGCCGACCAGCTCGCCAAAGTAGCCGCCGACACCATGGTGGGAGGCGCTACTCTCACCGGCCTCCTCGGCACCTCGGCCTGGATTGCACCCGGCGCCGCTTCAGCTCAGTGTGTGGCAGCCGTCCTCGGCGACCAGAAGCGTCTCATCTCCTGCTCAGCCCTCCTTGACGGCGAATATGGCGAGAAAGACCTCTGCATCGGCGTGCCCTGCATCCTCGGCCGCAACGGCATCGAGAAGATCGTTGACCTCAATCTCACCGACGAGGAGAAGGCCCTCTTCCACAAGAGCGCCGAGGCTGTCCATAAGACCAATGCCGCTCTCCCCTGCTAATCCCCTTCTGCCCTATGAAACTTTTTTGCTCCGGTCTCCTCGCCCTTGCCGCAGCCGCAGTAATCGCCCTGCCGGCCTGCTCCGGCTCCGCCAAGACGGAGGCCACTGATACCGACACAACCGCTACCGAAGCTCCCGAAGCTCCCGCTCCTGAAGTTGCTTCCGGCCCCGTCATCGAGCTGCCGGCCGGTACAGCAAATCTCGATGCCTATGCCGGCAAACTGATTGTCATTGACTTCAACGCCGTGTGGTGCGGTCCCTGCCGCCAGTATGGCCCCACCTTCCACGCCGTGGCCGAGAAGATGGCTGATAAAGCCACCTTCCTCTCTGTCAACGTCGACTCCTGCCGTTCAATAGCCGACGTCTACGTCGGGCAATTTATCCCCCAGACCTCCATCATCACCCCTGACGGACGTCACTTCTCTAAGACCAACCAGCTCGATGAGGCAACTCTAATTGCTTTCATCGACTCGGTGGCAGCCCTCTGATACGGAGCATAATACATTAAAGTGTCTCCCGTCCGGATTTCGGGCGGGAGATACTTTTTTACTATGAGGTGTAACAAATCAAGGACGACATGCGTCATATAAATACCAATCCACAAACACCTAATCAACATTTTTATCGTATGATAAGAAAAATTGCCATAACATTCATTGCCCTCGCCTCCTTCATCGCAGCTCAGGGCTGCCGATCAATCAACAGCGATATGCCCGCCGAGAGCTCATCTATGGTCAGCCGCTCTTACAATAACCTCAGCTCCGACTTCAGTGCCTTAGACGCTTCAGTGGGCTTCGAGGTTGAATATACCGTCGGCCCCCGTGCAAAGGTTGATGTCAGCTGTTCCCAAAATGTTGCTGACCGCCTTATTGTGGAAGTCAAAAACGGATGCCTTACCCTCGGCCTAAAGAAAAAGACAATTGTCCAGTCACTTAGAAACGTCAAGATAAAGGCCCGCGTCACCGGTCCCGCTCTGACCGCCATCTCCGCCTCATCGGGTGCTTCAGTAGAAATCGAGTCAAATATGTCGGTTGACGGCTCCCCTCTCGCCCTTACCGCCTCCTCGGGAGGTTCCATAGAGTTCGATACCCCGATAAGATATTCTGCGCTGACAATAACCTCCTCATCCGCAGCCGATATAGAGCTCAGTGGCGTGAACGTTACAGGCGATGTCAAGATCACCTCCTCCTCAGGCGCCGATGTAGAAGTAGCCAATATCCAGGCTGCCGCTGTAGCCGCCTCCGTGTCTTCAGGAGCCGACGTCGAGCTCTCGGGCAAGACCGGCAAGGTCAACTTCACAGCTTCGTCGGGAGGTAGCATCAAGGCCGGCAATCTGACCGCCGAAACCGCTACTGCCTCAGCATCATCGGGCGCCTCAATATCCACTGACGCCAAGACCCTCTCGAAGTCAACATCGTCGGGCGGCTCGGTCAAAAACAAACAAAAATCCTGATTATTTACCAGCTTCCATATTAGATAAGTAGACAATAACCATCAATGGGCCGGCATAGTTGAGATAACTATGCCGGCCCCTAATTTATTCGCCTCTGAAGATGAGCCACTTACCATATGAGGCAACCTTCATCGGCCACGCCTCGCCAGGCCCTTCCCTGGCCCCTTCTGCGGTGTCAATAAACCGGCTTCCCAAAAGGCTTTTTCCAGCCTGCCGGATATTATCATTTATGACGCGATGAAGTGGAGGAAATTTTTGTCAGCTTCGGGATTTTTGATTATCTTTGCAAAAATCTCATCCCTCCGCAAATCAATTAATCTCATCACCTTATATCCTATCAATGAAAAAGCAAGCCTTGACGCTCGCAGCCCTGATGATGGCCGCTGCCGCTTGGGCCGCTTCGGGCAATCCTTATGCCCCGGCTCCCGGCGCTACGGTCCTCGAGGGGTTTGAGTATGCGCTCTTCCCCGACAGCCCCGACGGGACGGAGTGGCAGAGCCCCGGACGCCTGTCGCTCAATAAAGAGCAACCCCGCGCTACATTCTATCCCTTTGCCTCGGCCGAGCAGGCTCTCGGCGTGCTCCCCGACAATGCCGCCTTCTATCGCAGCCTCGATGGCCCCGACTGGCAGTTCCGCTGGGTGGGCAATCCCTGGGAGCGCGACTCAACATTCCAGACCCCGGGCTTTGATGCCTCGGCATGGGATCGCATCGCCGTCCCCGGCTCCTGGCAGGTCCAGGGCATCGGTCCTGACGGAAGCCGCAAATACGGCACCCCCATTTACGTCAATCAGCCCGTCATCTTCCAGCACTCCGTGGCCGTAGACGACTGGCGCGGGGGCGTGATGCGCACTCCTCCCCAGAACTGGCCCACATATAAAGACCGCAACGAAGTGGGTCAATATCTCCGCCCCTTCACCATCCCAACATCATGGGACGGCCGCGAGATATATATTGAGTTTCAGGGCGTAGACTCCTTTTTCTACCTCTGGATCAACGGCAAGTATGTAGGCTTCAGCAAAAACTCACGCAATGACGCCCGATTTGACATCACGCCTTATGTCAATAAGCCCGGCCAGGAAAATATGCTTGCCGTAGAGGTCTATCGCTCCAGCGACGGCTCTTTCCTTGAGTCGCAGGATATGTTTAGACTCTCAGGCATCTTCCGCTCCGTAGGCATCCTCTCCACCCCCAAGATGCAGATACGCGACCTCGCCGCCATCCCTCATCTGACCAACAATTATCAGGATGCTTCCCTCACCGTCACTGCCTCCCTGCGCAATCTCTCCTCAAAGGATTGCAAAGACCTCGTGATGGACTACACTCTCTATGAGGCCCCCCTCTACGGCGACCCCGATGCTTCCACCAAGCCCTTTATGACCACCGCCGCCAAGCCCGTCAGCGTCAAGAAGGGCATGGAAGAGCAGTCAGTCCTTACTTTTGATGTCCCGGGCGCCAAGCTCTGGAACATGGAGAAGCCCTATCGCTATGTCCTTGTTGCCCAGCTCAAGGATAAAAAGGGCAAGGTGTTGGAGACCGTGTCGACCAACGTCGGCTTCCGCCAGGTAGAGATTCGCGAGACCGCCGCCGAAGATGACGAATTTGGCCGCGCCGGTCGCTATTATTACATCAACGGCAAGCCCGCCAAGCTCCGCGGCGTGAACCGTCACGAGACCTCTCCTACAGGCGGTCACGTCGTCTCCCGCGAGCAGATGGAGGAGGAGATCATGATGATGAAGCGCGCCAACATCAATCATATCCGCAACTCCCATTATCCCGAGCCCACCTATCTTTACTATCTCGGCGATAAATATGGCATAGCCTTTGAGGATGAAGCCAACATCGAGAGCCACGAATATTACTACGGTGCCGCATCTCTCTCTCATCCTATAGAGTGGCGTCCGGCCCACGTGGCCCGCAACATGGAGTTGGTGCGCAGCCATGTCAATTATCCCTCGATCGTCATCTGGAGCCTCGGCAACGAGGCCGGCCCCGGCGACAACTTCGTGGCCGCCTACGATGCAATCAAGGCTTATGACACCAGTCGCCCCGTCCAGTATGAGCGCAACAACCGCATCGTCGACATGGGCTCCAATCAGTATCCCTCGGCTCGCGGCACAGCCGCCATCGCTTCCGGCAAGCTCGATGTGGTCTATCCCTTCCATATATCCGAGTATGCCCACTCGATGGGCAATGCCGTTGGCGACCTCAAGGCTATCTGGGAGGCCGTCGAGAGCTCAAACTTCATCTGCGGCGGTGCCATCTGGGACTGGATTGACCAGGGCATTTACAACTACACCCCCGAGGGAGTGCGTTACATCGGTTATGGCGGCGACTTCGGCGACAAGTATAAAAACGACGGCCAGTTTGTCATGAACGGCCTCATCTTCAGCGATCTCGAGCCCAAGCCTCAATATTATGAGGTGAAGCGCGTCTATCAGCCCGTAGCCGTCACTCCGGTGGATATGGAAAAGGGTCAGATCGAGATCTTCAATAAGAATTATTATGAGCCTCTGACCGACAATATGAGCTGGGCCCTGATTCAGGACGGCAAGGTGATCCAGAAGGGCGATGCCCTCATCGGCCCCCGCATGTATCTCGGCCCCCGTCAGAAGGCTGTCTATACCATCCCCTATGACCTTACCGGCCTCACAGGCGAGCTCTTTGTCAACATTTACTTTACCCTGGCAGAAGATATGCCATGGGCCAAGAAGGGCTACGTCCAGATGGAAGAGCAGCTCCCCGTCCGCGCCGCATCGCGTCAGGATGCTCCCCTCGTTGATAAGAGCCTGACGTCCAAAGAGCAGCTCCTTGCCTTACAGGCCCGCGAGGCTCTCGGCAAGGCTGTCACCATGACTCTCGGCGGCAAGGAGATGAAAAACATCACCTCCATCAACGGCCCCCTCACGGTAGAGGGCCCCGCCTTCAAGGCTGTCTTTGACGGTGCCACCGGTCAGCTATCCGAGCTCGAATATGACGGTAAAGCCATGATAGAGCCGGGCAACGGCCTCCGTCTCGACGCTTTCCGCGCTTATGTCAACAACGATAACTGGGTCTACCCCACATGGTATCGCAATGGCCTCCATAACCTCAAGGCCACTACAGAGAGCTCAGATGCCTATCTCAACACCAACGGCACTGCCGTCATCTCCTTCAAGGTGAAATACCAGGCTCCCAACGCGGCTCAGATTACGGGCGACCATGCCCACGGCGCACAGCCCAAGGAACTCCCTGACGTGCCCGCTGATTTTGCCTTCACCGTCAACGAGATTTATACCGTTTATCCCGACGGCTCCATCGAGCTCAATGCCGAGATTGACAGCACCGACCCGAAGGTGGTCCTCCCCCGCCTGGGCTTTATGCTCAACGTCCCCGAGGAATTTAGCCGCTACACCTGGTATGGCCGCGGCCCCGTCGATACCTATTGCGACCGTCAGGAGCAGAATATCGGTATCTATTCCACCACGGTAGCCGACCAGTTTGTCAACTTCTGCAAGCCTCAGAATATGGGCAACAAAGAGGAGGTCCGCTGGGCTGCCCTCACCACTCCCGACCGCTCGGCTGGCCTCATCGCCATCGGTGCAGAGCCTATGAGCGTCACCGCTCTGGGCTATGATGAGGCCGACCTCGTCAAGGCCCTTCATCCCTATGAGCTCCCCGCAGCAGGCGCCACCCGCTTCCACCTCAACGTTGGTCAGACCGGTCTTGGCGGCACTTCCTGCGGCCAGTCGTCGCCCTCTGATGCGCAGCGTGTATTCGCAGAGCCTACCCGTATGGGTATCATGCTCCGCCCCGTCACTGCTCTCAATGACTTTGAGAAGCAGAGCCGCGTGGCCCTGGCCGGCGATGCTCCCATGAGCATCACACGCGACGACTTCGGCACCGTCACCATCGATGCCCCGTCGGCCGACCCCGAGATGATCATGGTGCGCATCAACGGCGCCAAGAAGGCCAAGCCTTATACCGGACCCTTCAGCCTCAATGAGGGTGGCAAGCTCGAAGCCTGGGTGGTCAATAAGCCCCGCATCTCAGCTTCCGCTTCTTTTGAAAAAATACCCAACAAGGCCCCCGTCAAGGTGATTTTCGTATCATCGGAGGAGCCTTATGAGGAGGGCGTAAAAGCCATCGACGGCAATCCCGGCACCATCTGGCACACCATGTATTCAGTCACCGTGGCCCAGTTCCCCCACTGGATCGATTTCGACACCCAGCAGGAGAAAAATATCACCGGCCTTACCTATCTCCCCCGTCAGTCGGGCGACAACGGTGATATCAAGGACTATGAAATCTACGTGTCGATGGATGGTAAGGACTGGGGCGAGCCCGTCGCTACCGGCACCTTCGCCAAGAATAAGTCGCGCAAGACCGTCACATTTGACCGTCCTGTCAAAGGCCGCTATGTCCGCTTCCGCGCCATGAACTCTCAAAACGGACAAGACTATGGCTCCGCTGCAGAGATAGAGGTCCTCGTCGACTGATATCCCCGCGCCCTTACATATTAATTCGGCCCGATGCCTTCGCATCGGGCCGAATTTTATTCCCGGAGGATGATTGCCCAAAAAGAGTCCGCCGCCCCTGCGAGGGACGACGGACCCTTAAGATCGTGATAGCCGATGAGCGGCCTTATTTACCTGAGATCAGTTGGAGCCTCCGTTGTGGTCGCGGTTATATGACCTTACGGTGACGGTAACGGTGCCGTAGCTGGTGCCGCTCACAGAGGTAGAGCCCGAGGTAAGGGTCAGGCGTGTATTTTCCTGGACTGCCGAGAGCTCGAGGCCTGTACCGATGGGGAGCTGGATGTCGAGAGGATATTCGGCGGTAGCGGTGGCAGTGCCGGAGTTGATCAGGCGGGCGAGGTGCTCAATGAGGAGAGCCTTCAGATTGTCATTGCCATGATGGTCAAAGGTGCCACCGATAGGATAGGAGTAGATAGACTTATCGGCTGTGATGGTGCTCGAGCCATAGAGATTGTCATAGACCGAGGGAGAGATCGTAATAGGCTCTTCGACCGAAGTCTCGGTAATCTCAATGGGGATAAAGAGACCATAAGAAGCGAGCTCATCGGCCGCGATGACCACCTTGCCGTTTTCTACCGTGTGGTCAACTGCGGTCCAATAACCATTGACGAGCTTACGGGTCTCGACAATATCGGAAACCGAATGGTCAACTTCAAACGAGAGCTCTACAGGTCGGGTGAGCGCTACTGAAGCGTCAGTGCAATGGATGTTGGCACCCAACAGCATCACGTCGCTCTGAGGGGCACGCGAAGCGGTGGCCACAGCCTCATCATAAGTATAGAAAGGCGTGATGATGATGTCAGCATTTTTGTTGACCGATTCGGGGCTGACATCTACTGCGATGCGTATCTCGGCATTTTCGTTGCCGTTGAGCGAGGAGGTCTCTATCTCGCCCTGACCGCCACGATTGATGGTGATGGGGAATTTTTTATTGGTCGTAGAGGTGGAGGTGAGAAGCTCGGCGCTCCAGATATGGTTGGTGGTGTTGTGGGAAGGGGTGATCACCACCTGTCCCGATGCGGTCTCGAGCCCCTTATAGGAGGCAGTCAGATTATATGTGCCGGCAGGGAGGTTGGTGAAAAGATAGACGCCGGAGGCATTGGTGGTGGCGATGATGGAGCCTGTGGAGACGGTTGCGCCTGCCAGGGGTTGACCCTGCTGGTTGGAGATGATGCCCGTCAGAGTGTTTGGGGCGGCTTCCACCACGGGAGGAGTCACGTTGATTGCGGGGTCGTCGTCCTTACAGGATGTGAAGGCCGCTGCGGTGAGGAGGGCCGCCCCGATGTAGATAAACTTGTTCATCTTAAATGTGTGTGTTTAGGGGGGTTGATAATGTGTGTTTAGGGGGGTATAGTGGAATTTGAAAATTAATCAGAAAAGATTGACTCTATAGCACAGACCTGCAGAAGGATATTTGCCGTCCTGGAGCGAGGCCTGGATGAGAAGATGGCGCCAGAGGAGGCAGTCAGCCCCGATATTGATGTCGCAGCCGGTCCATTCAGCAATGACGCGAAGGTTGCGGGCGAAGACGGGGCTATAAGTGATGCCCCCGACGAGGCCGTCCCAGCAGCGACCGCTGCGGTGGGCAAAGTGGCGATAAGCGGCAGTGAGGCCGAGGGAGCCGCCTTTCTGCCCGAGCTCAAGATGCTTTGTGGCAGCGACATAGATGTTGCAGAAAAATCCGCTGCCGCCTTTACTGTTGATTTTGAAGCTCGAGTCGGCGAAGTCGTTGGCGCCGATAGCCACGGCGGGATAATATTTACCCTCCTGAAGGGGCGCAAACTTGACGGAGAAATACCGGTCTTTGCGGTCATAGGCATAATTTCCCTTAGAGTTAGGGGCGCGTAGGAGTGTAAAGGTATATCCGAGTTCCATCCAGCGGAAGGGCGTGAGGGAGAGATAGAAGTCATAAGAGTGATAGGGGGTGCCGTCGGGGTAGGCGAAGCATCCCTTGGGGAGCGAATAGCGGTTGAGGAAGTGTGCGCCCAGGCGCGCTTCCCCTGCGGGATCCATATCGGCTGAGGGTACATGGATGAGACCCGACATGCCTGTATATTGCTGTCCATATGCAGAGACAACAACCGAGAGCATAAAAAGGATTAATCCGAAGCGCTTGATCATAGTCATTTTTCTTTATCAGATGTGTCCTTATATTTGAAATCGGGTGTCATGGTGGCAGGTCCCCAGGGGAGAAGGTCGGGATCGGCCCATCCCTGGCGGACGTTTTGCTCCGGATCGGTCAGATACTGACGGGTGGAGTAGGCATTGGCCTCCATGCGGTATGTCAGCTCAAAATCGGCCGCGGGTCGGAAGTTGACCTTGCGGCGGGTCCGGGTGTAAGGGGGCAACATGATGGTTACATTGAAGCCTGCGTTTTCCTTGACATGCTCGCTGTATGAAGCCCAGATGCCTACGCTGACATGTTTGAAATGACGGTAGGCTTCGGCCATTACGCCATAGTCGCCATAGGTGAAGCGTCCTCCCCGTAGGGTAAACTGGGTGGTCCAGCGAGAGAGCCATATCTGAGGGCCGGCGAGGAATGTCACTCTATCCATCGGGCTGCAATGCCAGCCTGTCGACACGCTCAGGTGGCCGGTCAGCCCGGCCTGAGCTTCGAATGCGAGCCAGTCGTTGGCGATGATGAGGCTCTTGAGATCGAGGCCGTAGCGCTCTCGGGAGAATACACCGGCCGAAGTCTTGAGACACACTCTTCGGCCGATGGCTGTCTGCCATGAAATATCGGCCACATAGATGCCCGGATTGCGATACGAGGGGCCGTATTGGTTGATGACGGGGATATAAGCCGCCGCATCTATCTCAAGCCGGTGGGGCAAGCGCCACTTCACGCCCGGGGTGAGACGGACGAGCACGTCGAACGGGCGGTCGCCGATAAAGATATCGCGATAGTTGAAGTCGAGGCCGGCGAAGATATCGACCTGTCCGGGGCGCATCTGTGCCTCTGCCCGCGCACCCGGTAAAATCACCATCAGGAGGATGGCCAAGGGGATTGCCATCCTCCTGATGACGGGTCTTCTTAAGGGGGTGATCATTTATCGGTAGTCGTGGAAGAAGTGGACGAAGCTGAGGAAGAGGATGATTTCGATCCGTAGCCGTAACCGTAGCCATAACCGTAACCGTAGCCGTAGCGGTAGCCCTTGGAATAGCCGCCGTGGGTTATGCGGGTGCCGTTGAGGATGAAGGCCATATTGGTGTAGCGCTTGTTGACATAGAGCTTCTCCAGCTCGACGAGCATCGAGCGGTCAAGGATGCCGGCACGGATGATGAAGATGGTGCGGTCAACGATGCGGTTGATAATCTGGGCATCAGCCACAACCTCGATGGGCGGGCAGTCGATGAAGATATAGTCGTAGCTGCTGCGGAGGCTCTCGATCATCTCCTTGAAGATGGGGCGCTCGAGGAGCTCTGCGGGATTGGGAGGGATGGTACCTGTAGGAAGCACGAAGAGATGGCTGGAGCCGTCGACCGGCTTGATGACAGACTCTACGGAGGCTACCTTGCCGCTGAGATAGTCGGAGAGGCCCTTCTCAGGATTGCCTACATATTGCGAGGCGGAGCCGTGGCGCATGTCGCCATCGATGACAAGCACCCGCTTATCTTTGATAGCCAGAGCCTTGGCGATATTGAGTGAGATAAACGATTTGCCCGAGTGAGGGTTGAATGATGTGATAGCTATCACATTGGCGCGGCCATCGTCGGAGCGCATAAACTCGAGATTGGTGCGGAGCACGCGGAACGACTCGTTGATAATATCGCGGGAGCCTTCGCGGACCACGGTCTTGACTGTGCCGTCGTCTTCTTTCTTATCTTTCGAAGCGGCAGGGTTTTGAGGTATCTCGCCAAGGAAGGGAAGGGAGAGGTGCTCAACGTCTTTACGGCCGCGGACAGTGGTGTTGCTCATCTCCTTTACATATGTGAAGCCAAAGGGGATGAAGAGACCGATGACAAATGCTGCGAGGAAGATGTTGCGACGGTTGGGGATGACCGGAGCTCCGGCATCGCCGGGGCGTGCCACGATGCGGGTATTATAGGCGGTGAAGGCCTGAGAGAGCTCGTTTTCCTCGCGTTTCTGGAGGAGGAAGAGATAGAGCGATTCCTTGACCTTCTGCTGGCGCTCCACGGAGAGAAGATACTTGGCCTGGGTGGGGTTGGAGGCAATGCGCGAGATAGTCTGCGCCTCGGCGCGACGGAGGCCGTTAAGCTGGGTGTTGAGGTCAACGATCTGATTGTCTACAGTCCCGATGATGGCCTGCCGCTGCGAGGCGAGCTGCTCATCGAGCGATTTGACCAGAGGGTTTTTGTCTGACGACTTCTCGGCAAGGGCGTTGCGTTGGAGGAGCTTGTCATTGTAGTCGGCGATCTGGGCCTGTATGTTTGGGTCGTTGATGCCGGCGTTGGCAGGCAGGAGCTGGCTCTTGGAACCATCGTTGCTCAGATAGGAGCGGATGTAGCGGGTCATCTGGAGCTGATTGTTGAGGCCGAGCATATCGGAGGCGTTTTGCTGGCTCTGGCTCATATACATAGATGAGGCTGCCTGGACGTCGGGCACCAGATTGGCGCTCTTGTAAGAGGATATGTCACTGTCTACATTGCCGAGCTCGCTCTCGATGACGTTGAGTCGCTCGTTGATGAAATTGGAGGTCGATACGGCTATCTGGTTTTTGTCTCTTATCCAGGCCTCATTATAGATGCCGATAAGGGTTGTCAGCACCTCGTCGGCCCGCTGGGGGCTCTGGTCGGAGAAGACGAGCTTCAAGACCGTGGCCTTGTCATTGGCCATAGACACTTTAAGGCGATGGGAGAAGGCGTTGACGGCCGAGGATTCGGGCACTTTCTTGACAATGAATGTGCCGGATGAGTCTTTGTGGTAGTTGGGCGAGCGGTCAACGACGATCGGTCCCAGAGGGCTCTGGATGGTGTCGCCGAGCTGGCCGGTGTAGCTCTTGCCTGAATAGTCTGATGCTCCCGACTTGATGTCGGATATGGTCACCTTGCCGTCTTTGGCCAGGTCGAGGTCAAGGGAATAGGAGCGTTCGGCGGGGAAGCCGGCTATGGTGAGCTTCACCGGGAGATCGTAGCCATAGACGATATTGTTGTGGAAGGTGCCGGGGGTATAGAAGGTCTGGTCAAGTTTCAGACGCTCCACCACTCCGCGCATCAAATCCTTAGAGCTAAGAGTTATTATCTCATTGCTGATGTTGGTGTTGGTCTGGAAGAGGCCCAGGTCGGCAAAGTCTTCGGCTCCGGCCGAAGAGCCTTTGGAGTCGTCTTTGATAAGGAGCTCTGCCGAGCGGGTGAATACTTCGGGAGTCCGGAGGATGTAATAGTATGCAGCGCCGAGGCAGATAGCCAGGGAGAGAACAATCCATGGCCAGCGATGGAGGGTCAGGTAGATTACGTCGGTAATCGTCGTGCCGGAGTTGGCGGCAGCCGCTTCCTTGTTTTCGCGGATGGTTTCGTTGGAGTCTGACATGGCGATATTAGCGTGTGAGGGTTATTACGAGAGTTGCGACTGTGACGGCCAGGGAGCCTACGGAGACCCAGAAAGAGGGTGAGAAGGAAGCATTGCCCGAAGATGTGGTGTCGCGCTTCTTCTTGTCGTTGGGCTCAACATAGATCACATCGTTTTGCTGGAGATAAAATGCCGGTGATGATGCCACCTCGGTCATGTTTGTCAGGTCGATGCGATGGGCCACTCGCTTGCCCTCGGCTCCTTCGCGGAGGACGATGACATTCTGACGGACACCGTTGGGGGTAAGGTCTCCGGCCATGGCAATTGCATCTATGAGGTTCATGCGGTCTTTGTTAAACTCATATCGTCCCGGCTTGTTGACTTCGCCGATGATGGAGATTCCGGTGTTGACAAATTCCACGGTGACGATAGGGTCTTTAACAAGATCTTTCTCCTTAAGCTCGCGCTCAATATATTGGGCCACTTCATGGCGACGCATACCGCCTATATGGAGCTCACCCAAGACCGGGAAGGTAATGTTGCCTAAGGGGTCGAGGGTATAGACTGAGGTGGAGCTCTGCTGGGAAGAGGCTACCGCAGCCGAGGATGTTGAGGTCTGACCAAGTCGGCTCTGGGCCTGGACGAGGTTGAAGAGAGTTGAGAGAGCGGGGTCTTGGGTGGTGACTATTATTGAAATTTTGTCTTCGGGCTTGAGGGTGATGCTGAGCTGATTGTCAGGCGCTACTTCATACCCCTCGGTAATGTCTTGGAAATATGTTACGTCTTTAGGCGTAGAGCATGAAGAGGCGGCGGCTATGACGGCGGCTGCGGCGATGCTCCGGATAAGGGCGGTGGCTTTCATAAGTAGTGAGAAGAATAAGTTGTGGTGATGTGGTGAGGGGAGTTGTGAAAAATAAGATAAGTGGTGAATGATTTCACGTTGCCATATCGGCATCGGATGTTTTATGCCTTATTAACAGATAAAGGTGGCAAAATGATGAGTCGAGGGTGCATTTTTTTGCACGATGAGACTCAAGCAGGATGGAGGAGGTTGTGAATCAGCGGGATGAGCTTTTTCTTGACGCGTGTTGCGAGGATGGTCTCGATATGGCGGCGAGCGTGAAGATCGCTCCCGGCACGGTCATACATCCCTCGCTCGAGCAGGTCTGTGGCCTTGGCTTTTACCTCGGGGCCATAATATCCGTCGAGCGAGAGGAGATTGAGCTGAAGGAGGGCTCCCATCTGTTTCCAGCGGCGGTAGCGACTTAAATCAGTAATATAGAAATATCGCTCAGGGTGGGCTATCAATGGTATATACCCCTCCTGAAGGATACGCTCGAGGAGCTCTTCGAGTCCGGCGGGAGGATTGAAATAGGAGGTCTCGACCAGCACCATATTATTATCAAAAGTAAGCAGGTCGCCGGCATCAAGGCGCGAGCAGAAGAGGGCGTCAAGCATATTCTCGGCCGCGAGGGCGAGCTCTATCGGGCCAGTGTAGGCACGACACAGTTCTTCGAAGCGTTGCCGCAGGGCCGTCGTGGTGTTGGGAATATCCTCCATGATATGCGGCGTGAGCCACACCTTATTAATACCGGCATCCTCATAGATCCGGAGGATTTCAAGTGACCGGTCAAGGGTCGGGATGCCGTCGTCCACTCCCGGGAGGATATGGGAGTGCCAGTCGGTGATGCCCGCTATCTCAGGGGCAATGGGCTTGGAGAAGATGTCAGAGAGGAGCGACAAGGCTGATGGGATTGTTAATCGGTGATGGATTACTATGGCGCGGGAGCGCCGCGTGATATTATAAGGCCTCGTTGTCTATGACTCCAAGTGAGAATGATAGTGCGCATGGGGGGACTCGAACCCCCACGTCTTTCGACACCAGATCCTAAGTCTGGCGCGGCTGCCATTACGCCACATGCGCTTTTTACGGTGCAAATTTAGCAATAAATTCTTTTATGCCGTCTCTGCCGCCTAAAAAAATGTTGCTCAAGTGGGTGGATAGCGGGTAGCGACGTTGAAGCCTCGAAGGATTAACGCCCCCGCTCCGGGATTGTTCCCTTCCGGGATGGTTTTGGAGATGAATGACGATTATTAACACAGGTGGGCAATATTATTGCCCGACCATAGGCTTACCTTTGCATTATTGAAGCCTCGGGCTTTAAATCATCATCAAAAAAAATCATCAAAAAACTCACGCGCCATGACTCCTCTGCCCTCCTGCCCCCTCTCGGCAACAATGGTGATCACGCCCAATGTTGTCAACACTATCAATTCGCTTCCCGCCTCAGAGCAGCAGGCCATCTCGTCGGCCTTAGCTATGGAGTTTATCCTCGGGCGTGACCCCTCGGAGAGCCTCACTCCTTTTCAGGTGATGGTCTATTCAATGATACGCTCCTACGTGGCGCGCGACACCCGACGGCTTGCCGCCAGCTGACCTCACGGGCTCCCCTCTGCACAGGAAATAATCTGAGAGTGGGGGTAGATAAAAAGGGGCGCCTTCACGGCGTCCCTTTTTATGAGTTTCCAATAGGTACAATTTCTAAGGTAAAAAAGATTGCTTTATGTTCGTGGTGCAAAGGTAAGGCCATTTTTAGCTTCGCGTCAAACATTTTTATATGTTATGTAACATTATTTCATAACCGCCCTCTCCATTAATAATCTCCCGTTGTCTACGTCCAAACATTAACTTTCAGCGCTTTACGACTCCGGCTGCGACAGAGGTCTCAGAGCTTAAACACCAGTTAAAATATGTTAATACCGGGCGTAGGGCAGCCTAAAAACCTCTTAAAAAGGCTCATTCACCGAGGTGCTGACCGCGTCATCAGTTATCGCCGGTCATCCTCAGGAGGGTGAGATCGGTGCCGTCAAAGGCAGCGTAACTCATCTGAGAGAAAGCCTGGCCGAGGATGGTCATAACGGCGCCCGACGGAAGCGACTGCTGCCAGGGATAGTGGAGATGGCCGAAGACGAAAAAGTCTACAGCCCCATGCTCGCAGGCATATTCCTCGGCCCATCGGGCGAGTCGACCGGCGGCCTTGGCACCGGGCTGAGGCTCTGACTTGCTCCCGTTGTAACCGCCATGCTTGCGGGAGTGACTGCTCCAGGCATGGGCAAACCCGACCGTCCAGCGGGGATGGATAGCCGCATAGATGCTCCGGGCCACCTTGCTGCGGAAGAAGCGGCGGAGGATGCGGAACGAAAGCGGCCTCTCCCCCACCCCGTCGCCGTGCTCGATGACAAATCGGCGACCATAGATTTCGGTGTCGAGGATGCCATCGACGACGCAGCAGCCTATTTCGGTCTCGAGATAGTCGGTCATCCAGAGATCGTGGTTGCCTTTGAACCAATAGATTTTTACTCCGCTGTCGGCAAGACGGGCAAGAGCTCCGAGGAAGCGGGTAAATCCGCGGGGCACTACATTTCGATACTCAAACCAATAGTCTATAATATCACCGACCAGATAGAGAGCCTCCGCATCGGAGGCTATGGAGTCGAGCCATGCTGCGAGGATCCTCTCCTGCCGGCGAGGCCCGGAAATATATTTCGCCCCTAAATGGGCGTCGCTCAGAAAGTAGACCATCCTCAGGCGCGGAGTCAAAGGAAACCGAGCTCGAGCTTGGCCTCTTCCGTCATCATATCCTTATTCCACTCCGGCTCGAAGACAATCCTGATGTCGACGCTCGCGACACCTTCGATAGACTCGAGCTTGATGCGGGTATCCTCAACGAGGAAGTCGGCTGCCGGACAAGACGGGGCCGTAAGCGTCATATCGATATGCAGACACCTGTCATCGTCAAGTTCTATCTTATAGATAAGGCCGAGGGAGAAGATATCTACCGGTATCTCCGGGTCGTAAACTGTCTTGAGGAGCTCTACGGCTCGCTCCTCTATCTTGAGGCGTTCTTCGGGTGTTACCATAATCAGAGGCGTGTGGGGGGATCAGTCAAGTTTGATTTCAGCGGCGCTCATCTCGTCATATTCCTCCCAGTCGGGGTCGCTCTCGGCGCTTATCTCGAGGGGGAGGACGGGCATATCGTCAAGGGCTTCATTGAGCTTGCGGCCAAAGATGGGGAGGGAGAGAGTGTAGAAGACCCAGTTTCGCTCGTCGTCGCCGGTATAGATGCCGGTCATCACGGCCACGGGGTCTTTGTCAAAAGCTCTTTGGAGGCGCTCCGTGGCCTGTTCCATAAGCTCGGCAGTGGCCGTATCGGGCATGCCGGAGGGCTCGCCGGAATAACGCCATGTCACTTCCACACGGGTCTTAAACTTAGGATTGGAGCGGAAGCGGTCGATGTCGCGCCGACCGGTGACCATTATCAGTCGACCGTCGAGGCTCTCGGCGGGGGCGGTCCACCATTGTCCGGCGGCAGTATAGGGTGATGAGGGCTGATTCATGCCGCTAAATTACACTTTTCTGCCGAAACGTGCAAATATTCCCGTTTTTATCGCTACCTTTGCCAAATTATTGTTCAAAAAGCAATCAATAATCAACCATAAACCACTATAACCCAACCTACTCAACACATTCCGACAATGGATCTTTCCGACATCAACGTCTCTTATGCCCAGCCTGAGCACGCACGTTATGCCGAGTTTATCGTCAATCTCATCTACGAGTCGGCGCTCCAACGCGGCACCGGCATCGCCCGACGGACTCCCGAGTATATCGCTGCGAAAATCAACAGCGGCAAGAGTGTGGTGGCTCTCCATGGCGACCGTCTCGTAGGCTTCAGCTACATTGAATGCTGGGGCCACGGCGACTTCGTTGCCACGTCTGGCCTTATTGTCGACCCAGAGTATCGCCATCTTGGCCTTGCCGGCGCCATCAAGGCGAAAACTTTCGAGC
>CAZAUV010000019.1:0-25115 GCA_964488335.1 uncultured Bacteroides sp.
GAGTTTGCCGAGCAGGTGAAGCTCCACGACGAGAAGATACGCCTCCTCTTCGGCCAGACCCCCAAGGTGCTCCGCAACACCGAGCTGATCTACTGCGACGAGCTCGCTCCCCAGATCTACGAGATGGGCTACAAGGGCGTCATCACCGAGGGCGCCAAGCACATCCTCGGCTGGAAGAGCCCCAACTATGTCTACTCGGCCGAGGGCTGCCCCGAGCTCAAGCTCCTGCTCAAAAACTCCAAGCTCTCTGACGATATTGCCTTCCGCTTCTCCAACCATGACTGGGATGCCTATCCCCTGACCGCCGACAAGTATATCGACTGGATTGCACAGACCCCCGCCGAGGAGCAGATCGTCAATCTCTTCATGAACCTCGAGACATTCGGCGAGCTCCAGCACCGCGACTCCGGCATCTTCCAGTTCCTCGAAGCTCTCCCCCGCTTCGCCGCCGAGAAGGGCATCGAGTTTATCACCCCGTCGGAAGCCGTGGCCAAGATCAAGTCGGTCGGCGAGCTCTCGGTCATGCACCCCATCTCATGGGCCGACGAAGCCCGCGACACTTCAGCATGGCTCGGCAACAAGCTCCAGCGCGAAGCCTTCGACAAGCTCTATTCCGTGGCTGAGCGCGTAAGGCTCTGCGACGACCGCCGCCTCAAGCAAGACTGGAACTATCTCCAGGCTTCCGACCACTTCTTCTATATGTCGACCAAGCATATGGCCGACGGCGACGTCCACTCCCACTTCTCCCCCTATGAGACCCCCTTCCAGGCCTTCACCAACTATATGAACGTCCTGGCCGACTTCATCGTACGCGTCGAAGAGCAATATCCCCTCTCTATCGAGAATGAGGAGCTCAACTCCCTGCTGACCACCATCCGCAATCAGGCCACCGAGATCGAGACCCTCAACAAGGAGGTCAGCTCAATGCGCAAAAACCTCGAGCACTATAACGAGGAGCATCGCCTCCGCGAGCCCAAGGAGGAGACCCCTGCGCCTGCGCCCGCCGAAGCCCCTGCCAAGAAGCCTGCCGCCAAGAAAGCCGCCAAGAAGGCCGCTCCCAAAGCAGAGAAAGCTCCCAAGGCCGAGAAGAAGCCCGCCGCCAAGAAAGCCGCCAAGAAGGCCGAATAACCCGGCATAACACATTGACCTACACCGCGGGGAAGATGGCTGAGCCATCTTCCTCGCTCTCATTCCCTCCACCCATATCCCTGAGACTCACTACCTCACCATGGCTCAAATAGTGTCCCAAGTAATTTTATTCAATTATTTTTGTAATTTTGCTTTATGAAAACGATTCAACGTATATTCAACATTGTGGCGCAATCGTTGCTACGGATTGGGCAAAAGTGTGGGTTTACATATAATGAGGTCAACATCATTGTTTATTACCTTCTCATACCTCTGTCATGGTGCATCATGTTTGATTGCAACGCGCCATAACTTCCGGCAATGGTGCGACCGGAGCTTTCAAGACTCAGTTGACTTTCTTAATTGGTTCAACCGCTGGGGTGGCAACTATATCCTCAACTCGGTAATAATCTGTGTCGCCATCCCGGTAATGATAATCGGGCTGGCACTTCTACTGATTTATGTTTAAATATGTTATGAAAAAATCGAATATGGGACCCAACTCACCACTGATTGAAGATTCATATTTTGAAAACTTGGTCGAACAAATTGTCTCCTTGGTATCTGACGCCAAGGGACTCATCTTACGTCAAATAGATGATACCCTCGTCTTTACTAATTGGCATATAGGAGAGTATATCGTAGAATATGAGCAGAGGGGACAAGAAAGGGCTAATTATGGAGAAGGTCTCATGAAGAAACTTTCAAGGAGGTTGACATTGAGGCTTGGGAAAGGGTATAGTCTCTCAAACTTGCATAATATGAGGCGATTATACCTTTATTATCCAAATTTCCAGACAGTGTCTGGAAAATTGAGTTGGTCACATTGGTGCGAACTGCTGGAGTTGGATGATAGCCTTGAGCGTCAGTTCTATGAAACTGAATGTATAGCACAGCATTGGGGAGTGAGGACTCTTCGACGTCAAATAGATTCCGGCCTGTTCTTGCGCCTCGCTCAAAGTAAAGATAAAAAGGGAGTGCTTGAATTAGCTGAGAAAGGACATATTATTCGAGCCCCTAAAGATGTTGTCAGGGATATTTTTGTCCTTGAATTTTTAGGCATTCCTGAGCAGAAGATATATACTGAATCCAGTCTTGAAAAAGCTCTAATTTACAATATGCAAAAATTCCTGTTGGAATTAGGTAAAGGGTTTGCATTTATTGGAGAACAATACCCTATCCATATTGGTAATGCACGCTATCATGTCGATCTAGTATTTTATCATGCAATATTAAAATGTTATGTATTGATTGATTTGAAACGTGCAGGCGTAAAGCACTATGATATTGGCCAGATGAATATGTATTTGGGATATTTTGCCAACGAGGTTTCACAACCGGATGATAATAAACCCATTGGTATAGTGCTATGCCATTCCAAAAATGAACTTGTCGTGGAATATGCCACCTATGGTATGGATAGTAATATATTTGTTTCAAAATATCAACTCTACCTACCTAATCGAGACGAGCTCAGGCGATTGGTTCAAGCCATCATTGATGAAGAAGGTCAAAGTTAACCTTCTTAGCTTGCGGGGCCGGTCTCGACGGTAGAGTCGGTGGCAGGGGGCGTGTCGGGACTCTGCCGGTGGTGGAAGGTGGCGTCATACATCGCCTGGAGCTCGGCGCGGACGGCCCGCAGGCGCGTCAAGGCCCGCGAGCGCCGGCTGATGCTCTCCCGGTTGGAGCGCAGCTGAGCCTCGGCAGCCTCGAGCTTAAGCCCCTGAGTCTTCACCAGGAAATGGATCATCTCGATGGTCTCGATGTCGGAGGGCGTATAGAGGCGCCGCCCGGTCGACGACCGGGTGGGCTTCACCAGTGTGAAGCGCTTCTCCCAGTAGCGGAGGGTCGAGATAGGGAGCCCTAAGAGCTCGGCCACCTCCCCTACACTATAATAGTTTTTGCTCAGGCTGTCCATTAGCTTATCGTCGCTTATAGGGGTCTTGAAATTGCAAAAATACGGAAAAATCAGTAATTTTGCACCCTGATTTATCCCCTCAGGGACTCTTTTTTATTGACATTTCACCCTTCAATCAATTGAATATGCTGACAGCCAAGCAGATACGCGAGTCGTTTAAGGACTTCTTCGCGCAGAAAGGCCACAAAATCGTCCCCTCGGCCCCGATGGTCGTCAAGGACGACCCGACGCTGATGTTTACCAACGCCGGTATGAACCAGTTTAAGGACATCATCCTCGGCAATGCCCCCGCGAAATATACCCGCGTGGCCGACTCGCAGAAGTGTCTCCGCGTCAGCGGCAAACACAACGACCTCGAAGAGGTGGGCATGGACACTTACCACCACACCATGTTTGAGATGCTCGGCAACTGGAGCTTCGGCGACTATTTCAAGGCCGAGGCTATCGACTGGGCATGGGAATATCTGGTAGATGTCCTCGGCCTCGACCCCGACCGCCTCTATGCCACCGTCTTTGAAGGGGCTCCCGACGAGGGTCTCGGCCGCGACGATGAGGCCGCTTCTTTCTGGGAGAAACATCTCCCCCTGAGCCACATCATCAACGGCAATAAACACGACAACTTCTGGGAGATGGGCGACACCGGCCCCTGCGGTCCCTGCTCCGAAATTCACATTGACCTCCGCTCCGACGAGGAGCGCAAGGCCATCCCCGGCGCCGAGCTCGTCAATCACGACCATCCCCAGGTAATAGAGATCTGGAACCTCGTCTTCATGCAGTATAACCGCCTGGCCGACGGATCTCTCGTGCCCCTCCCCGCCAAAGTCATTGACACCGGCATGGGCTTCGAGCGCCTGTGCATGGCTCTCCAGGGCAAGACGTCAAACTACGACACCGACGTCTTCACCCCTCTCATCTCACGCATCGCAGCTCTCTCGGGACTCGAGTATGGCGCCGACCCCAAGGTGGATATCGCCATGCGAGTCATCGCTGACCATGTCAGGACCATTGCCTTCTCGATAGCCGACTCTCAGCTCCCCTCCAATGCCAAGGCCGGCTACGTGATCCGCCGCATCCTCCGCCGCGCCGTGCGCTATGCCTATACCTTCCTCGGCCAGAAACAGGCCTTTATGTATCGCATCGTCGACACCCTCATCGACTCGATGGGCGAGGCCTATCCCGAGATTGCAGCCCAGCGCGACCTCATCATCAAGGTTATCAAAGAGGAGGAAGACGCATTCCTCCGCACTCTCGACAACGGCATCCGTCTGCTCGATGGCGCCATCGCGGCCGCCCGGGCCGAAGGGCGCACCGAGATTTCGGGCAAGGAGGCCTTTACGCTCTACGACACCTATGGTTTCCCCCTCGACCTCACCGAGCTCATCCTCAAGGAAAACGGCATGACCCTCGACCACGCCGGCTTCGACGCCGAGATGGCCGCCCAGAAGGCCCGTGCTCGCAATGCCGCTGCCACCGAGGCCACCGACTGGGTAACAGTCCGTCAGGGCGAGCCGGAGTTTGTGGGCTATGACACCACCTCCACCCCGACTCAGATCCTCCGCTACCGCAAGGTGAAGCAGAAGAAGCAGGAGTTTTACCAGATAGTCCTCTCTCAGAGCCCCTTCTATGCCGAGATGGGTGGCCAGGTGGGCGACCGCGGCACTCTCTCCACCGCCGACGAGACCATAGAGATCTATGACACCAAGCGCGAAAACGGCCTCCCGGTCTGCCTCTCCCTCACTCTTCCCTCCGACCCCTCGGCCACCTTCACCGCCTCCATCGACGAGGAGGCCCGTGCCGCTACATCGGCCAATCACACCGCCACTCACCTGCTCCACCACGCTCTCCGTCAGGTGCTCGGCACCCATGTGGAGCAGAAAGGCTCTTTCGTCTCCCCCGATGTGCTCCGCTTTGACTTCTCACACTTCCAGAAAGTCACCCCCGAGGAGCTCCGCAAAGTGGAGCATCTGGCCAACAAGGCCGTGCGTCTGGCCACACCCCGCGACGAGCACCGCAATGTGCCCATCGCCGAGGCCCAGGCTATGGGCGCCATGGCTCTCTTCGGCGAGAAATATGGCGACGAGGTGCGCGTGATCCGCTACGGCGACTCCATTGAGCTCTGCGGTGGCACCCACGTTGACAACACCGGCAACATCGGCTCGATACGCATCATATCCGAAAGCTCCATCGCCGCCGGCATCCGCCGCATCGAGGCCATCACCGGAGCCGCCGTGGAGGAGGCTCTCGACAAGATGAGCGACACTCTCCGCGAGGTAGGCTCCCTCTTGGGTGGCTCGGCCGACGTCACCGCCGCCGTCCATAAGGCCATCGACGAGAACGCCGAGCTCAAGGCTCAGGTCGAAGACTATTTCAAGGAGCGCGTCAACAACATGGCCAAAGACCTCATCGCCAAGGCCAAGACCACTGACCATGGCGTGAAGGTCGTGGAGCTCCGCGGCCCGATTATGCCCGATGCCGTCAAGGCCGCTGCCTTTGCCGTCAGAGCGCTCTCGCCCGCGCAGACCGCTTTCCTGGCCGCCACTACCGACGGCTCCGGCAAGCCCCTGCTGACGGTGATGCTCACCGACGACCTCACCGCATCGACCGGCCTCAACGCCGCCAAGATTGTCCGCGAGGCCGCCAAGCTCATCAAGGGTGGCGGCGGCGGTCAGCCCGGCTTCGCCCAGGCCGGCGGTAAGGATGGCGACGCCATCTCAGCTGCTGCCGATGCTCTCCGGGCAGCTATCGATTGATTAATAATCTCACTTTCAACTATATCTCTATGAGAAAAATTTACCTCTCACTCGCTTGCGCTGCTCTGGCCGCTGCTCCGGCCTTTGCTGCCGACACTCTGCCCAATGCCCACTTCTCGGCTTGGGTCGACTGCGTGCCCTGGACATCCAACGGCAACACTATGGTCGAAGGCCAGACGCCCGAAGGGTGGACCATCTCTAATGTCATCGGCTTCAACGGTATGGGCAAGACCGAGGTCGGCTCCAAGACCGAAGGCCCCGACGGCACCAACGCCGTGACCGTAATCAATAAGTCGATCATCATGAATCAGGTTGTCCCCGGATATTTCACCCTAGGCACCACCTGGTCAACCTCCGCCGCTGCCAAGGACAACGATGGCGGCACTTTTGGCGGCATCAAGATCGCCACTCGCCCCGACGCTGTAAACTTCACCTATCAGACCTCCGAAGGCGCTGAAGGCCAGACCTTCGTGGCATATCTGTGGAAAGGCACCTTCACTCAGGCCGATGTCCCCGGCAATATCGTCCTCACCGGTAGCCCCGTCACCACCGAGATGGTCAACCGCGACCGCAATATCCTCGGCATGGAGACCATCAAGGGTGGCGAAGTGACCAAGAGCGAGGGCGCTGCTCTCGTGGCCAAGGTGATCCGCCCCATCGTGGCTTCCACCGACTGGAACACCATCTCCATGCCCTTCTCCTATGAAAATGGCGAGGCTCCCGAGATGATCAACATCATCTTTGCCGCCAATGACTACTTCAACGCCGAAGGCATCACCCCCGGCAACTCCCTCTCTGTCGTATCTCCCCGCCTGGTCTACTGGTCGAAGCTCTCCGCCATCGAGATCGGCGGCAAGGCTCTCGCCGGGTTTGACGACTCGGTGTATGACTACACCGTCGGCACTCTCCCCGAGCCCTCCGACGTAAAGGTTAGCGTCTTCGGCGCTGCGGCTACAGCCACCGTAGAGGCTCAGGACGGCAAGATCGTCATCACCGTCACCAACCCCGACGGCACTGACGAAGAAGGCCTTTCGCAGCATGTCTACACCCTCTCGGCCGAGGCTCCCGCCGTTGAGCCCGCCGGACCCGCCGTGGCTTATGAGGGCAAGCTCACCGTAGAGATGGCCGGCAGCGAAATCACCTCTGAGGGCGGCGACCCTGCCACCGTCTATATCACGCCCAACACCGACGGCACCTCTACCTTCCTCCTCCCCGACCTCACCCTCGGCGACCTCGGCTCCGCAGGCGACATCAAGCTCGAGCGTGTCAACACCCTCACCATCGCCGGCCTCACCACCTATCAGGCCAGCGTGACCGACTTCTCCCTCTCGATGATGGGCGAAGAAATCATCGCCGAGAGTGTTTCCCTCAACGGCACTGTCACTGAAGCCGGCGTTGCCCACATGACCATCGATGTAGTCTGGGAAGGCTATACCATCACCTGCACCTTCGTAGGTGAAAACCCCGCCGGCCTCGCCGCCATCGCAGCTGACAATGCATCAGCTCCCGTCGAATACTTCGACATCCGCGGCGTCCGCGTCAACCCCACCGCCCCCGGCCTCTATATCCGCCGTCAGGGCACCGAGACCGTCAAGGTCATCATCCGCTGATTCAATATCTTCCCTGAATTATTGTTAAACAGAGAAGCCGGTCTCGTGAAGGACCGGCTTCTCTGTTTGCCTTTGATTTGGACTGATAGCTTCAGGAGCTCTCAGGCATACATGGCCTCGATCTCGCGGGCATAGCGCTCGGCGATGACCGGACGCTTGATCTTAAGCGTGTTGGTCAGCTCGCCGGCCTCCATAGTGAAGGCCCGCGGCAGGAGGGTAAATTTCTTGATGCGCTCAAAGCCGGCAAAGCTCTTCTGGAGCTGCTCGATGCGATCGGCTATCATGGCGCGTATCTCGCTGTTTTTCACCAGGTCTTCGAGACTCTTATAGGAGATGTTTTTGCTGCGGGCATATTCCTTCAGGGCCTCGTAGGCGGGGATGATGATAGCAGTGACATATTTACGCTGGTCGCCGATGACGGCCACCTGCTCGATATATTTATCCTCGCCCAGGCGGCTCTCAAGGGCCTGCGGGGCTATATATTTGCCTCCGGAGGTCTTGAAGAGGTCTTTGATGCGCTCGGTGAGGATCAGTGCGCCGCCGGCGTCGAGACGCCCCGCATCGCCCGTGCGGAACCAGCCGTCGGGCGTAAAGGCCTCGGCCGTGGCTTCGGGCTTGCCGTAATATCCGGCCATCACTGTCGGCCCTTTGACAAGGATCTCACCGTCGGGGGCTATATTGACCTCCACGCGGGGCGACACGGGAGTGCCCACGGTTCCTATCTCATAGCCCACTTCGGGGAAGCAGGTGACGGTGGCGGTGGTCTCCGAAAGGCCGTAGCCTATGACGATATTTATGCCGCAGGAGTGGAGAAATTCTACTATCGTGGCCGACAGCGGTGCGCCGGCCGTCGGGAAGATGTTGCCGTGCTCTATGCCGATGGCCTTCTGCACCGGCAGGAAGACGTTTTTAAGGAAAAACTGATATTGCTTCTCGAGGAGGATAGGCGCTTTGAGGCCCAGACGGGCGTAGTCGAGATTGCGCTTGCGACCTACGCGCAGAGCCCTCGCCACGAGGGCCCGCTTGATGAAACCCATCTGAGAGATGCGCTCCTGCACTGCCGTATAGACCTTCTCCCAGAAGCGGGGCACCGAGCACATACACGATGGCCTGACAATGGCCACAGCCTCCTGCACCCGCTTGGGATCGGGGTTGATATTGACCACGATGCCCATATAGAGGCAGAAGTAGGTCCATGCGCGCTCGAAGATATGGCTCAGGGGGAGGAAGCAGACCGATGTGTCGGCTTCGGAGAGCATCGTCAGCCGCTCGCGGTGGATCTCCAGGGCGGCTGTGAAGGCCGACTGTGGCAGGACGGCCCCTTTGGGCTCGCCGGTGGTGCCCGAGGTGTAGATGATGGTGGCGATATCCTCGGGGAGGGCGCGGGCCGTCCGGGCCTCCACCTCTTCTATGGTCGAGGGGGCGGCGCTGCGCCCCAGGGCGAGGAAGTCGGCGAAGGTGAGGGTCGAGGTGTCGTCCCCGGCGCGGACTATATCGCTGTCGAGAGTCACTATATGGCTCAGTGAAGGGGTCTTGTGGCGCAGCGAGGCCACCATGTCATATTGAGCCTGACTGCCGGTGAAGATAATCTTGGCGGCGCTGTCGCGAAGGATATATTCCACCTGGTCGGCCGAAGAGGTGGCGTAGATGGCCACCGGGACGGCCCTGTTGGCATAAGCGGCAAAGTCGGCCGTGAGGAGCTCAGGGCGATTGCCTGCGAAGAGGGCTATGCGGTCGGCCTCGGCAATGTCGAGCATCTCGAGGGCTGCGGCCGCGGCGCGGGTCTCGGCGGCAAAGGTTCCCCAGGTGGTGGGGATGGTCCTCTTGCCGTCGGGGTCTATGAGGGTGAAGGCTGTGCGCTCCGGGCCGTTGGTCTCCAGCCGGCGCGCTATCAGCTCTGTCAATATATTTGCCATAAGGATGGTTATGAGTGGGCGTCGACGAGCCTCTCGCGCCGTGGGGCGGGCGAGGCTCATCTCGGCAAAGTTAATGCCTTTAATTACTTTATCAACCCCCGGGAGGGCTAAAATGTGGGCGTCCTTAACATATCTTTGTGGGTCAGCAATCGAATTAACAGTCGTTAACACTCTTTCTCGCTATCTTTGTGCCTGCCATGAAGCTCATCAGCCGTATCATCACCCTCCTCCGCAGGCTCTTCGGCCATAGCCCCGGGCCCACGGTCGCCACGGCAGCTCCGCTGCCCGGCCTCCCTACCGGCCATAGGCTCGTCACCGGTCCGCCGGCCTCGGGCAAGAGCTCGCTCATGGAGGCCGATGCCCGCGCGGCCATGGAGGTCAAGGGGCTCCGGCTCATTGTAATTACCGCCACTGAGCGGATGGCCGCGCGCCTTACCGCCCTCCCCTCTTTCGATCCCGCCCGACACTTCATCGGCTCTCCCCGCGCCCTCTGCTGCCGGCTCATCCCCCCCGGCCGGCTCTCTACCGATGAGGAGCTCACTGCGCCCGCCCTCGAAGCCCTGTCGGAGGGGGCGACGCGGATGACACCGGCGGCGATGGTGCTCATCGATGATGCCCATAATCTCTCACCGACGTTTATCCGCCTGGTCGACCGTCTGACCGACCCTCTGACCCATTCCACGACCTATTTCACCGACCCCTCGCAAGCCATCTTCGGATTTGCAGGCGCCGGGGCCGAGACCCTCCGGCTCCTCCGCAATCGCGCCGGCAGCCGCGTAATCACTCTGCGCCATCCCCGCCGGGAGGTTGCCCCCGGAGCAGCCCGGGTGGCGGCCCGTGACGCCGACGAAGCCATAGCCAGGGCCGCAGAGATAGCGGCCTCCCTCATCGCCCCGGAGGCAACGGTGGCGCTCCTGACGCGCACCAACGCCGAGGCTCGCTCAGCCGCGCTCCTGCTCGCCATGAGAGGCACGCCCCACCTCCTTCTGACGGCACGGCTCGTCGCTGCCGACTCTCCCCTTCCCCCGGGCGAGCGCCAGCCCTGGCGCCACTATGCCCTGCGCCACAGCGACCTCCATGAGCTTCTCCCGGGCGGAGTGACCATAGCCACCGTCCACACCGCCCGCGACCGCGTGGCCAGCCACGTTATTGTCCTCGACACCCCCCCTCCCGTCGACAGCCGCCGCGCCGACGATAGCCGCCGCATCGCCACTGCCATAGCCCGCGCCACCCGCTCCGCCACCATCGTCAGCATCGGCAACGCGGGTGTTATCCACGACGGAAACCGCCTACCGATAGCGCCCTGAAAGGGCACCATCGCCACCATATCCCGCTAATAATGAGTGATATAGCGTACGCCTCTCGGCATGCCGCCAGGCTACACCATTGCGCCGAGTGTGCTCCGACATCAACCCAAAAGAATGATTTAGCCTCCCCGCGCCCCAATTCCACATTCCACATTATTGGCGGAGCCAGGCGGCCGGAGGCCGATAACCTGATTGCACCACCGGAGCCCGAACCTCCCTAACATCCAACAACTAAAAACAAAAAACTGACACCGATTTTGGGGACGCTGAGCTGTGTTAAAATCCGCGTTAAAATCTGTTAACATGAGGGTCTATGTCGCTGATATTTGCTATTTTTGCTTGATTAAAGAAACCGTTAATCAACCGCTCTTTCAATCAAGATAATTAATAACCTTAAATCATAATTTTTATCGTGAAACTAACTCGCATACTATCAGCGGCATGCGGAGTCGTTGGCCTATCGGCCTTCCTCCTCTACGCCGCCGGGCCCGCGCCCTCTCCGGCCCTGCCGGAAGCGCCTGCCCGGAGCAATGCCGTGTTATTGGCCGACGAGAGCGCTGATGCTGCCGTCGAAACGGCCCGCACCGAAGCCTTAGCTCGCATCGATTTAATGAGCCAATGCGGCCTCTACTCGGGCTTATCGTGCTATATGGCCAAGCGTAAGGTCAACAACGCCTCTTCTCAGGCAGAGATCGACGCCGCTCTCATCGACCTTGCCAAGACCGCCTATGGCAAATCGTTCTACATTACCAGCGGACGTACCACAACGAGCTACAACAACTACAGCCTCATGCTCGGCACAGGCGATAATGAAGGAAAAGTTATTGTAGAAGTAACCGGCACTCCCGATGCCTGGATTATTAACGCGCCATCTGAGAATATTGCCATTGACGATATTGACAAGGTAATAATTCAGTCAAAGTCAGTCCCCACCACTTTTTGGGGCACCTGGGATACCCAAGGAGCAGCCCAAGGAAACCTTGAAACTGCAACAAGCGGAAGTATTGTCAACCTCTCTTACCTCACCGACAATGAAGCCGACCGATTTTCTCCTATAAACCTTCAACCGTCGGGAATGAGCGAAGGCAAAGGCCTTTGCCTTTGGTCTAACTCTGCAATAACCGGAGCATGGTCGGCGGGAGACAAAAACTGCTATTGGTTCTTCACCCCTGCCGACGAGATAAAGACATCTACCGATTCTGAAACCCATTGGTACACCGTTAAGAGCTGTAATTCAGACAGATATATCTCATCCAATGGCACTGATGATGCTCAGGCTCAAGTCAATGTTATAGGCTCCACTTCCAATCCTGTCCAGCTCTGGAAAGTTGAAGCAGGTGAGGGAGATGCCATACGACTCAAAGGCCGCGCTACGGAAGGTGCAGGCGATGCCCTGTATCTTAAGATGAAACAAAGCGACGGCGCATATAACACCACCACCCCTACCGATCTTTTTATCCTTCAGAAAGATTTCAACAAATTTGGTGTTGTTATCAGCAGTGAAAATTCATATACCGGCAATACATGTTTCTGCGCCCAGACCACTAATCCAAACATTCTGTATTGGAAACCCACCGAGGGCGACTGGAAACAGACCTCATGGATCTTTGAGGAGGCCGATCCCGAATACCTTGACCTCCTTGAGTCGAAAATTGTCACTTACATCAATAAGACCACTGACGGATATTACCTCGGTCAGTCAGAAACAACTGTTAAAGGAGCTCACAACATCGCTCTTGCAGATTTTGAGCATTACACCACTCCGGCTACTGTTGATATCTATGATGCAACCGGCGCGAAGACCACCGGCACAGTGGGCAGCTCAATCAATCCTTCGGGCAATATCACCATTGTCGCCTCTTACGCTACCGATGCCCATGTCGAGGCAGTCCAGCCCCCCAGTCTTGTCAATGAATTTGTCCCTTATGTCAATTCCTTTATCTGGGATGCCCAAACCAATCGCAATGGCTTCAGATATGCTGAAACCACTGAATCAAAACTTATTGGCAAGACCAACTATCCTGAGGAGATAGAAAAAGCCCTCTGGGTGTTTGAGCCCACGGGCATCAGCTATAAGATTAAGAATGTCAAGCATGGCACTTATGTCAAGTTTGAGAGCCTCAACGCCAGCGCTACTGAGGACAACGCTACTGTTTTTGACCTCATTGTAAGATCTGACAGCTATTTTGACATCAAATGCCACGAAAGCAACACCTACTGGAACGGCGATGCCGGCGATGACCATCCTCTTGCTTCATGGAGCGATGGCCATCCCCATATCATCTTCCCCGGATATGCCAGTCTCTATTATGAGGTGACCGAGAAGTGGCTCATGGCCGACGGTAGCTCTGTTGAGGGTGTCTCCGACATTGTAAACAAGGTAGCTCCCGGTGAGTCTTTCACCTCCACCGACTTCACTGTCCCCGGTCTGGCTGTCAAGAGCACTGCTTACTCCGACGGCGCCACGGTGGCCGACCTCGCTGCCGTAGGTAAGGACATCACCATCACCTACACCGTAGGCGAGGACAGCAGCGTCAAGCCCATCACCCTCTTCAGCAATGAGCGCGGCGCCAACAACCGCTATCTCTCCGTGAGCGCCGACGGCTCCAAACTTGGCGCTGTTGCCGAGGCCGATGCTTCCGCAATTTGGCTCCCCTATCCCTCCGAAACAGATGAGACCAAATATAACCTCTACAATCCTTACATCAACAAATATCTCCAAGGGATTCAGGATTATACCGTAAGCCTCACCCCCGACATAGCCTCCGCCGCCCTGCTGACCATCACGACCGATGCTAATGGCAACTGGCACCTCAATGCCGGGACCGAGACAGGCACTCACACGTCGCTTCACCTTGACCCCCAGGGAGCGCCCTGCGGATGGACCAACGATGCCGGTGCTTCGGCCTGGACCGTAGCCTACCCCGATGCCGCCACCATCAACGGATTCACCACCGCTTTGGTATCTGGTCTCCCCGACATCAAGATCACCAACGAAATCGCTACTTCGCTGACCAACACCGGCGTATGGTCGGAGACTGAGATGAACAATGCCAGCGCGGCCTACTCCAAGCTTGCCGATGTCTCAGGCCTTAATGCCTCGACCCTTCCCACCTATGCCGAAGAGGCTGCCCTTAAGATTACCGACATTTCAAGCGTCATAGTACCCTATCTCCAGGCTCTTGACAATATTGTCGGCCGAAAAGTGACTGTAGTCAACAACCGTCATGCCAACAGCGAAAACGGTTGTACTGCCACATCCCTCTTAAATCAGGTCCAATATAAATATGGTGGTTTTATGGGTGTCAACGGCGCCAACACCCTCAACTTTGCCGGACCCGTGCAGAATGCCCAGGCAACATTTGAAATCGTGGGCGACAAGCTCTACCTCAAGTTTGCCAGCGCTTATGTCAAGTCAGCCGACGACTCCGACGCCGTCAGCATGGTCACCGACATCACTCAGGCAACGCCTATCTCCATCCAGAAAAATGGTGACTTCTCCGTGATTGTCTTCTCCAACGGCAGAGGTGCCCTCAACATCCCCTCATGGGGCACAAACTATGTAACCTACAACTCCCTGACCGATGACGGCTCACAGTTCATAATCACCCCTTACGAGGAATATATCCCCACGCTCGGCGAAGGTTATTATTTCGTAATGGCCTATAATCGCTGGTTCCTCTCTTCAGATGCCACCTTTGGCGGTTTCCTCTCGGCTCCCTTCACTGACGAGACCATTCCCGCCGAGGGCACTCGCGTTGAACACACCACCGTGTCGCCCCTCGCCATATGGAAATTCACCCAGGGCTCGACTGATGGCGCAGTTCATATCGAAAGCCTTGCCGACGGTTATTACCTCGGCCGGAATGCCGACAACCTCGGCGTTCTGAGCCAGACTCCTGCCGACTGGTTCATCACCGCCAATGGAGCCAACAACGGCGCAGGCTATGCCATCCGCATAGCCGCCAACGGTAATGCCCTTGATGCCTCGGGCGGCAACTCCTCAGTAGGAAATTACGGCCTCTATACCAACGACTGGCTGGGCACGACCTGGGTCTTCGCCCCTGTCAATGACGAATATGTTGCCGCCTGCCACGCCCTGCTCTTCAATCTCGATGATTGCAAAGCAAACGCTATCTCCCGCCTCGACAACCTTAAGCTCATCACTCAGCTCTATGCCGCCGATGATATCGAAGCCGCCAAGGCTCAGATCTCCGACGCCACCACCGAAGAGCAGATCAACTCGATAGTCGATGCAGCTGTCAAGACTGCCGCAGGCAAGACAATCTATATATATGTCACCAAGGCAGGCACAGAAGACAATTATTATATCACTGACATGGGCGCGGGAAATGACGTCAATGGTGTCAAGGACGGCGGAGAGAACGACGGCTGGAAGTTTGAGGCCGTGGCCGATGGCCTTGTGCTCAAAAACATTGCTTCCGGTCGCTACCTCACTATGCCCTCTCATTTCCAGACATCAGCAAACGTTGATGAAGCATGCATCCTTGAGGTGAGCACCCCAGCCGACGGCAGCTACATATGGATCACCGTCCCCGCCGCTACCGGCAACAAGAATATGTGCTTCAACGGCAATAACGGTTATATCGAGCTCTACAACGCCTCCGATCCCCACGCTCACTGGCATCTTGAGACAGTCCGCCTCGACGCCAATCAGGCTTCGGCGGTAGCTCAACTCGAGGCTATGAAGAGCATCCCGGCTCTCTATGACGCTGCCGATATCGAAGCTGCAATCGCTCAGATCGGGGCGCTTGATGCCTCGTCGGCCAATCTTGATGAAAAGATTGCTGAGATTGTGGCAGAGCAGAAGCAGAAGGCCGACGGCAAGATAGTGACCCTCTGGGTGCAGTTTACAGCCGTCACTCCCAACGCTCCCCGCTGGATGACCGACGTCGACGGCAATGTGAAGGGCCTCCCCACCACTTCGGCCGAGGCTTTCTGGACGGTCAAATATGATGCTGAAAGCGGCCTCTACCGTCTCCTCAATCAGAGCGGCAAATATATGAGCCAGACTCACGCATTCACCACTGAGGTTTCGCCCGCCAAGGCCGGTCTCTTTGATTTCGTGCCCCTCGCCACTGACCAGGTGACCATCTGTCAGCCCGCCGTCGAGAGCTCCTCCAAATATCTCAATATCAACCGTAACGAGTATATCACCCTCTACCTGCAGGGCGATCCCCACTCAATCTGGAATATTGCCAATATCGATCAGGAGGTAGCTCAGCTCAAAGCCGACATCACTGCCGCCAAAAACTTTATCGAAGACCTTCCCAACGAAGCCCTCCTCTCAGGATCCTCTTCCATAAAGGCTGAGAAAGAGAAGGCTCTCGATGCCATCAACTGCGACAACCTCGAGGGCTCAAAGCTCATTGATGCCGTTGTAGCCGGTCGCGCCGCCGTAGAGGAGGCCGAAAACATCGTTGAGACCATCCTCGACTCCCGCGCCGAAGAAAACCGTGGTCTTCCCTTCCAGATCTTCCGCACCGGCCGCGGCGAAAACGCTCCTCTGAAGTATCTCGCCATTCAGAGCAATAAGGTTGTGGTGCTCGAAGATGCCACGGAGCCTGCCACCCTCTGGATTGCCAACTTCGTGAAATCCGCTTCTGCGAAAGCTGCCGCCCTCGCTGCCGAGGATGACACCGAAGCTGAGGGAGATACCCACTTCACCCTCTTCAACCCCGCCACCGGCCTCTACATCCAGTCCACCCCCACCAGCACATCCCTCGCGCTGACCCAGGTGGCTGAAGATGCAGCCCTCTTCACCCTCAATCCCGGCGACGGCGGCGTGGCCTTCTATCATGGCGACACCCCCTCACCCACCAGCTCTGCTATCCACCTCGACGGTTATAGTAATGTCGTTGGCTGGACCGGCACTGCCGACTTCTCCATGTGGCAGATGAAAGATGTCACCGCCGATGAGGTCAACACCATGGCCGAGGCTACCTTCGGCACCACCGAGGGTGGCGAGACCGAAGGGATGGAGGGCATCATTGCCTCCCTCAAGGTCACCGGTCTCTGGGATGATGCCACTGTAGAAGCTCTCGACGATGTTGCAGCCAACGGCTTCACCCCCAGCGAAGACGTCAAGGCAGCTGCCGCCAGCTTCGGCACTGCCGGCACCGTGGCCCGCGAATCGGTGATCCCCATCGTGGCCAAGCGCTTCGGCATCTCCAACACCCGCCTGGCCACCGAGGGCCTCACGACGCCCGACGCCGCCACGCAGCATCAATATGCCTCCTTCGTGGGCCTCAACAATGGCGAAGCCTTTATCACCTCGGCTCCTACCATCAACGCCCAATGGTCGTTTAACATCATAGGCACCAACCTCTACCTGCAGAACCATTATCGGCAGACGGAGAACAATACGAAGAAGGATATTATCCAGCTCGTCAAAGAGACCAATGGCACCTTCTCGCTCGTATCTGACCCCGAGGAGGCCACTCCCATCACCATTGCCGAGGATGGCGACATCGTCTTCCCCGACGGCAAGGTGCTCACCCTCAACGACGACCTTACCCTGACCACCGCTGAAGACACCTCCGACGAGGGCACTGCCTTCACCTACCATGGCCTGCTCGACCACTTCCTCAGCCATCCCGACTCCTACTTCGTGATGATGAGCTACAACCGCGGCGGCTTCCTCACCTCCGACGCCCCTGTCGACGGCGAAGCCATCAGCCATATCGGCTTCAACGATCAGGCCCTCTGGAAGATGGAGAAGGCCAATGACGAAGGCGGCTACTATATCAGCAACTTCGTCGAGGGTCTCTATCTCGGCATCTCCGGCTCGCAGCCCGTGGTGACCACCAGCAAGACCATCCTCTATGTGACCAAAAACGCCGCTGACAACGGTCGCGGCTTCTCGATACGCGGCTCTGCTACCGGAAATCGCCTCGATGCTCATAATAACGATACCGCTGTCGGCACCTACGGCGGCTCTTCAACCGACTGGGAAGGCACCACATGGGTCATCTCACCGGTGCCCGACGCACTGGTGGCTGCAATGACCGAGGCAAACGCCAATGAAGGCCTCTACGGGACTATCGTCGAAAAGCTCCCCGCCCGCATCAAGCAGCTCTATGCCGTCCCGACACTCTTTGATGAGAGCGCCGTGACCAATACCCTCGCAGCCTATGAAAAGATTGCGGCCGACGAAAATCTCTCGCCCAAGGAGAAAGCCACAGCCATGGAAGCTCAGACTCAGGAGCTCTTCAGATATGCTCAGGAAGTGCCCTTCCTCCTTATCAACAAGCGCCGCTACGACAATGCCATGACCGCCAATGCTTATGGCGACAAGGGCTATGTCCTGCGCCACTATCAGACCCTGACCAACGACGGATACCTCGACAAGTATGAGTTCCGCACCAGCGTCTTGACCGACAAGCAGGCCCTCTGGCGCCTCGAATATATCGGCCAGGGCATCTTCAACCTCAAGGCCGGCAATCAGGCCTGGATCGGTGCCATCCCGTCGGCATATAATACGCCCTTCAACGCCGCTTATGCCGAAGACGCTTACCACGGACGCTTCATCTTTGTCGACAACACCACCGAGGGCGGCGAAAAGACCTTTGCCATCGCCCAGTATGGTCACTCTTTAGAGCCCGATGCCACCGACGCTTACCTTTCCATCAACATCAATGAGGATGGTGAGACAGGTGTCGTACGCTATTCGGCCGGCGACTCCGGATCGAAGTGGATCGCCATGCTTCCCAATGAGACCCTCGACCGTCAGAGCGACATCGACGGCGGCATATTCGTCATCTCGTCCTCAGTACGCCTGAGCAAACACCTTGGTGTCAATCCCGGAGTGATGATCGATCCCCTCTCATCGCCCGTAACCGGCGCCAACTCCGGCCCCGGCGCCTTCTGGGAGCTCACCAAGACCGGCGAGCAGACCTGGTCGATGCGCAATCTCTTCACCGACCGCTATCTCGCCCAAGACCTCAGCTGGAGCGAGGAGCCCGTCGACTGGTATATCCTCCCCAATGGCGCCAACTCCGACAATCTCTATGGCTCCAACATCGGCGTAGTGATCTCCACCGACGCCCAGAAATCCAAGTGTATCGATATGGGCGGCGCAGGCAACATCTCGCTCTGGCGCCCCTCGGAGAATGACTATGAGGGCACTTCATGGATCTTCACCCGCTCCGACACCCCCATCGCCTCCAAGATGGCCATAGCCAACTACAAGGATGACAAAGCCGGCTTTGAGAAAGACTGGATCACCGACTATCTCGGCGAGATAAGCGAGCGAGTACCCTCATGGGCACGCGAGCCCTTCTACAGCGCCAAGTCTGACTATGACGACGTGAAGACCTCGATGGCCAAGAACGACTTCACAAAGGTCAACTACGTTGATCTGCTCAGCTTCCGCAATTCGCTCTGGAGCAAGCTCCAAAGCGACATGACCCGCGCCTTTGTCGAGAATGGCGCCGGCCATGCCGTCCAGCTCACCAACGACCGCCGCTCCGACCGCTTCAATGAGTTTAACACCGAGCATCTCCTCGGCGCCTCAGGCTCGTCGGCCACGTTTGTCAACTCCATCGACAACAATCAGGATGAGTCGACCCTCTGGTTTATCGAGCCCGCCGACGATGGCACTGCCTTCCACCTCGTAGCTGCCGACGGCAAGTATCTCGGCGGCGCCGACGCTCCCGCTTCGCTGACCACCGACAAGACCAAGGCCGGTAAGTTTAACGTCCGCTATGTGCTCTATTCCACCTACGACGGCGTTACCTATCAGCCCAACTATGGCCTCGCCCTCGCTTATGCCGGAGCAGAAACCGGCCTCCATGGCGCCCTGACCCAGAATACCCCGATCAACTACTATGTGACCGATCCCGGTTCATTCTGGCGCATCGAGAGCGCCGACCTCCTCGGCATAGGCAATGTCTCCATAGGCAACGCCCCCGCCCTTGATCTCTCTGACTGCGACCTCTTCACCCTCGATGGCCGCCGCATCAACCGCGCCGACGCCGCCCCCGGCATCTACGTGGCCCGTCGCGCCGACGGCAAGTCTGTCAAAGTGGTCATCCGCTGACCCCCCTGCCACTCCCGGTGGCATCCCTGATAACCAGCGCCCCGAGGCTCCCCGAGCCCCGGGGCGCTTAGCTTATCGCCCGGCCTCCCTCCCGGTCAGAATGTCTACAGCTCCGATATTTACCCATTTCCGGGTATTGGGAGAGCGGCCGCGAAAGCGTAACTTTGCACCGGATAAAAACTCAGCTCTTTCCTTACGCTTCGGGGAAAACCCCAAAAAACAGGCGGGGGCCCTCCCTGTCGACCATTTGAGAAAACGGTCGGCTCGGAGGGCCCCCGCATGTAATGCGGGCAGCTGGCCTCAGGGGCTCACTTCTTGCAGTTGCCTGAAGGAGTCTCGCAGGCGGTCTTGGTGGCGTTTTCCACCTTCTTCACGTCATATTTGATCTTGGCCAGGGAGTTTTTGAGAGCCTTCTCGGAGGTCTTGTCAGCGTCGTAGACGATGGTCACGGTCTGATTTTCCACACTGGTCTCTATCTTCTTTACGCCCTTCTCAAATTTGAGCTGATTTTTGATCTTGGCCTCGCAATTGCCGCAATGCATGGCGGGAGTGGGAGTGAAGACCACGGTCTGGATATCTTTGGCGGCTGCGCTGCCTGCGCAGAGAGCCACGGCTACCAATGCCGATAACACGATTTTCTTCATATGCTGATTGATGGATTAGATTTCGATGCGGATGCCTGCATAGGCCATGGCGCCGGTGACCGGGCCCCATATTATTGTTGGGTCAAAGGCGGGGCTCCATGGATCGGCGGCGCTGATGATGGGGTTTTTCTGCCTGAAGCCGGTAAGATTTTCTCCTCCGACATAGATGGAGAAATGGCGAAACCATCGGGTGGCCTGGCAGTTGAGCGAGGGAAATGGCTTGAAGCGGGGGCCATAACTCGGCGAGCCGTCGGGGAGGAGATAGGCGCGGGGAGTCGTCCGCCGCCATTGACCACAAATGTGGCGTCAAACTGCCAGAGTTCCAGCGGAGTCTTATAGGAGACGGTCAGCAGAGCCTTGTAGCGCGAAGTGAGCGCCTTCTCCATCAGACGGCCTGAATAGGAGGTCTTGACGTCGTTGAGGCGATAAGCTGCAGTGGCTGTGATGCCGAAGTTGGTGGTCAGCGAAGCCTCGACCTGGACAACATTGGAATAAGATTTGCCGGTGAGGTTGGCTATGGTGAGTTTAGATGGGTCGCTGTCGTAGTCAACGACGGCCTGATTGCGGAAGCGGGTGTGGAAATATTCGGCCGAGAGCTTAAGCGACTGCGGCCCGAAGTAGAGGGTATAGTCGGCGCTGAGCCCGATGTTCCAGGCATCTTCCTGCCTGAGGTTTTCGACCACCATCTCGCGCCCGCTCGCCAGCAGATAGTTATATTCGGCCCAGGCATGTACGGTGCGGTAACCCTTGCCGGCCGATAGACGGATGGCCACGGCATCGGAGGGAAGATACTTGACATTGAAGCGCGGCGTGACAAACCATCCATACCGGCTGCTGCGGTCGGCCCTGATGCCGGCCATAACGGTCCATCTTGCGCCTGCCTTAAAGGTATATTGAGCATAGGCGCCGGGGGTGGTCTCCCGCTCGCGGATCCTCTCCGGGGCGAGGGCCGAAGATGCTATCCGTCGGAGGTGCTGCCCGAAATAGTCGTAGTTGAGGCTCATTCCGGCCGAGAGGCTGTGGGCATCGGTTATCTCGGTCTCCAGCATCAGCTGGGCATAAGCGCTCTTCTCGTTGACATCATAGAGCTTCACGCCATAGGCGGCATCCAGGCGGTGCATGGCCGCGTTGGCCGCCAATGCAATATTGGTGTTGTGCTCCCGGTTGAGGATTATGGCATGTTTCATGTAGGCCTCGTAGCGGTGAGTTGCCGTGGAGATAATGTAGGGATTGTCGCCGTGGAAGTGGCTGCCGGTCTGTCCGGCGAGGCTCTTCTCGTCGATGAGCGAGAGTCCGCCATGGAAGATATAGCTTGAGCCGAAATAGTTCCAGCGGTTCATCAGATTGACCTGGCGGACATCGGGCATGTCGGCAAAGCCGTCGTGATTGCCGTCATGATTGCGGAAGCGGTCTTCGAAGTGGGCAAGCAGCTCGGTATTGAGCTTGTCGGTGAGATGGATATTGCCATCGGCGTTGAGCTCCAGGCGCAGGTCGCTGTCGATATAGGTATTGAAGTGAAATTTCCTGTCATCCTGCGGCTTGAGATACTCCACGTCAATCTGGCCCGTAATCGACTCATAACCGTTTTTGACCGTGCTGCTCCCCTTGGAGACTCTGATACTTTTCATCCATGGGCCGGGGATGTAGCGGAAGGCATAAGGCATGGCTGCGCCCCTGAAGGCCGGAAGATTTTCAGTCATCATCTGGACGTAGGAGCCCGATAGGCCGAGGAGCTTGATCTGCTTGGCCCCGGTGGCCGGGTCGGCATAATCGACATCGGTCGAAGCATTGGTGGTGAAACTCTCCCCCAGATTGCAGCAGGCGGCCCTGAAGAGCTCCCCCTGATTGAGCTGAAAGCCTGTCTCAGCCCCGATGAGACTCCTTACGCCGGCTGCGCGCCGGGTGATGGTCACCTCATCGAGCTCATTACTCAGGGAGTCAGGAATCTCCTGGGCCGCCGCCGGCAGCCACCCTGTCGCAATGGACAGGCTCAGGCAGAAATATAATCCGTGTTTGAAACTCAAAGTCATAATCAAAGGATGAGAAAGAAATCAGAGGTTTCCGGCAATGCCCGCATCAGAGGCAGCAAAGACGGTCGCTCTGCTGATCGGGCGGCGCCTTCTTCGGGGCATATACATCATCAGTCGGCGTGCAAGACTCTAAAGCGCGCCGTTTCGGTCGCAAATTTACAAAAAATCCTCATTCGCTGCCCATAAATCATCCTTTTTGGAAAGCCCGGGCTTCTATCAGGGGAAAAAAGAGACACCCGGAAGGGAAGCTGCCGGGTGTCAGAATATGCTTAAGGCGATGAGCTATGCTCAGAGAGGAGAGCCTTTATAGACAGAGGATTGGGTAAGAGGGACAATGCGGCCGCGCATCTCGGCGCGATTGCTGTTGAATGTCGGGCGGATAGTGGCCGTGGCAATATCGCCTGACCCGGTCAGGGTGATGGTCACGGCAGCGGAGAGGGCATTGCCGGCGACGGTCATGTTCATGGTCAGGCCGCCATAGCTTTCATCGGTGATGCGCAGCTCCGTAATTCGCCCCTCGAGGGTGATGCCTCCGACGCCATTGGGGCCGGGATTGACCGTCGAGGTGGAGGCCACCTGGATAGTGGCTCTGTCGCCGTTGACCATCAGGAAGTTGGTCATACTGTTGACGTTGAAAGTCCGGCCACTCTTAGGGATGATGCGGTCGGCCTCGAGGACAAACTGCCTGTCGCGGAGCACCTTCACGGCCCGGGCATGGATAAGGCTGTCCTGAGCGGCCTCGAGGCGCGAGCGCTGCTGGGGAGCAAGGCTTGAAGCCACTGCATAATTGCCGTCGGGAAGGAGCAGGAGGCGGTCGGAATGGCACGACGAGAAGATGGCCGCGAGGGCTATGACTGAGAGGAGAATGATGTTTCGCATAATTAAGAATGAATGAAAGGGTTTTCTATCTCTATAACGCTCATCCCGACCCGTTTGTCAGTTAAGGAAGAAAAAAATGACTACCTTTGCCGGCATATTCATCTCCAGCCATGACAGCTATCCATCCCGGTGCCCCTCTCAAACGTATCTTCCTGCTCGGCCTTCCCATCATCGCCGGGCAGCTCGGCATGATTGTCACCGGATTTGCCGACACCGCCATGGTGGGCCGCTACTCGACGGCTGCCCTGGCCTCGGCCGCCTTTGTAAATAATATCTTCAATATCCCGATGATGGCCATCCTGGGCTTCACCTTTGGTCTGACGCCAATCATAGGCACTCTTTTCGGGCGAGGCCGGAGGGTCAGGGCAGGGAGCATGCTCGCCTGCGGGGTGAGGGTAAATATGATTTTCACGGCACTGATGATGGCCCTGATGGGCGCTCTCTATCTCTTTCTCGACCATCTCGGGCAGCCCCGGGAGCTCCTGCCGCTCATCCGCCCCTATTATCTCATAAGCCTGGCGGGGCTGCTGCCGGTGGCTCTTTTCAACGTCTTTGCGCAATGGAGCTATGCCACGCGCCTGACCTCGATGCCCATGTGGATCACCCTGGCCGCCAACGGGGTCAACATCCTGGGCAATTACCTCCTTATCTACGGCCACCTCGGGCTGCCCGAATTAGGGCTCACCGGCGCCGGCATAGCCACTCTCATATCGCGCCTGCTCTGCCCGGCAGCCATCATCCTGATCTTCATCACCAGCCCCCGCTTCAGACCTTATCGCCTGGGCTACAAGGCCTCGCGCATCGATGGCCGCGAGATGAAGCGCGTCGGGGCCACTTCGCTGCCGGTGTCGCTCCAGATGACCTTCGAGACCTCGGCCTTCTCGGGCACGGCCGTCATGGCCGGCTGGATAGGCTCGGTGGCCTTAGCCTCGTTTCAGGTCATAGTGACGCTCGGCACTCTCGGCTTCTGCATCTATTACGGTATGGGGGCGGCGGTGAGCGTCCTTGTCTCCAACTATGCCGGCCGCGGCGAGGCTCAGGCGATGAAAGCCACAGCCATGCGCGGATATGTCCTCCTGCTCGGCCTGGCGGCATGCTCCTCGGCCCTCTTCTTCTTTGCCGGGACCGACATCATCAGGCTTTTTACGGTCGACCCCGTAGTGGTATCTGCCGCCGGGGCGCTTATTGTGCCGCTGCTGCTCTATCAAGCCGGGGATGCCACCCAGATATGCTTCGCCAATGCCCTTAGGGGCACCTCCAACGTGATGCCGATGCTCTGGATAGCCGCCCTGTGTTATCTCGTCATAGGCCTCCCCTCGACCTACCTGCTGGCCTTCACCGCCGGCATGGGAGTCTACGGCATGGTGCTTAGCTTCTCAGTGTCGCTCTTCCTCGCAGGCGCCCTCTTCTTCATCTTCTTCCGCCGCACCGTCGCCCGCCTCGCCCGCTGACAACCGCCCCCCCCACTACCCGCCGTTTCAGATCCATTGTTGCCGGTATCATAGACCCCGAAAGCTATCCGACTGGAGTGCATCGGATAGGTGCAACCTAAAGAGCCAGCCGGAGGCCAAGGTTGTCGTTGCGATTGCCTGGAGAGTTGCAGCCGCGAATAGCAACGCGACAACTCGAATCCGAGTAGTACCAACTACCGCCGCGACCAACCCGATAGGAGCTGTTACGAGGTGAGGAATAACTGGAACTATAATTATCAGAGCACCATTCCCATACGTTGCCACTCATATCATAGATGCCAAGCTCATTGTCGAGCTTCTGTGCCACCGGGTGAGTCGTGCCACCGCTATTCTCTGTATACCACGCCACACGATAAATATCATTGCTGCCGCTGTAGGTGTAGCCGCGCGACTTGTTGCC
>CAZAUV010000020.1:0-24915 GCA_964488335.1 uncultured Bacteroides sp.
CTGGCCCGGGTTGTAGGCAAAGGTCACGTCAGAGTAGCGTATCTGGCCCTTGAGAGGCGACGGCAGGGCCGAGGGGGTGCCTTTGGGGTCGGTGATGGGATTTTTGGCCAGCAGGATACGGTCAATGCGCTCCATCGAGGCCATGCCTTTCTGGATAGAATAGGCGGCTTTGGTGAGGTCTTTTGCGGGATTGATTACGCTATAAAAGATAATCATGTAGTAGATAAAGGTCGGAGCATCTATGGCGCTGTCGCCCGAGAGGATAAGGGAGCCTCCAAACCAGAGGACAATGGCAATGGTCAGAGTGCCGAGAAATTCGCTCATGGGGTGGGCAAGGGCCTGCCGGCGTGCCACCCGGTTGGAGATCTTGAAGAAGCGCTGGGTGTCGTCGTGGAAGCGGCGCTCCATGCGCCCCTCGGCATTGAAGGCTTTGATGATGCGCAGGCCTGATATGGACTCTTCGATATTGGCCATAATGCGGCCCCACTGCTGCTGCCCCTCGAGACTGACACGCTTCAGGCGCTTGCCTACCCGGCCCATGACCATGCCGGCTATGGGAAGGAGGATCAGGACAAAGAGGGTGAGCTGCCACGAGAGGGCTATCATCGTGGCCAGGCACACTATGATCATCACCGGGTTTTTGAAGAGCATATCGAGGGAGGCCATGATGGAGGTCTCGATCTCGGTGACATCGGAGCTCATGCGGGCCATGACATCGCCCTTGCTCTCAGCCGAGAAGAAGCCTATCGGGAGGCGGAGGATATGGTCATACATCGTGTTGCGGATGTCGCGGACCACTCCCGAGCGGATGGGCACGAGGAAATAGGAGCTGAGGAAGGTGGCTCCGGTCTTGAGAGCCGTCATCACCACCAGGGCAGCGGCCAGGAGGGCGAGAGTGGCTGCGGGGCCCCATGAGATGATGGCTTCCTGGGTCCAGTAATAGAAATTGTTGATGGCAACATCCTTGAGCGAGGCATCGCCGATGGCCATGAGGTGATAGCCCGTCTCCCTTATCTTGAAGAGCATCTCCAGGATGGGGATGATGATGGCAAAGGAGAAGAGGGTCAGGAGGGCGGCCAGGACATTGAAGATAATGTTGAGGGCCAGGTATCTCTTATATGGCGTGACGAAGCGCCGAAGAAGTTTCCAGAAATCGAGCATGGGTGAAGGCGGGTGATGGGGCTTTAGGCTTTGGACCGTGAGGCGGATCGACGGCGCGGATTGGCGGGAAACCATCCGCGGGCCACCCGCTCCTCCTGTTCAAAGATCTCTTTGATGGTCCAGAAAGATGAGAAGGCCACGACGGCAAGCGTCGCACTCCAGAAGGTGGAGCCGACGGCTATGGAGGCGGCGCAGGCAATGATGCCGAGTATGAGAAACCACCACCAGCACCGTGTCCCGAAATAATAGTGACACTTGACGACGACAGGATGGAAGAGGCCTATCGTCAGGAAGGCTACGGCGCCGATGGCTATGCCGGTCAGATGATATTGTTCAAGAAATTGTGTCAATGGTCAGTAGGGAGGGTGGATTAAGGGTATGATTACCAGGAGCCTGATGCTCCGCCGCCCATAGTGGAGCCTCCGCCGAAGGAGCCTCCCGAGAAGCCTCCGCCACCCCCTCCGCCTCCTCCGGGGATAATCATCACGGGGGTCGACGGCTCTTTGGGGATGGTATAGGGCACATCCTTGACATGGCCGCAGGCCTGGCAGACATAGGTCCTGACGCCCCGGCCTTCGTGGCGGGTGGTCGGGCGGACGAGGGTGCGGTTTTGGGTGAGGACCGAAGCGCGGGCGCCACAGCGGTCGCAGGTGGTGTATTGCTTGGATTTATTGACGTAAGGGATGATGTCGGTCTCGCCACACGTGGGGCAGAGCCACACGTCGTAGTCAATGGAGTTGAGGCGCTCCTCGGCATCTTGAGCGGGGGTGAGATAGGCATTGTCGGCCTCCTCATCGAGGCGGCGCATTGACGACTGACAGTTGGGGCAGATGCGGGGCTTCTTGCGGATGCGGTTCATGCGCCAGTGGAGGAGCAGCAGGGCGGGGAGGGGCGCGCCGAGGCAAAGGACGGTGAAGAAAAGAGCCGGCAGGCGCATGCTCTCCAGCGCCGCATATGACTTGCGGGGATCCTTCCCCCGGCCGAGGCAGAGGACCAGGATGAGAAAAGCCGCTCCGACAAAGAGCGCCATCCTGAGATACCAGTCGAAGAACTCGTCGGAGTCGAAATCGGCTCCGTCGGAGGCCCGGGAGTCGTTGGCATACCGGCTTCTGATCTCTTCGGCATATTGCGGGTCGGTGACTATGCGGGCCACCTCCTCAGTGGCCGAGATGATGCCGGTATCATAGTCCCCCTCGCGGAATGAGGGAAACATGATGTTGCGGAGGATGCGGCCGGCGATGATGTCGGGCAGAGGGCCCTCTATGCCGCGGCCGGTGCGGATCACGGCGTGGCGGCTGTCGCGGGCCACGAGGATGAGGATGCCATTGTCGTTGTCGGCCTTTCCGATGCCCCAGTCCTCAAATAGATCGGTAGCGAACCCGTCGATATCATCGGGGCGGTCGATATCGGCCACGGCCACCACGGCGATCTCGGCGCTCGATTGCTGCCAGGCTTGAGCAAGGAGCTGATTGAGACGCGCCTCGGCCTGAGCCGATATTACTCCGTCGGGGTTGGAGACATAGCGGCTGCGGTCGGCCACATGGACATTGGGGATGTCGCTGACCGAGCGCCCCGCGGCGAGGGCCGCGGCGCAGGATACCAGGAATATTATTATGGAGAAAATGGCGCGGGTCATAGGAGCTTGGAGAGAATATTGAGATGATTTCGGGCCGAGAACCGCTCGCGGGCTTGGGCTGCGATGGCCTGATGATCCCAGTCTGTGGCGAGGGCTTGCCTGACGGCTTCAGTGAGCGCGCCGGGCGTGAAGGGGTTGTAAATCACTCCGGCATCTTCGTTAATCAGCTCGGGGATGCCCCCCATATCGGCGCCTATTACGGGAGTGCCGCTACACAATCCTTCGATAACGCTCAAAGGATTGTTTTCATAGCATCTCGACGGACAGATCAGGAGGGAGGCCTCGGTAAGTGCCCGCGCAATGGTTTCGGCCGGAGAGTGCCCGTGAAAGACAATGTTGGGGGAGGAGGAATAACGTTCCCGCAGGCTCTCTTCCAGAGGGCCGCCCCCATAGATGTCAATCGATAATTGTAAATCGGCGAGACCGGATAGCTCTTCGAGCATCTCTGACACACCCTTTTCGGCCGAGAGACGCCCTACGTAGATGAGCCTCATCCTGCGGCGGTGTTTCACGGGGTCAAGTCTATCGAAGGCGAGAGCTTTGGCCGGGTCGAGAGCGTTGCAGACCACGGCGGTGCGGCTTCCCGGAATGCCCCCCTCATGAAGTTTGGAGGCCATAAAGCGGCTGGGGCATATAAAGAGGTCGGTGACCTTAAGGAGCGCGGGCCGGCTCCACCGCCGGGCCTCGGCATAAGCGGTCAGGGATTGAGGCAGGCTCCCCTTCATGCAGCGCCCGGCGATGACGGCCCGAGGATTGCTGATACACCCGGTGCAGCACCGTCCCGATGGGTCGAGAGCATTATATGCCGGGCAGATGAGCTTGTAATCATGCATGGTCCAGATGGTCCGGGCGCCATATTCTTTGGCCATCCCTACTATCACCGGCGACAGATATGAATGGATGTTGTGGAAGAAAACCGTGTCGGGGCGGAAGCGCTCCAGAGCCTCACGGAATGATTTCTGAATATCTCCGAGGCCAAAGACGCGCTTCAGGGCGCTCACCTTGGCTGAGATACCCCCCGAGAAACTCACCTCCGGAGCAAATGTGTCTTCAAGGGGCAGATCGGGAATATTCTTAGGATAGTCCATCCCCCAGAGCTCCACCTCATGGCCGGCCTGACGGAGTAATTCGGCATCGGAGAGAGCCACGATGCAGTCGCCGCCGCGGGGATAGAGGAATTTGTTGACTATGAGGATGCGTTTCTTTTCCATATGAGAGTGGGGTCAGAGCTCGGTGTGGACAGTAATTTTGTTGAGGTCGGGGAGGTCGCGCCATGAGCCATAGATATGGGTGAGATAGGCGTCGACATTGCCGGGCGCAAAAAACTTGTGTCCTTCAAAGGTTATCTCCGAGAGGGGGAAGATGTCGCCGGCGAAGCGTGGACGGGGAAATGTCGAGGGGAAGACGTGGCGCAGGCGCTTGCCGGGATTAAGGGGCTGGATTGCCTTGTTGAGCCCGCGGAAGATGGCCGTGGCAAAGCCATTGATGCAGCGGATAAATGGGGCTAAGGATGTGCCGTAAGAGCGATTGACGGCCCGGGCACCCCAATATGCCACCTTACCCGAGACGCGGTGGAGCACGGCGCTGGTCGACGGCTCGATGGGGAGAATGTCAATGAAGATGCCGTTGTAACGGTAGTGCTGCTCAAGGGCCTTGTCGATGCTCTTGATGGGGATTGCTTCATTGCGTATCTTGGCCAGACTGAGGAAAAACATCGGGTCGGTCTCGGAGTTTTGGAGCACGAGACCTTCAGGGAGTTCCTTGCGGGCTATGGAGCAGAAACGGCGGAAGTCGGGCGCGAGCATCTCTATGTCGAGGTCGTCATCCCAGGGAATAAAACCGCCATGACGGGCAGCGCCTATAAGAGTGCCGGAGCTGAGCCAGTAAGTGATATGATTGCGACGGCATATGTCATCTACCTCCAGCAGGATGTCGAGCATCCGGAGCTGGAGGTCGCGCAGGGGAGACCCTTCGGGATTAAACCGCGCGCGGAGCGATGCATTGAGTTTGGCGTCAATCATAATCTGCAGGGTCAAAGGAGTTGATTCAGGGCTTCGAGGAGACGGTCGTTGTCGCGACGGTCGCGGACGGCGATGCGCACATAGCGGTCGCGGCTGAGATCGGAGTCGAAGCCGTGTTTTGAGGAGCAGTCTTTGATGAGGATATCATAGCGCTCGAGCAGGGCGAGGGTGAGCGAGCGGGAGTCGTAGCCCGAGGAGGGGTCGATTGCGCAGAGGAAATAATTGGCCTGGGAGGGGACCACCGAGAGAGCCCTTATAAGGCTCAGCTCGCGCCCCAGACGATTGCGCTCATCGCGGATCAGGCGGCAGGCTTTCTCATAATGCCGCTCATATTTGCCGAAGATCTGCATATAATATTCGGCAAAGGAATTGATATTCCATATCGCGAGGTCGCGCTTGAGCGAGGCGATGAGAGAGCGGTCAGCCGAGGCGGCTACTCCCAGCCGCAGGCCCGGCACGCCATAGCTCTTGGAGATGCTTTTGATGACGATAAGCTGCGGATGGCTCTCGAGGAAATCCTCGTCGATGAGGGTAAAAGAGTCATCGGCAAAGTCAACGAAGCTCTCGTCGATGACCAGGCGGGTTGAGGTCCGGTCAGCCCAGAGGGCGAGACGCTCTATGCCGTCGCGGCCGATGAAGTTGCCCGACGGATTATCAGGGTTGATAATCAGCAGGGTGTCTACCCGATTGGCCGTAAAGAAGGCGATGAGATCGTCGGCGTCGTAGCGAAACGACGGCTCCGACGGACGAAACGGTACAATCTCCCGGCGCTTGCGGCGATTGGGATATTCCTCAAAGGTGGGCTCCACGAAGCCTAGACGCTCTTCCGGGGCCATCCTCTCCATCAGGCTCTTGATGATCTCGGCGGCGCCATTGCCGGGGCAGATCATATCTTCGTTGATGCCGAAGCATTTTCCCGCAAGGAGGGCGTTGACCCCCATGCCTGAAGGATACTGACGTAGGAGGTCGGAAAAGCGGGCCTTCATCTCCCCCTCCATCGATGGTGTGGGGAAATAAGGATTGACAAGATAGCAGAAATCCAGCAGGAAGGGATAGCGCCAGTAGCCTCCATAGGTTGCCTGGAGGCGGTTGAGACGGTCATTCCCTTTGGCAAAGAGGGTCTCGGCGATGCGGAGGTCCTGGATGTCGTCGATCTCATACCATCGGAGCGAGCCTATGTCTACGGCCCGGATGCCCGTATTGTCAATGAAAGTAAGCACTTTAAGGGCCTGCTCGTAATATTCGTTGTTGCCACACACCTTGATATATGACTCCAGGATGGGGAGATAAGCCTTGGCCGAAAACTCGGCCGAGAGCTTATAGACATTGACAGTCTTATAATAAGAGTGGGTCTCGGAGAAATCGAGATTATTGCCGGCCACGAAATGATCGATCTGACCGTCGGATGTGAGAGTCACCATTGTGCCGTCCATCCACGGCTCATATTTGGCCACGAGGGCCACGTTGGGAGCGTCGGCATAGAGGGCCAGGTCAATGATGCCGTCGGCAAATATCAGGTCGCTCTCTATGAGGAGGGTATCGTCGGAGGTCAGGTATTCGCGGGCCAGCCAGAGGGAGTAGATGTTGTTGGTCTTGTCATAGACCGGATTGTCTACAAACTCGATGGGAAGGGCCTGACCGTAGCGGTCGGTCAGATAAGAGCGGAGTTTGGCACCCTCATAGCCCGTGACTATGACTATGCGGTCAAGCGACAGCGAAGCAAGCTGGGCGAGGAGCCTGTCTATGAGCTTCTCGCCGTCAACTTCTACCATACACTTGGTGTTGCACGAAGTGAGGTGACGCAGTCGCCGCCCCATTCCGGCGGCCAGGATTATAGCCTGCATTATTTGGTCGGGTTAGTAGTTGATGCCATTATTTTGCCTTGACTTTCTTGAGCACCTTTTGGTTGATCACCACCGGATATTTCGCTCTGAGCTCGGCAATCCAACTCTCTTCGAGAGCTTTCTGGAAATCAGCGGTGACAGAGGCTCCGGCATCTGACGGCTCCTCCGGGGCGCTGATAATACGGCCTGCAAAGGGAGCGTAGAAGGCCCAGCGGGGATTGTCGGCCGGCTTCTCTCCGCCAAAGACAAGGTGATCAATAATAGGATTTTCGCCCTGGGCGGCGAGGACGCGCTCGATGCGCACATCGAGGCCAAACCGCTTGCGGGCTTCTGCCGCATAATCGGCCGGAGCGATGGAGTCGGCCGCTGTCTCGAGCCAGGTCATCGCTTCCTGACCGATGGAATCGGTCTTGGCCACTACGACATAGCCTTTATAGCGGGGAGCATCAAAAGCATATCGGGAGGCATTGGCGGTGAAAAAGTCCATGAGGGCGGCCGGGTCGGCGGCGGGACGCCCCCATATGCGCTGATTGCTGATCTCATAGAGGAGCATGCCGTCGCGATACTCGCTCAGGAGATTGGCATAGTCGGTGTGGAGCGAGGGGAGCTCGTTGATGGCAGCAAGCCTGACATCCTCATCTGAGGCTCCGGCCAGCGCCGGATGCGCGGCGCGGAAGCGGTCGAGGTAGCGCAACTCGGGGAGGCGGTCGCGCCCGTCGAGCTTCATGACAGCCTCGATCTGCCGGTCGATCTCTTCCTGAGGCTCGCCGTCGCGACGCTCCTCGCAGAGGATGATATGGTAGCCGAAGGGGGTCTCGACGATGCCCGAGAGCTCGCCGGGAGCGAGGGCAAAGGCTGCCTTCTCAAATTCGGGGACCATCATGCCGGGGCCAAACCAGGGGAGGTCGCCGCCGGTCTGCTTGCCCGAGGGGTCGTCGGTCTCCGCCCGGGCTATCTCGGCAAAGTCGGCGCCGGCGGCGAGGAGGGCGGCGATGGAGTCGATCTCCCTGCGCTTGAGCGGGGCCAATGCCGGATCTATGCCGCGGGTCATCTTGAGGATATGGCGGCAATGGGTCTGACCGGGGTCTTTCCGGCGGTCGTTGACCTTGATGATGTGGGTGCCGAACTGGGTGGAGAAGGGCTTGGAGATCTCTCCTACGGGAGTGTTGTAAGCTACATCCTCGAAGGCATAAGGATAGCGGCCGGCTGTGATGAGGCCGAGGCTGCCGCCGTTGAAAGCCGAGCCGCGGTCCACTGAGAATTGCATAGCCAAGGAGCTGAACGAGGTGCCGGATAGGAGCTCATTGTAGACAGAATCGATGAGAGCCTGTGGCGCACCGGGGGCAAACATAATGTGGCTCACGTCGACATTGTCGGCAAAGTGGGAGCGGGCGGCGGCCATCAGCGAGTCGGCCATCACGGCGTCTGTCAGATAAGGAGCGGCAATCTCATTGCGATAGCCCTCAAACTCGCTCAGAAAAGAAGCTGTGGTATCTATTCCGGCGGCTTTGGCATCGGCCACCTTGAGCTTGTAGTTGACAAACATGTCTACGTAGTCGCTCAGCGGCTGAGGATCCACCTGCTGGGTCTCATTTTTATGATAGAGATACTCAAATTCGCTGAGAGTCACGTCGTTGCCGGCTATAGTCATGACTATGGGGTCATTTGGCTTTTTCTTGGCGGCCACGCCTGCCGCGAGGCAAACGGCGAGAGAGAGCGATAGGAATGTGCGGAAGTGCATTATGTCTGGTTTAGTATTTTCTTATTATTAAGCCTGAGCTTATGTAATATCAACGTCGCCCGGGGGCCGATTATTGTTTCCCCCGAGATCAAATCACCGGCTCTTGTCAATGGCCACCATTATATGGTCGGCGCCGAAGGTATCCTTGATGTCGGCAAGGGTGGTCAGGAGGAGCTTGTCGGGCCGGTAGGCGAGAAGTAGGATGGTGTCGGCGGAGGCCGTGATTACGGGCGCGAGCTCGTCGACTCTATCAGGATCAGGCACCGGGATAAGGAGATAGCCATCCCCCCGCGACATGATTTCAGTGGAGCGGGCGGCAAAGGTCGGGAGCAGGAGGGCGTCATTATCGTCGGGGGCGGCTATATCGGCCGGAGTGAGGTGGCTGATGGTGCGGTCTACGGCCTTGAAGGCAGCCGTCAGGGAGCGGGTGATCTCTTCCCGGGCATCGCCGCTGATAAATATCCTGAGACATGAGCCGCGGTTGATGATCAGCGAGCGGAGGCGGTTGACACTCTCCTTGGAGCCGTCGGTCACCACCGTCACTGCTTCCAGGCCGGCGGTGGCGGCGTCCATAGTGTCGACAAGCCTGCGTGAGCGCCAGGTGAGCCATAGGGCGAGCAACGAGGGGCAGATCAGGGCCATGAGGAAGCACCCGGCAAAAGCTATGAGGGCCTTCTTCTTGCTCGGCTTGATAGCGGTGTAAGCCTCGTCGACGATAAATCCCGGTGCATCCTGGTTATAGAGCTGGAGCATGGCGCTCTCGCGCTGCGACGAGAGATAGGAATAGAGCTCGCCGATTACGAGACGGTCGCGCGAGATCTCGTTAAACTCACGCTCGGCCGCCGGATAGGCATCGATCTTGCTTTCTGACTTGGATATGAGGCTCTTCTGCTGATTGACAAGCGCTTGGGCTCCCTGGAGCATGTTCTCCACATTGCGGGTGATGGAAGCGCGCATCTGGGTAAGGTTTGCCTTTGTCTGGAGCAGGACGGGATTGTCGGCCTTTGCCGAGCGCTCAAGCTCCTTTTTCTGCATCAGCATCTCGTTGTAGTCTTTCACCATAGGATAGGCTTCGGCGTTGAACACCGGCAGCAGCTGGTCTTCCTTGTCGGCAGATGACAGGGTGGACAGCAACTCGCGGTAATACGACACCTCGGCGGCGCTCTTGACCATTTCGCTGCGGGCGGCTGCCGAGCTCTCCATCAACACCGGTAGCTCGGTGAAAATGCTGGCGGTCTGATGCTTGTCTTTAAAGTCTTCGACCTTGATGTCCATTGCTTTAATCTCTTCATATACAGCGGCGATGCGTTCGTTGAGAAATTGGAGCTGGGCAGTGGCCGTGGAGTGCTTGCGGTCAAGGCGTTTGGCATTATACTCCTCCATGATGGTATTGAGGATGGCACGTCCACGGTCGCGGTTGGGATAGAGAAACGAAAATGACACAGCGTCGGCGAGCTTGTCGGGAGTGTCGACATCTATCTCAGTGAAGAGATAATCTGCGGCGGCCTCATAGCTCTGGAGAGCGACCTCTATGGTCTGTGGCTGACCGGTGTAATGGTCAGTCTTCAGGATGCTTACAGGGCCGAAAGGAGTGGAGAGTGTGGCGGGGAGAGCGGCACCCTTCTTCTCGGCGATGACCTTGCCGAGGAGCCCGCGCTTGATGGTGATATCAGCTTTGTTGCCATCAATCTCCACGATGATTTTCATTGCCTTTGTCAGAGTGTCCATCATCTCTTGAGGTGCCTCAACGGCAATAGGAGAGTCGAGGAAGAGCATCTCCTTGCCGAGTCCGTCGCGCAAGACATAGTTGCGGTTGAGCCCGAGGGCTTTAGCCGTCTTCATCAAGACGTCGTGGCTTGAGATGAGCTGAAGCTCATTGTTGACGCTCGATGCCCCGAATCCCCCGACCGAAAAGGTGCGCATCATAGTGGCCACTCCTCCTGCCGACGAGAGCGCGCCCCCCTCGCTGTTGCCCGGGTCTTCGATAAGGAGTGTGGCTTTCACCTCATATTGCGGAAATTTGATGGAGCAATAAGTGACTGCCAGACCCATGAAGAAGATAAATGAGGCAAGATAGACCCATTTAAGCTTCTTTACGCTGCGGAAAAAGCGGCGCAAGTCAAGCGAATTATTCTCGGAAGGTGAGGGGGTGACGGAGGTTGACATATAGGGTGAAAAATGAGTAGTTACTGATTGACTGATGTTTCCGTGGCGGCTCGGAGCTGCAGCCGGGCATCTTCGGCTTGGCCGGCAATGATGCCGAGAAGGAGCATGGCCACCATGCCGCCGATATTGACCATAGCGGTGCCGCTGGTGCTCTCTATAAGGACAAATGCCACCGCCATCATGCCGGAGGCATAGACATATTTATTCACCGAGGGCAACAGACGGGTGAGGGCTCCGAGAAGGCGAATGATATATACCCATAGCCAGATAAACAGCGAGAGGCCCACCACGCCAAACTGTGCCAGTGAGGGATAGAAGGCATCGCAGATGAAATCAGGCTTTGTCGGTGACAGGCCCCATACTTTGTCGATGCCATACTCGGCATAGACGCCCGAATAAGGCTCGATGGAGCGGTAGGAGGCAAAGGAGGCCAGTCCGGTGCCGAACGGAAAATGGTCGAGGAAGATGAGGAAAGAGGTGGCATAGAGCACCGGGCGGGCAAACGACTCGAGGGTCTCGGGGTCGAAGGAGGTGGCGCCGCTATTGCCTACTATGAAATAATAGTTGATTTTTTTCCACGATACTATGATGACCAGCGCCACCAGCCCACACACCATCGCCACCTGCTTGAGGGTGAGGCGTCGGAACATACCCCCGCGGTAGATAAACAGGAAAAAGCACAGGATGACAAATTCGCCATAGTATTTGGAGCGTGTGCAGAGCAGCCCGCAGGCGGCCATGACAAGGATTATCGCTTTATGATGCTTTGACAGCCGGCCCTCGGAGTCGATGGCGCAATACATATACACTATCGTCGACATTATGATGAATATGCCGCCATATGATATATGTTGCAGCAGAAGGCGTATGACCTCGGTGGGGCCGAGGAGGATGAGCGTAGTCACTCCCACATTGACAAGGCAGATAATGCGGAGGATTGAGCGGTCGGCTGCGGTAAACCGAGGCCTCACGGCCATCATCACGAAGAGGGCTATGAACGGCTTGCTCTCGATGATGATATCGATGATAATGGGCAGCGGTCTGTTGTAATGGACTACGGTCATGGAATAGATGGCATAGAAGACCATGATGCCCAGAAGGATCCAGAGGAGTTTATATCGCCGCCATGCCCCCCGATTGACTATGCTGTCAGCGACGGCCAGGACCAGCAAGACCACGGCAGCTATCTCGTCGAGATAGTTGACAAACTGGATTGACGGCACCAGGAGGACCATCACCAGGATGAAGAGCCACGCGGCTATGCGGTCAATTCTAAACATCGGCTAACAGACGGCTCAGCGGCTTAGAGCAATAATGACTGATGTGATCACGGAGAGGGCCGAGACGATGGCTGTCACTACCGACAGTTTGTAGGCATTATTGGTGTTATATTTCGAGTTGGCCTGAGCTATCTGGTTGGGCTCAATGTAGATAATGTCGTTTTGATGGACATAGAAATAGGGTGATTCCATGATTGACGCATCCTGAAGATTGAGCCGCTGGTAGACGCGCTTGCCATCTTCAGCTCTGATGACGAGCACATTGTCGCGGCGTCCGTAGGGTGTAAGGTCGCCCGACGCGCCTATCACATCGAGGATGGTGGTGTGGGGCTTGGTAACGTCAATCTTCTGGGGCTCATTGACATCGCCGATAACGGTCACTGAGAAGTTGACGAGGGATACGTAGACGATAGGGTCAATCACTTTCTCGGAGATACGCTCGGTGAGATAGGCCGTCAGCTCCTCGATGGTCATCCCTTTGACGCGGATTTTACCCAAGACGGGAAAGTTGATGTCTCCGGCCGAGTTGACCAGGTAGGTCTGCTGCTGGGGCGTGGTCTGGCTCTTTTTTGCAACTTCGCTTACGGTGGGGTTGACCAGGGGAAGGTTGTAGGCCGCCGTAGCCATGGGGTCGATGGAGTTGACGGTTATCAGGAGCTCATCATCAGGCTGGATTGTCACGTCATTGACCGGCAGCTGATCGATGATGCCGGTGCCGGTGTCAGGGATATTGATGAAGTAGGGAAGGTCGCGGGAGGTGGAGCATCCTGTGACAAGCAGGATGCAGAAGATTGATATGGCGGCTGAAAATGAGCGGAGGGTCATGGCTCGGGAAGATAGATTGACTTATGGAATTGCTAATGGATTAAACGCGCCTGGCGCCCCGTTTATTATGTCTGATGAAGAGTTTTGCCAGAAGGGTAAGAAGGGGGCGACCGCCTATATATGAGGCAATGATGGCGGCTTTGTTGCGGGCGCGGACGCGCGGGTCACGGAGGCAGCGGCGCCGAAGGGCTTTGATACGCTTGTAGCAGCGGCGGGCGGTGGCTTGTCCGTCGGGCAATTTGCAGCCGGCCGAGATGAGGGTGAGGATGTTGAAGCAGGCGCTCAGCTCGCGGGAGCGGGCGGCCTCGGTGAGGCCGTCGGTCCGCCCGGCAAGGCGCTTGGTCAGCCGGCGGGTGACGCCCACGACATCGGTCCGCATCGGCGATGAGGAGTGGATGAAGCTCTCGGGATGCTTGCGGTAGAAGTAGATGGCCCCGGTGGTGGTCACCATGGTCTTGGCGCTGAGGGTCAGCCGGTCAATGATGTCGAGGTCTTCATAGCCTATCTCGGGAGTGAAGCGGAGTTTGCGCAGGAGCGAGGCGTGATAGAGTTTTCCGCAGGCCGAGCAGTTGAGCCGCTGTGTATCTTCCTGATAGAGGATGGACAGGAGGGCGTCTACGGGGGTGATTTTCTCTATGCGCGGGGTTGAACCGGGTGCTTTGACGAGGGCCTCGGGGGCTTTGCCCGTAAATTCCACCATAAGGCCTGCCACGATGTCGGCGCGGGTGTCTTTGGCGGCATCCATGAGCTCCTGGAGGTAGGTGGCGCTGATGATGTCGTCGGCATCGATAAAGGTGATGTAATCGCCCTGGGCATAGTCCAGACCGGTGTTGCGGGCGCAGGAGAGGCCGCCGTTGGGGCGATGGATTACCTTTGTGGCGGGATTATCGTTGGCAAAGGCCCGGCAGATGTCGGCGGAGCCGTCGGTGGAGCCGTCGTCGATGATGATGATCTCGCGGTCGGGGTAGCTCTGCGCCGCGATGCTGTCGAGGCAGGGCTTGAGATATTTCTTGCTGTTATATACGGGTATGATTACGGAAACCATTTATTTCTTTTTCTGGACATCCACCGCCGAGAGTCTCATGCGGGGATTGGAGAGGGCTACGTCGGCGCGGTCGGCAGCCAGGGCCATCATGCCGGGGGTGTCAAACGAGATAGTCAGGGCCCGCTTCCCTTTGGCGGGGTAGAGGGTCAGGGAGCGCGTCTCCGGATGCTCCTCGCGCTCGAAGGCTCCGGTGGGGGCGGGGGAGTGATAGAGGGCTATACGCTTGGGATTGTAGGTGGCGGGGGTGGAGTGGCCCGGACCGCGGCCGAGGAAGATGCGGTCGGTGGGGGCGGGGAAGGTCAGGGAGGTGCCCTCCGAAGCATCCTTGACGGTGATGTCTATCTCCCCGGAGTCGAGGATGGTGTAGGCTATCGTGGCCTGGCCGGCGACAAAGCCGGTCGAGGGATTGGCGAGCTCCACCACGGTGATGACCGAGCGCGAAGGCTCGTCATAGCGCACCGACAGGGCCCGGGGCTCCATGGCTATCCCGTCGAGAGCTATCCCGCAGGGTCCTGAAAGCACTTCGCGGCCTTTGATTTTGATCGACGACGGGATGCCCTTGGCGCGGGGTATGGTCAGGCTGCTGTTGCCCCCCTTCCATGTGTCGCCCTTCGACTTGATGTCGCGGGACGCGAGGGGGCGAAGGGTAGGGGAGGCTCCGATGACAAACTGTCGCGAGGCGGTAGGGCGCCCGGCATCCACTCCGGGGAGATCGCGCCGGGGGCGCCAGGTGAGGTTAAGAAAGGCTTCGCTGTCTCCCTCGGGGAGGGAGGGGGTGCCGCCTGAGGCTAAGGTGATGTTGACAGGGGTGCGGGCCGGGCCCTCTGTGAAGAGTCCGCTGCCTGAGGCCAGACGGCGCCCGCGGGGAGTGACCACTTCATAGTCGAGGGTGAAGTCGCTCAGCGGGGTGTAGGCCGAGCGTGTGGTGGCGGTGATGGTCAGATGGGAGGGGTCGGTGAGCTCGGCGGCCACTCGCGGATATGTCTCGGGAATGATGCTGTAATAGCCGGCGCGCTGGGGATTGGGGAGGCCCTCGGCTTCTGAAGCGTCAAAGGGGTAGCAGAGGAGGCCTATGTCGGCACACACGTTGCGCCAGTCGGTGTCGGGGTCGGTCCCCTCGGGGGCCATCACGGCATCTGCGCCCCCGGCATGGAGGGCGGCGGCCAGGGCTTCGCGCTCGGCGCGAGGGCCGGGGATGCTGTCGAGGACCACCATTGCAGGCGGGGCGAGGCTGAGGCCGTTAAGCTCTATGTCGCCGGAGGCCGTCGCCACATAATTGGCAAATCTCATCGGCGAGCCTACGGTCATCAGATGGGCGCCGCTACGGTCGTCCAGGAGGATGATGGCGAGCATATAGCGGTAGGGGTCTTCGATGGTCCAGGGGCGGATGTTGGGGATGCGTGCCCGGAAACGCACGCGCGGCGATGCCTCGGTGCGCCCGGCCGCCACCTGATGGCGTCCGGCATCAAAGAGCATATACTCTACGGCCACTGAGGGATCGAGCCCTTCGATGCCTCCCAGTGATATATCGAGGTCAAAGATGCCGGTGGTCATCGCTGCTGTGTCGAGCGACGAGGATATATGATAGTCATTGACATAAACGCGGCGGGGCGTGGCGTAGGCGTAGACGCGGCGCGGCATGCGGCCGAGGCCTCCGATGCGCAGTGGCTCTCCGGGGGTGGCCATCTCGGTGACATCCCACTGCAGGGGGCGCAGGCTCCGGGTGGGCTGATAGCCGTCGATGGTCAGCGATGGGAGGGCAAATGAGTCGGCGGGATAGCCGACGCCGAGGACAATGCGCTTCCCTTTCCACTCCTCGGGGATGAGGATCGAGGTGGAGTCAACGGCGCGCTCGATGGCCCTGTAATAGGGTGAGCGGTCGTAGCGCATGGAGGCTATGTCGGGGAAATGGTCTTCGGCATAGGGCACTATCAGGCCCTGGCGGTCAAATGCGGCAGCGGCGGCCACCGTGAGGGCCGCCGCTGCTGTTAATACCGATGTCTGTAAGGTGCTGAATTTCATTCGGGGTTGAATTTCATTCGATGGGGAATTGATGACGGATAGGGTCGTCATATTGTTCCTGGAGGCTCTTGAGGGTCTGCATCAGCTCTTTGGTCACCTCCTCGTAGCCGGGCTGGCCATAGAGGTCGTGGAGCTGCTGGGGATCAGTCGTCAGGTCATAGAGCTCCCATTTGTCGATGTCGTTGTAGAAGTGCATCAGCGAGTAGCGGGGGGTGCGGACGCCATAGTGGCGCTTGACGGCGTGCTCGGCCGGATACTCGTGGTAGTGGTAATAGATGGCCTGACGCCAGTCGGAGGGGTGCTCACCCTTGAGAAGGGGCATGAGCGACACTCCCTGGATATCTTCGGGCACCTCCACTCCGGCCAGCTCCAGGAAGGTCGGGGCATAGTCGATGTTTTGCACCATCTCGTCGATGTCGCCGCGGGCTTTGAGGCCCTCGGGGAGGAGCATCACCAGAGGAGTGTTGAGGCTCTCCTCATACATGAAGCGCTTGTCAAACCATCCGTGCTCGCCCATATAGAAGCCCTGGTCGCTGGTGTACACCACGAGTGTATTGTCGAGCAGATCGTTATCGCGCAGATAGTCGAGCACGCGGCCGACATTGTCGTCGAGACTCTTGACAACCTTGGCATAGTCCTTCATATAACGCTGATATTTCCACTCGGCGAGTTCCTTGCCCTGGAGATTCCTGGAATGGAAGTCATCGCGGATAGGCTGATAGAAGGCCTCGAAGCGTGCGCGCTGAGCCGAGTCCATGCGGTTGACGAAAGCATGATAGGTGCTCTGCAGACGCGAGGTCGAGTCGGGATGATCCATCTTGAGATCGTAGATCAGATCCATGTGGTCGTTGCAGGCAATCTGCATCTCGGCGGTCTTGGCAGCATCGCGGCCGGAATAATCGTCGTAGAAAGTCTCGGGAAGGGCAAAAGTCTTGTCCTCGAAGAGCTCGAGATCGGCAGTGTCGGGGAGCCAGTTGCGGTGAATGGCCTTATGATGGATCAGGATTGCGAAAGGTTTGTCCTTGTCGCGCTTGTCGAGCCAGTCAAGGCTCTTGTCGGTGATCATGTGGGTGAGATAGCCGTGCTCAACAACGGTGTCGCCGCTCTGCTTGATGAAACGGGGATTCCAGTAGTCGCCCTGACCAGGAACAATCTCCCAGGTATCGAAGCCCTGAGGCAGATTGTGGAGGTGCCATTTGCCGAAAAGGGCCGTCTGATAGCCGTTTTCCTGAAGATAGCGCGGCCAGGTGGGCTGGCTGGAGTCGAACACGCTGTTCTCATTATCGGTAAAACCGTTGGCGTGGGAATGCTTGCCGGTGAGCATACATGCACGCGAAGGACCGCTGAGCGAGTTTGCCACGAAACTGTTGGTAAACTTCACGCCGTCGCGGGCAATGCGGTCAAGATTGGGAGTCTCCATAAAGCGGGTGTCGTAGGCCGACATCATCTGCGCCGTATGGTCGTCAGTCATTATATATACTATATTGAGAGGCTTCTGTTCGGCAGCCTTGGCCGGAGTACACTGGGTTGTGCACACCCCCACACCGGCAGCGGCAACAGCCACAAGACCCGGCACGAGAAGGTAGTTTCTGTTATTGGTCATTGGTAAACGTCGTAATCGGTTTAAGCGCAAAGATAGCACAATCATTTCTATTTCACAAATATCGCCAATCGTTTTGCGATATTTCAACAGAAACCTTCATTTTTTTGAAAAAAAGTGGCCATCGGATGTAACGAATCGCCACCAAACTCCGTCTAATATATAGAGACACCACTCAAACAACCGCATTAGCTTTTTGATTAGGTTAAACCGCGAGGTAGTCGAGAGACCACCCCGCGGTTTATTTTTTGCACACGCGGCATTTCGCAATCACAACACATGGGTAGAAAAGGTCCGGGGAGGATAGGCTGGTGAGCCGTATCCTCCCCGGAGGGATTGTCAGTCAAACAAGGATTAGAGGCCGACGAGGGCGGGATCGGCTTCCTTGTTGTAGGTGAATTCCTGCTGAGGAATTGCAGCACGCCAGCCGTCCATGTAGTCGGGCTGATAGGTAGCGGCTACTGTGGTGGGATAGGTACCCATATTGTTGACGTTCTTGTTGAAGGTCTTGTATTCGATCACTTCGTTCCAACGCTTGTAGTCGAACCAGTTGAAGCCTTCGCCCCAGAGCTCGATGCGGCGCTGCAGCTTAACCTCGGCAAGCAGAGCCTGACCAGAGGTGGCGGGTACTGTGTAGCTGGGATCGCGCTTAGCCATGAGTTCTTTCAGGCAAGCTACGGCTGTAGAGTTGTCGCCGTTCTGGCAGGCAGCCTCAGCTTCGATCAGCAGCATTTCGGAACCACGCATGTAGGGAGGCCAGCAGGAGGTGTAGCCATCATCTGTACCCTGGAACTTGAACTGTGTACCAAAAGCAAGGCCCTTAGTGTTGGTAACGTAGATACCCTTGGGATCAACAGGACGATTCTTTGTCTGATTAAGCATTACGCCATACGCTTTCATGAAATTCCACATGGCCAGGTTCTTTCCTTTGGGCTTAGTGCCTGAACCTGTCAGTGAAACGGTTGAAGTCTGAGGAGCATAGATCGAAGCGTCGTTGAAGTCTTCGGCAGTCACGCCGGCCTCCTTGGCCAGATCGGGAGCGTGTTCAACGCAATTGGGGCCGAAGTAGAGCTGAGAACGAACATCGGTCGACTTGATCTGACGGTAGAGATCGGGCTGCATGGAGCAGCTGTAGCCCCAGCTCTTCACGTAGTGACCGTTGCAGGCGTAGTGAGGACCGAAGCCCCAGTAATAAATACCCAGGGGATCCTGAGCGGGTGCCCACATCCACTCCTTGTTGACAGTGGTGAAGCCGTCGAGATACTGTGCGCCCGACATGATAGGATAGTTCTGACGGGCGTCGTGAGCCATTTTCTGAGCGGTCTTGTAGTCGTTCTTAAGCAGGGCTACGCGAGCATAGAGTCCACGGGTGACATTCTCGTCGACAAAGAAGAGCTGGTCGCCGCGAGACTTCTGGGTCTTCTCAAAGCAGCGGATAGCCTCGTCGAGATCCTTGTAGATCTGGTCGTAGACCTCATTACAGGTGTTGAAAGGCTTATCGTTGGGCTCACCGGCGTCAAGACGGAGAACGATGCAGTATTTCTGGCCGTTGTCGGAGTCCTGCCAGCGGGGAGCATACACCTGCATCAGGCGGGTATAGGCGTGGGCGCGCATGGCCAGGGCCGAACCCTTCAGCCAAAGCTCGTTGCTGTTGGTGGGTTCTTCCGAGAGATTGTGGAGGATCGAATTGGCAGATCCGATGATGGAGTAAGCATACTTATACATCCAGCTGGGCCACCATCCGGTGATATAACGGAAGTTGGCGGGCTTGATACCCGAGGCCATATAGTAGGTTACCTCACCGATATTCGCATCCGGGCCGAGACCCTCGCCATAGAGGTTGGCGAAGAAGGTTTCGCCCGAGGCGTTCAGGTTACCGTTCTTCAGGTCGCTGAACTGGCGCTGCATCTGGCGGGCCAGGCCGGTCACGGCAGCGGTAGCGCCCTCTTCGGAAGAGGCTACGGTCACTGATGAAATGTTGGTCTGCGGAGCCTCGTCAAGGAAGTCATCGCTGCAAGCCGAGAAGGCGGGAGCCATCAGGGCCGCTACAAAACCACCGATAATATATTTGTTTTTCATAATTGCTTTATGATCTATGATTGGAGATAATTAGAAGCGGGCTGTGAGCTCGAACGAGTAAACGCGTGAAGGTACGAAATACTCACCCTGACCACCGGAATTGTTATATGTCGGGTTCATACCGTCGCGCTTGGTGAAGAGCTTCACGTTGTCGATCGACAGACCTGCGCTGAGGCCACGGAGGTTAAGAGGAGCAACCCACTTTTTGGGAAGGTTGTAGGAAACGTTGAGGTTTTTGAAAGCTAAGTAGCTGCTTGAAACGAGGAAGCGGCTGCTGCTGGCGTTGTTGTTGGTGCAGGTGATAGTGTTGATCTCCGGACGGATATCGGTTCTGATGCGGTTGGCATCGGTGATACCGTTGGCCATGTCGGGAGTCCAGCTGTCCTTCACGGCGTCTTCGTGGATAGAAGAACCGGCGCGGGGCGAGAGCATGCCTGCATAAACGGTGTCGAGGGTATAGCCGCCGATGCTGTAGGTGAAGAGAGCACCTATGCTGAGGCCTTTCCAGGTGAGGTTGGTGCCGAACGAACCATAAACAGTCGGGAGCGAAGTACCGCAGAATTCTTTCGAGGCAAACGAGGTACTGGTGGTGTAATACTTGCCGTTGATCTCGACGAGTTCGTCGCCTGCGTTTTCAAGACGGCTTTCCCACTTGGACTGGTCGTATTCCCACACGCCTGTGCCAAAGCCCTGAGCATCGAGAACTTCGGTCTCGAAGTCGTGAGAAGTAGGATTGATCTCGTAGAGCGACTTACCGGTGAGCATGTCGGTACCTGCCCATTTGTAGGTATAGAACTCATAGCGGCTCTTGCCTTCGATAAGGGCGCGGGGCGAGTTCCACTGGTTGCCGGCGGGGAGCTTGGTGATCTTGTTCTTGATGAACGAAGCATCGGCGTGAGCCGACCAGCTGAGTTCCTTTGTGCGGATGATGTCGCCGCTGATCATTATTTCCCAACCGGTGTTTCTCATGTTACCGATATTCTGCCACTGTGTCATAGCTGCACCCGAACCGTTGATACCGTTTGAGGGAGCCTGAGTCACATTATAGAGAAGGTCGGCGTTCACACGCGAGAAGAAACCTACGGTAGCATTCAGGCGGCTATTGAAGAAGTAGCCTTCGAGAGCGACGTCGAGAGTATTGGTCGACTCCCACTGGATAAGCGGGTTACCGAGTGTCGAGGGGAATACGGAAGCATTACCGTCGAGGGTATGATCATACTTCGACCAGAGGTCGTAGGTAGGATAGTAGTTCGAGGTATAGTCGTTACCGGCGGTACCGTAAGCGGCACGGAGCTTGAGCTGATTCATCCAGTCAACATCCTGAAGGAATTTCTCCTTATTGATGATCCAGCTTGCGCCTACGCTCCAGAATGTACCCCAGCGGTGGTCTTTACCGAACTTACTCGAACCGTCGCGCGACAGGCTGGCCTCAAGGAAGTACTGGCTGTTGTAGTTATAGCGGGCACGGGCCATATAGCTCTCGGTGCGGTAGCGGTAAGCGTATGCACCGGTGCCTTCGTTCTCGGTGAAGTTGCTGAGATACAGACTGCCGGGGAAGAGTTCATTTCTATTCTTCACGTAGCTGTACTCATAGTCACGGGTGTAGCTCTCGTGGTTGAGCATAGCGTCGACATGGTGCGCACCATAGTTGTGAGCCCAGTTCAGGTACTGCTGGAAGTTGGTGGTCTTCTGATTGTAGAAATATTTGGTGAGACGACCGAAGCCCTGAGCGGAGCCGATAACGGGGCTGTCGTAGGATGTGTCTTCACGGCGGTAGCGGTTCATGACGCCGCGAATGGTCAGCTCGAAGGCGTAGGGAAGATAGATGGTGGCGAAAGCGTTGCCATCAACGGCAAGACGCTCATACTGCTCGTCATTGGCGCGCAGGATATAACCCTTGTTGCTGGTGAAGGCCGAGTAACCGTCCATAGTGTTCCAGATGGGGTTGCCGTCTTCGTCACGCAGGATCTCGCCTGTCTCCCAGTTGTGAGCATAATAAGGCAGACCGGGAGCCGTGTTCTGATATGACATAGCGTTTGAGGTAGACGACAGGTTGTCGCTGTCAAACTGGGGCTGGTTGGAGTTGATCTGAGCGGTGCTCAGGCCCATGCCGAGTTTCAGGAAGCTGATGGGCTTGAACTCACCGTTGAGTCGGGCGTTCAGACGCTCGAAGTCGGTCTTGAGCAGGTAGCCGTTTTCCTTAACGTAGCCAACCGATCCGTAGAAGTTATACTTCTCAGAAGCGCCGGTAGCCGAAACGTTGTATTCCTGACGGTGGCCGTTGCGCGAGATTGCATCCCACCAGTCGGTATCGCTGTAAGAGTCGAGGGGGTTGAGGATCACATTACCGTTAGCGTCGAACACCTTTTCACCGGTGCCGCTGATCTCGCCTGTGCCGTAGAGGTTCAGCACGCCTGCCTCAGAGAAGAAGTTGCCGATGGTCTCCTTCATGGCCGATTCGCGGGTATACATGTCGGGGTTGCTCGATACCTTACCGTTGGTGATAGCTTTGAGCATAGCCTCATTCCAGCGGTTGTAGCCAAGGCGGCGATATTCGGGAAGAGCGCGCTGATAGATACCCTGACGCACCTTCGCGGTAACTTCCACACGACCCATCTGCTTGGAGCGCTTGGTGGTGATGAGCACAACGCCGTTAGCACCCTTGGCACCATAAAGAGCGCAAGATGCAGCATCCTTAAGCACAGAGATGTTTTCAACATCGTTGGGGTTGATGTCGTTGTAGTTGCCCGACCATACTACACCGTCTACTACATAAAGAGGCGATGTCGTGCCGTTTACGGTATTGATACCGCGGATCAGGATTGAGGGGCTGGAGCCGGGGGTGCCGGTCGAGCCGTTTACCTGTACACCGGGAGCCATACCTTCGAGGGCGCTTGTTACGGAAGTAACGGGGCGCTTCTCGATCTCCTTTTCATTTACAACTGCAACCGAACCCGTCAGAGACTCCTTCGAGGCGGTACCGTAGGCGATAACCACAACCTCGTCAAGATTCTGAGATACGGATTTGAGCTTGATCTCCATAACGCCGGGAGTGATGGGAACCTCTACGGTTGCCATTCCGACGTAAGAAACCATAAGAGTGGTGGCTTTCTCGGTGAGATTGATAGAGAACTTACCGTCGATGTCGGTCGATGTTCCCAGACGAGTACCCTTCACGAGAACCGAGGCTCCCATGATCGGCTCGTTGTCGGAAGCGTCGAGAACGACACCCTGGATCGTGCGCCCCTGTGCCCAAGCACCGGCCACGCACGCCAACACTGCCATTAGAATGAAAAACAGTTTTTTCATTGGATGATTGATATTTGGTTAATATTGATTGTAGGCGGACTGAATATCTGTCACCGGATTGTCACGTCGATTCACCCAATATTTTGATTTACATGGAGAACCGTTCCGCGAAATCTCTTGGTAAGAGATAGAAAGGCAGCCGCAAATTTAATAAAATAATCTGTAATATACGGGAATAAGATTAAAAAAAATTTAACGGAGCACTACCCTTTTTTGCATAATCTGTCAAAATGTTTAAAAACGACAAATCCTGGTAGACAATAACCCCCTGTTTATCATTCACTTGAAAAATCGCGAAATCTCTTACCAAGAGAGACTTAAGGCGTCGGAAAGTAAACTTGATCTGCGAAAAATCCGGCACATCGAGTCGGCGCCGGGAGCCGATTCGATGTAGCTTACGGGTTGGGAAAGGCATCTGCGAAGACGCCTTTCTTTTTTCATCAATTCCTTTCCTCTCACGCCCCACTTTCCATGCCGTTCGGCATACGGCGGTATGATTTATTTCTAAAACATATAGTTTGACATAGGCTATGCGCATCCCACTATCATGGCGCACTCGGGACTCGCCCCCGTTAGGTTATGCCCATATCAGGCGAACCAATATAATAAGCCATCTTCATGTGATCAGAGGGCTTACTGCACAACGTTAATCCCAAGAAAAATTAAAATCGTCTTCAAACAATTTGTTTATGTTGTCTGCAACCGCTTGTCCTGATAGTTTTCCGGTTTCAATCTGTTGTTTGTTCAACAGCAAATACAATCTCTCGTTTCCATCGTGCAGATGCACAAAAGTCTTTGTTCCGAAATAATAATTGACAACAGTGCGATAAAAACGGAAACGGCGATTTCCATTCTTCGGTTTTTTCAATGGATCTAAATCAGTGGCCGCTACAAATCCGAAAGATCTGGTGTTGTCTTCCAGATAATATCATTTAATCAGTTCAAGGCAAGAGTAGACAATGGTTCTCGGTTCATTGTCATTTGTCATCAGGGAATATCTATGTGGAGATAGTCTTGCTCCCTTGTAATAAAATTTTATTGCAATCAGATTATTGTCGAAATGTTCCATCTCAACAATATACCATTTATTACTCTTGGTGGATCTGAACTTCCATATATCAGTAATGCGAAGCGTTTCATTATGTTTGCTTCGCATTACAAATGATGCCGGATAATGATGGTATTGACCGCTCACGGAATAGCAGGCGAATACACCGGGATTCTGTATTGTTCTCTTTCGCTTGGTGAAACTACCTGCAACTGAATCCTGTGATTTGGGTTTCTATTTGAAGATAATTGAGCCTGAAACTCCATGCTCCATCGAGCATCTTCATAACTATCTGCACGCCAATCCTGATGTGCATACAATTCCTCTAATTTAATCTGACAATCCGAGGTCTTGTTGTCTTCATTAAATACGAGTTGGTTATCGGCTACAACCTTAGACCAAATAGAATCCCTCATATGGGTTAAATCAGATAATTCATCTGCGGAACAGGCTCTATAGGTCTCAATCAATTTGTCAATCTCGCTGATTTCGCTTTCACTAAAAGAGTCCCTGACACGAACTGATACATCAGAAACTAAATTCACAATGCGCTTTTCGTTTTCAGAACGATAATACGACACAAAATCACCGAAAGCCCCGTTCTTAATATCATACACTTCAGGAGCAACAGGACCCTTAGCCCACGCAAAGTAATCAAACCAAGTCAACGGAAAGCCTCTCATCTTCATAAAATGTTCATCCATCAAATAAATAATTTTGAGCAATTTACGAAGATGCATATCAGGAATATTATCGGCTAAATAAGCCAATAACAACCCATTTTTATCTTTATTCACTGTTATGCCCAGGCTCATGTTCATATACGGTTTGATTTGCAAAGATAACACTTTCAGTTCTAATACACAACACAAAATGGACAATTGTAACATTCATGAACTGCCTAAGAAACTTCTTCCTTCGAGCAGGAGGTAAACACTAATCGTGAGCGTTTATTAACCCGGGTGCACTTTCTCTGGACTTCCAGCCGTCTGGTTACGACAAGGCGAATCAGCAAAGAGGCCGCCTCCTCAATGAGAAGACGGCCTCCGGGAAATAGCATTTCGTTCCTGAGAGCAGGAAATCAGAATTCGGCGTTGCCGGGGGTGCGGGGGAAGGGGATGACGTCGCGGATGTTGGT
>CAZAUV010000021.1:0-24764 GCA_964488335.1 uncultured Bacteroides sp.
TGGCGAGGATGCCGGTGCCGGTGCCCATGTCTATGAGGCTTTTACCCTGAAGGGGAGTGTTGAGCAGGCGGGTGGCAATGAGGGTGGTGGTGGAATGGTGGCCGGTGCCGAAAGCCATGCGCGGGTCGATGACGATATCAATCGGTGCTTCAGGGACATCGGTGTGAAAAGATGAGTGGATCACGGCCTGCCCGGCAATGACGATAGGCTTGAAATAATTGCGCTCCCACTCGGCGTTCCAGTCCTCACCCTCGATAAGCTCCGATGAGATTTTGGTCTGATAGCCCGGGAAGGGGAGGAGGGCGATGGCGCGCTCCGGAGCTTCGGCGTCGAAGCTCTCGCGGCGGATATATGCGCTCAGGCCGGTGGTGTCGGGCTCAAAGCTCTCAAAGCCCTCATCTGCAAGGAGGGCTGCGGCCACGTCGGTGACATCGGCCGAAGGCTCGGGGATGAAATCTACCCTCACCTTGATATAATCGTTCATTCTATGAGTGTTATGTGTGGGGGGGGGAGGTTGCGGGTCCCGAAAGTTTATTTCTTGCGGCGGAAGACTGAGCCGAAGGCTTTGAAGGTCTGGAATGCCAGGACGGCCCACTGGGCATATTGCATGGCTGAGCCGAGGCGCCCGAGGAGGGCTAACGGTGTCATCATGCCCCGCTCTTCCTCAAGGTCGACGAGGAGCTGCTGTTTCTCCAGTTCGAGCTTGGCCACTACGTAGGCTCTGCGATAGCGGAGCTCATTGATGGTATATCCTTTCCACCCTTCCACTTTAGCGGGTGCGGAGCCTTTTTTATCGGCCACTGTGATGCTTTTTGCCATAAATCAGTGAGGGGATTAAGATAATATGATGCGGGAGATGGCCCGGGAGATGGGATTGATTATCAGACGGCGGCGCAGGAGGAGGACCACTAACAGGACCACTATATTGACGACGGCCACGATGGCATAAGCCACCCATGCCGGAAGCCATATGGTGAGGAAATTGGCAACGGCCACGGCGATAAAGAAGAAAGCTATGCTGCCGAAGATGAGGACTAAGGCTGCGGTGAGGATCACGGTGAGCAACACGATGACCTTCTCGGCCACGGTGAGCCGGATGTTTTCGATGCTGAGCGATATGTATGACTTGATCCTGTCGATGAGACGTTTGCGTCCCTGGCGTTCGGTGTCGGCCATGCTGATAAGGAGTTTAGGGGGGATTAGACGGTAGGATAAGACCACAAGGCATAGCGTCCGGACCGGATAGGCCGGAGGCTATGCCTGTAGATCTTGTCTGATAGCGATCAAGGCTTATATGAGCCTTAAGGCCTGTTAGTCGTCGATTTCTGTGGTGAGCTGCTCCACGAGGAGGTCAATCTCGCTCTCTGAAGCGATGATGCCCTTCTTGCGAAGGATCTCTTTAATCTTGTTGCGGGTGTCGACGCCCTTCTCGGGTGCCACGAGGAGAGCCACAGCGGCTCCGACGATGGCGCCTCCGAGGAATGCCGATATTGCGGTGATGTTGCTCATTGAAATATCTTTTAATGGTGGTGGAAGGGGTGATGGGGAGGGTATAGGTGCGGGCGATGCTCAAAAGAGCGTCCGCGGTGAAGCGGGAGAAGCTATCAGATCTTCTCCTCGATGATGTCGGCGATAGCCTCCTCGGCAGCGATGCGCTTGGCGATCTTGTCGATGGTCGACTCTTTGACTTTCACGCCTTTTTCCTTGAGGAACTTGGCGATGTCTTCACGGGTCTTTTCGCCCTTCTCGGGGGCCATGAGGATGCCTACGGCAGCACCGGCGATAGCGCCGCCGATGACAGAGAGGATGATGTGGAGGGGTTTCATAGTCAAAAAAAATGGGGTGTTATGAGGGAGGTGAAAAATTTTGCTGTTGAGCCCCCCGGGAGGGGGTTCAGTTAGATAACACTTTCCGGAGGCATATAGTTTGGCAGCCCTTGAGAAAATTAGTAGGCAAAGATCGGGCGGGGCTCCATCATCTCGTTGACGGCAGAGCGCACCTCCTTGATTACGGCCTGGTCCTCGGGGGCTGAGAGCACTCGGTCGATCATCTCCACTACGACGGGCATGAGGTCTTCCTTGACGCCGCGGGTGGTGATGGCGGGGGTGCCGAAGCGGAGACCCGAGGTCTGGAAGGGAGAGCGTGAGTCAAAGGGCACCATATTCTTATTGGCGGTGATGTCGGCCTCCACGAGCGCCTTCTCGGCCACCTTGCCGGTGAGCTCGGGGAATTTGGTGCGGAGATCGACGAGCATGCAGTGATTGTCGGTGCCTCCCGAGATAATCTTATAGCCGCGCTTGGCCAGCTCCTCGGCCATCACTGCGGCATTTTTCTTCACCTGAGCCTGATAGTCCTTGAAGTTGGGGGCGAGGGCTTCGCCGAAGGCCACTGCCTTGGCGGCGATGACATGCTCCAGGGGGCCGCCCTGGGCGCCGGGGAAGACAGCCGAGTCGATGAGGCTCGACATCATGCGGGTCACGCCCTTGGGAGTGACCTTGCCGAAGGGATTTTCGAAGTCTTCGCCCATGAGGATGAGGCCGCCGCGGGGGCCGCGGAGGGTCTTGTGGGTGGTGGAGGTGACGATATGAGCATATTTGACAGGATTGTCAAGCAGGCCGGCGGCGATAAGACCGGCCAGATGAGCCATGTCGATCATGAGGATGGCGCCGATCTCGTCGGCTATCTTGCGCATGCGGGCATAGTCCCATTCGCGTGAGTAGGCCGAGGCGCCGCCGACGATGAGCTTCGGACGCTCGCGAAGGGCAATCTCCTCCATCTGGTCGTAGTCAACACGGCCATCCTCGGCCTTGACGTTATATTCCAGGGGCTGAAACATCAGGCCCGAGAAGTTGACGGGGCTGCCGTGGGAGAGGTGGCCGCCGTGGGAGAGGTTGAGGCCGAGAAATTTGTCGCCCGGCTTGAGGACGGTCATGAAGACGGCCATATTGGCCTGGGCGCCGGAATGGGGCTGAACGTTGGCATATGCGGCTCCGAAGAGCTCTTTGGCGCGGTCGATGGCAATCTGCTCTACTTGGTCAACCACCTGGCAGCCGCCATAGTAGCGGTGGCCGGGATAGCCTTCGGCATATTTGTTGGTCAGGCAAGAGCCCATAGCGGCCATCACCTGGGGTGAGACAAAGTTTTCGGATGCTATGAGCTCAACGCCGCGCTTCTGGCGGATATGCTCTTGCTCGATGAGCTCAAAGATAGGGGTGTCGTAGATCATGAAACGATGGTATGATTAACGGGGGGAAGATTATTTCTTTTTGACGGAGAAGCCGAAGCGGCCGATGAAGGGTCCCTGCTCATAGTAGCCGCCATGGGAATAGACCAGGGGGACGGCCCGGGCGAGGTCAAAGGCTCCGGTAGAGGGATCGATATACTGCCGGTCGGCGCATACGTTGACCACCTCGGCGATAAACATATCGTGGCTCCCCAGGGGAATGATTTCCTTGACGCGACACTCGATGGAGATAGGGCTCTCCTTGACCGACGGACATGCCACGGCCACTCCCGGCTCGGGAGTAAGCCCGGTCTCGGCCCATTTGTCGTAGTCGCGGCCTGAGCGGACTCCTATCCAGTCGACGGCGCGGGCCATGGCGGCCGTTGTGACATTGACAGTCAGCTCCATGGTCTCCTTGATTATGGGATATGAAAATCTCTCGGGGCGGATGGAGACAAAGAGCATTGCCGGGTCGGAGCATATGGTGCCGGTCCAGGCCACGGTGATGAGGTTGGAGCGGGATGCATCGCCGCAGCTGACAATCACTGCGGGGAGGGGATAGACCATAGTCCCGGGGCGCCAGTTTTCTTTCATAGGGGTCGAGGGGGGCGGAGGCGGATATGGTTATTCAATGATGGCGTCGGCGGCTTTGACCAGATGATTGCAGTAGTGGCATCGGAGGGTCACGTCGTCGCGGTCGATGACTTCAAAGCGTGTGGTCATCGGCTCATTGTTGGTGATACACTTGGCGTTGGGGCAGCGGACGATGCCTATGATGGAGTCAGGCAGAGTCACGGGGCGCTTCTCGCAGACCTCAAAATCGCGGATGATGTTGACCCTGGCTGTGGGGGCAATGATGGCGATGCGGTTGAGGATGGCTTCGGGGAAATAGGTCCCGGCCACCTTGATTATACCCTTTCGGCCCAGGCGCGAGCTCTCGAGATTGTTGCCAATGGTCACCGAGGTGTCGATTTTCTCGATGCCGAGGATACGGACGGCCTTGAAGAGGGCCGTAGAGGGGATATGGTCTATGACGGTGCCGTCGGCGAGGGCGGCCACCTGAAGTTCTTTCTTGCTCATGATTGGCTGGCGGCTTTATAGATGTCGATGCCGAGGGCGCGGCAGATGATGGCCTGGCGGGCGAAGAGGCCGTTGCGGGCCTGCTCGAAATAGTAGGCTTTGGGATTGTCGTCGACGTCGCGGTCAATCTCATTGACGCGGGGCAGGGGATGGAGCACCTTGAGATTGGGCTTCGAGTCGGCGAGCATGGCGTTGTGGAGCGTATAGAGATTTTTGACACGCTCATATTCCATCAGGTCCTGGAAGCGCTCGCGCTGGACGCGGGTCATGTAGAGGATGTCGGCGGCGTTGATCACCTCGGGGGTGAAATCGGTGTGTTCCACATATTTGATGCCATTGGCATCGCAGAAGTCTTTGTAGACCTGAGGCATCTGGAGCTCCCGGCAAGCCACGAAGTGGAATGTGGGGTTGAAATATCTCATCGCCATGAGGAGGGAGTGGACGGTGCGCCCGTATTTGAGGTCGCCCACCATAGTGATGTTGAGGTTGTCGAGCTTGCCCTGGGTCTTGTAGATGGAATAGAGGTCGAGCATGGTCTGCGAGGGGTGTTGGTTGGCCCCGTCGCCGGCGTTGATTATCGGGGTGTCGGTCACCTCGGTGGCATATCGTGCGGCGCCTTCGAGATAGTGGCGCATGATGATGAGGTCCACATAGTTGGAGACCATCTTGATGGTGTCTTTGAGGGTCTCGCCTTTTGAGGTGGAGGTGGCGGCGGGGTCGGAGAAACCGATTACGCGCCCTCCGAGGCGGTTGACGGCGGTCTCGAAGCTCAGGCGGGTGCGTGTCGAGGGTTCGAAGAAGAGGGTAGCCACCACCTTGCCATCGAGGATTTTGTGATTGGGATGCTCCTCGAAGTAGCGTGCCCGCTCGAGGAGGTCAAGGATCTCATCGCGCGAGATATCGTCGATGCTTACCAGCGAATGACTGTTGCTCATGGCTTTAGAATGGTTAGGTCTTAGAAGAGATATGCGATCGTTATGGTCCAGATGTTGTTTTTAGCCTCGATACCTTCGGCGATGGTCGAGAGCTTGACTCCCTTGAGCGACTCTCCCAAAGGGATGCCATATGAAGCGGCAACCTGGATATGATCGATCACTTCGGCGCCGAGGCCTACGTTCCACGACCAGTTGACGCTATGGTTGCGCCAGGCTGCATCGATGTCTTTCTTCGAGGCGAGGAAAGAGACTTCGGGGCCGGTGGTGATGAAGGGTCTTACGACAGGGATGGGCAGCTTCCACTTCAGGTTGAGAGGGATGGTTATGTAGTCGCGGTCTTCCCGCTTTTTCTCATTGGCTGCCATCCATTCGGCCGAGCTGCGGTTGTAGAGGGCCGATATGTCGGCGCCTATTCCGAGCCCGGGGAGAATAAATTCGCCCATCAGGCCTCCGGTGAAACCGGCGCGATTTTCGCTTTCAAAGAGCTGGCTGTTGAAATGGAGCCGGGTGACGTCGATGCCCACTTTCGGGCCTATCTTAAACTGGGCCGAGAGGGGGAGGGCGGTCAGAATGGCAATGAGAGCTGCGAGGATAAATCGTGATTCCTTATGGGCCATAAGTGATATGATGAATGGGATAATGGAGGGAGATGTTGCAAAGGTAATAAAAAAATGCGGCAGGGCAAAAGGTTGCCGCTCCAGAAACCCTTTTCCACCCTAATTATTTTATGATAATCGTGGAGGCGGGGCCCCGGGCCGGGCGGCTTATGTAGATGCCGGCGGGGAGACGGGTGCTTCCCGAGGCTATTCTGCGCCCCGACAGGTCGTAGATTTCAGCCTCAGAGGGGGTGTCGGCCGCCACTTGGGCGAGCCCGGTCGACCCTTCGGGGGCTATGATGGCAAATGCTCCGGGAGCGAGGGTCACTTCGCTGCCGCCGGTGCTCAGCGCCGGGGATGTCGAGGGGGATGCGAGGATAATGTCGGCCGTGGTGTCGGTCAGTCCGGTCGATATGGTCATCTCGCGGTCGGTCAGGGGATTGACGGCCAGGATGAGCTTCTTTTGTCCGTCGGAGAGGGCGAGAGTGAAGCCGGTGGCCCAGTCTGATGGAGTGGCCCTGATCTCTGCTTTGGCCGAGGCGGTGAAGAAGCCGGGATTGGCGCGGCGGATGGCGATGAGGGAGCGGTAGGTCTCAAGGAGAGAGGCGTTGTCGGGATCGTCGATCAGGGCCCAGGCGGGGTTTCGGGGGTCGGTGTTGTTGTCGCCGTCGGTTTTCTTCACCGGCTGAGCATCGCCGAGTTCCTGAAACTGCCATATCATATGAGGGCCGGGGCTCATGAGCATCATCGCGGCCACGGAGCCGAGGCGACGCATCTGTGTCGCGGGGGAGCTCTTGACCGCATTGACGCCCCATCGCTGCTGCTTATAGGCCATGCGCTCCTCATCGTGGCTCTCGGCATAAGAGATGGTGGAGCCGAAGGGCCGGTTGCCGTCGAGGGGGGCATAGAAGCGGGCGAGATCGGCCCCGTCGCTATATCCCATCGCAAACTGGCAGGCCGGATTATTGATGTTGGCCCAGTCGATGGAGCCGAGCTGATGGAGGAGCTCGTCTTCGCGGGCATCGGCCAGGTCTTCGCATATGAAATATGTCAGGGGCATCTCTTCGAGCAACGCATCTCGCAGGCGCCCTATGCGCTCGGCGCGCGAAGCGTTGAAGCGGTTGGTGTTTGCGGCCGAGGGGGTTGCGAAGGTGTTGGTGGCCCGGTTCCAGGCTGTCGAGTAAGAGCCGTTGTCGCCGAGGCCTTTTACGAGGTCAAAGCGGAAGCCATCGATGCCGTAAGCTTTGACCCAGTATTTAAGCGCATCCACCCACTGGCTGAACACCAGGGGATTGTCTTGGTTCCAGTCATGGAAGGCATTGTAGGCGTGGGGCGGGGTGGCATTGAAGAAGGGGTTTTCGGCGGGGTCATACATCAGCTGTCGGGGATTGCGTGTGTCGGCATGGTTGAAGACCACGTCGAGGATCACGGCCATGCCCCGCGAATGGATTTCATTGACCAGGCGCCGGTAGTCGGCCGGTGTGCCGTAGGCTTTGTCGGGGGCGAAGTAAAAGAGCGGGTTATAGCCCCATGAATTGTTGCCGCCGAATTCCATTACCGGCATAATCTCTATGGCGTTGACTCCTAAGCTCTTGATATAATCGAGGCGGGGGATGAGCGACTCTATGGTGCCGTCGGCGGCGCCGGTGCCCGTGAAGTCGCGGATGAGGAGCTCATAGATGATGAGGTCGTCGAGGGCGGGGCGGTCGGGGAGGGTGGGGATGGAGGGCTCTTCGGCCGCGGTGATGACGCTCATGGTGGTCCCGTCGGGCACTTTGCCTTCGGGATATTCCGGCATGTCGGGAAACACTTCAGCCGGGATGAAGCGGTCGGCCGAGGGGTCGAGGACGAGCCGGGCATAGGGGTCGGCCACGGCGGTGGTGCCGTCGATGAGATAATAATAGGAGTAAGTCTGTCCGGGAGTGAGGCCCTTGACGGTGGTCCAGAAAAAGGGCTGAGCCAGGCTCCAGGCATTCTTAATATATGAGGTGTCGGCGGGGAGGGGAAGGGTCTCTGGGGCGCGTTTCATCTCCTGGGAGGGGGTGAGGGCAAAGTCGTTCCATGAGCCCACGATGATAGCCGAGCTCTTGCCGGGGGCGGCTATGGCAAAGGTGGCTTCGGTCTTGTCTGCCGAGATTACCGGCCCCTGGCTTACGGCGACACCGCCCGGGTAGGTGGCCGTGACCGTCGCGGAGGGCATCAGGAGGGTGGTGGAGGTGGAGGCTGTGAGGCCCGATGCGGCAGTGGCAGTGGCGGTGGCGGTGTATCCTCCGGGCGATGAGAAGCTTTGTGAGGCGGAGAATGAGGTCACTCCCGGCTCGGATGAGAATGTATGGTCTCCTACGGTGATCGTGATCGACGCCGGGAGGGTCGTTGAGGCGGTGAAGGTGACAGGAGCCGCGGAGGTGATCACCCGGCTCTCAGGGGAGAGGGCGAGGGTGACATGGAAGCCTTCGGGAAAGACCTCCACGGCTATGTCGCCTCCCGAGGCTGTCTTTCCCTCGCGCGAGCCATCGGCGTTGCGGAAGACAAACATCAGCTTCTCCACTCTCGCCTCCTGCTCCGGAGAGAGGCCGTAATACTCTGCTATGGAGGGAATATCGAGCTGCCAGGTGTCGGGTCCCATATAGCGGAGGCGATATTTATTGGCGTTGTCGAGCCATGCCGGTGCTTTCTGCCAGCCGCTTTCGCCGCGGAGGATGACGCCCGTGTGGGCATAGACGGCGCTTGATGGTGTCAGTCCGGCAAGACCCCGCGAGCCCCGGTCGGCATGGTAGGTGATGGTGATCGGGGCCGAGGAGGTGGTCAGGGTGGCGGGCACCGTGGTGATGATCTGGGCGGCCGCTGTCAGGGCGGCGGAGATGACAGTGAGCAGAGCGAGGATGTGTCTCATTGTGCGGGGGGTGTCAATTAAAGCGGCAACTGCCCGGCCGAGGCAAAGGAGCCGGCAGGGCAGTCAATAACGTCAAGTCAGTAGGTCAGAGAGAGAGCGATATGATCAGTCGTCAAGATCTGCCTTGTTCTTGGAGGGATTGCGGAAATAGAGCTTCTCGTCGATATACTCCTGTGTGGCAATCAGGGTGGGCTTGGGGAGCTTCTCGTAGTAGCGTGAGATCTCTATCTGCTCGCGGTTTTCGTTTATTTCCTCAAGATTGTCGTTGAGAGTGGCAAACTCCTGGAGCTTCTTCTCGAGGTCGTGTTTCATCTCCCCGGAGATCTGGTTGGAGCGGCGTGCTATGACGCAGACGGTCTCATAGATGTTGCCGGTCTGCTGGCTCAGGTCGATGAGGTCGTGGGGCTGGGTGTTGAGGGGAGCGTTTGATTTCTTGTAGTCCATATAGTGATGTATACTTATACTGTTTCCGGGGGGGGGAGGTTACTCGCCGGCATAGGCGCCGGCTATCTTGGCGATGCGGTCGGCCTCTTCGCGCATGGGCGAGTCGGGATAGTTGTTGATGAAAGAGTAATATTCGTCGAGCACCTCGCGATAGCGCTCGGGCTTTTTTTCGTTGATCGAAGCCTTGGCCTCCTGATAGCGGCTCTTGAGGATGAGCATCTCGAGGTCTTCCTTATAGCGCGAGTAGGGGTAATCCTTGATGGCGTTCTGAGCCACTACGATGGCGCTCTCATAATTGTTGTTGGTCAGGAAGTAGCCCAGGTTGTAATAGAGCTGGGCATTCTGAAGCTGCTTGAGGGTCAGCTTGTCCTGGAGCTCGAAGATGGCGTTCTGGGCAATGTTGACGCGGTCGGAATGGGGAAAATAGTCGATAAATCCCTGCAGCTCCTCTATGCCCTTGAGGGTCTCGGTCTGGTCAAGCTGGGGGTCGGGGCTCTCGAGGTAATAGCCGTAGCCTGAATAGAAGCGGGCCAGCTCGGTATATTTCCCTTTGGGATAGCGCTGATAATATTGCTTGAAGCAGACGCCCGAATTGAGATAGTCTTTGTTTTCGTAATAAGAGAGGGCAAGGAGATAGAGAGCATCCTCGGCCTTCTCGGAGCCGCGAAGCGACATGGCCACGTCTGACAACACCGTCGAGGCCTGGACATAACGCTTCTCGTCAAAAGCCCGGCGGGCAAACTCCAGCTTGGCGTCGGTGTCGGTTGACTTGAGGATGCGCTGATACTCGGTGCAACCCGTGAGGGCCACAGCGGCAAGGAGCGTAAGAAGATAGTATTGTAACTTTCTCAAAACGTGTCGATTGAATGATGGAGAGCTTGATGGCCGAAGGCGCCCCGAAGGCGATAGCCGCTTTTCGGCGTTGCAAAGGTAAGCATTATTGCGCAAATAGCGGCCTATTTTTCCCGACATTTTATGCCCCGGAGCTAATTATTATTGTCTCCGGCTAATTATTATTGCCCGACGCTCGCGCGGCCAACGCTTTTTTTGTATCTTTGTCCCGCTCTTTCTAATCCCCCTACTCATCCCCCCCCTCCGCTACATATGACTGAGGACAACACCCCGACGACTCCCGATAAGAAGGGCAGCGGCTTTGCCCGCAAGCTCCTTATAAATATTGCCTGCATGATTGTGGCCGCCATCGTTCTGGCATGGCTTGCTCTCTCATGGCTCGACATCTGGACTGACCATGGCGAGGAGACCCCCACTCCCACCGTGGTAGGGATGAATTATGCGGCTGCCGCTCAAATCCTTGAAAGTTCGGGTTTTACTGTCGAGATCCTCGACTCGGTCTATGATACGACAAGGCCGCCCAGCACGGTGACCGACCAGACTCCCAAGGAGGGCTCGATGGTCAAGCGCGGGCGGGAGATATATCTCACCGTCACTGCCTCCAGCCCCAAGCAGGTGACCCTCCCGAAGGTCACCGACGTCTCGGAGCGCCTGGCCCGCACGTCGCTCCTCGGCATCGGCATCACCCGGATTTCAACGGTGGTGGTCCCCGGAGAGTATAAAGACCTTGTGGTAGGAGTAATCGTCGACGGCCGTCGTGTCAGTCCCGGCACCCGTGTGCCCGTCACTGCCCGGGTGACCCTCGAGGTGAGCAGCGGCCCCGTCAACGAGATTGTCGACTCCCTCGCTCTGGAGGCCGACCCGGGCGACGACGATGATGCAATCGTCACATTTGATCCCGATCAATTCTGACCATCTTCCATTACCTATGACGATGACCGACTCCACATCGCCCGGCACCTTTAGCCCCGACGACGACTTCGACGACGATATCCCCGACCGGCTCCCTGCCGACATCCCCTCGGTTGACGACTCCGGCGAGAGAGAGATGTATGAGCATTTCCGTTTCGTGGCCGACAAAGGGCAGACCCTCCTGAGGGTTGACAAATACCTCGTGGCGATGATGGGGAAGCAGAGTTCGCGCAACCGCATCCAGCAGGCTGCCGAGGCCGGGTGTATCCTCGTCAATGGCAAGCCCGTCAAGAGCAACTATCGCGTCAAGCCCCTCGACGTTATCTCCATCGTCATGGACCGCCCCCGATATGAGCTCGAGATCACACCTGAGGATATACCCCTCGACATTGTGTATGAAGATGATGACCTCCTTGTGGTCAATAAGCCCGCAGGAATGGTGGTCCATCCCGGCCACGGCAACTATTCCGGCACCCTGGTCAACGCCCTGGCATGGCACTTCAAGGATAATCCCGACTACGACTCTTCCGACCCCCGAATGGGACTGGTCCACCGCATCGACAAAGACACATCGGGCCTTCTGGTCGTGGCCAAGACTCCCGATGCCAAGACCCGGCTCGGGAGGCAGTTTTTCGAGAAGACCACCAAGCGCGAATATGTGGCCCTCGTATGGGGCATCCCCGAGCCGCCTCAGGGTAGGGTGGAGACCAACATAGGCCGCGACCTGCGCGACCGTCTCCGCATGGCCGTCTTCCCCTCGGGGGGCGCGGAGGGGAAGCATGCCGTCACTCATTATTCGGTAATTGAGCCCCTGCTCCATGTGGCCCTGGTCAAATGTGTCCTCGAGACCGGGCGCACCCATCAGATACGCGTCCATATGCGCCATCTGGGCCACCCCCTCTTTGCCGATGCCCGCTATGGCGGCGACGAAATCCTCCGCGGCATCCGCTCCGCCTCATATAACCGCTTCATAGCCAACTGTATGGACTTATGCCCGCGTCAGGCACTCCATGCCCGCACCCTCGGTTTCACTCATCCCCGGACAGGCCGGGAGATGTTTTTCGAGGCTCCCATCCCTGCTGACATGACCGCGCTGATCGACCGCTGGCGCGTCTACGCCTCCTCACGACCCGAATAGGTCGGGTCGGCGGCGATGAAGCGGGCCACCGAATTGTCGCTGTTGGGGCCTATCACCGTGGTGGCGGCAGCTTTGACCTCCTCGGCGGCGTTGGCCACCGCCACGGCTTCGTCGGCCACCCGGAGCATGGCCATGTCGTTGAGACTGTCGCCAAACACCACGAGGCGCCCGGCTCCGAGGCGCTCCTTGAGCCTGAGCGCCGCTGCCCCTTTGCTCACCCCCGGCGCGAAGACCTCGATGAAACCTTTCTCGCGCGAAAACACATCGCCATAGACCGACACAGCAGCCTCCGGCATCTGATCCGCAACTATGGCGGCAGCCTGCTCAACCTGGTCCATATGTCCGATGCCGAAGACAAGCAGCGGAGGACAAGTCATCGGATTGCGGGTCAGGGAGATGCGCTTTAGGGGCAGATTGCGGCGCTCATCGACAAACGCCTGCTCGGCCGCCGTGAGCGGGCCAAAAGCCGGCCTTCCATCGGGGATGCGGCCATAAGCATAGAGCATCCCCTCAGGGGCGTCGATGGTGTAGGTAAACGGAGCGAGACCACACCTCAGCATAGCCTCCTCCGCGCAGAGTGCATCGTCGGGCCTCATCACCATCACGTCGGAATAACGGCGCTCCCTGCGGTGCCAGAGGGCCGAGCCGGTGATGACGATAGCCGGGAGCTCCGGGCCAAGCTCGCGGGGAAGGATGAGGTCGATGGTGGCGGGAGTTCGCGCCGTGGCTATCGTAAAGAGCTTTTCTGAGGGGAGCTCCCTGAGCAGCTCCACACTCTCTCCGGCCACACGGCTGTCATTGCCCAGCAGCGTACCGTCAAGGTCAGTGATATAAAGTGTCTTCATAATTCCCTGCAAAGATAGGCATTTTTCCCGACATCCCCTTTATCCTTACCACCCCACGACATCATTCCCTCAAGCCCCGTATCCTACAAGCCGTTATTCCGGGTGAGCAAAATTATTGTGCGCCCGGATTATTTCTCCGGCGAGGTATAGGTCGCTGCGGCAAATGAGGTCGGCAGTTCCATCGTCAATTATTTCAAATAAGGGGGATGAGTAAAGCATGTCCATAGCATCTTCAAGAGGGATCTGCTGCTCTGCCGCTATCAGGTCAATGATACGGGAATACTTCATATCTCTTAATATGCGTGTCGTTTTATCCATTATTAATTATCTTTTGTCCGGTCAATTTAAGGCAAAGGTCTATCGCATTTTGCGTAATGAAACATAGCTGGTTGTTTGGCTTCTCAAATATCAGATTATCAAGAGCCTGTGACTTAGTGTAAATACCCGACATATACAGGTCAACAGTACGGTAAACCTTATCATTAGCTACGCCTCCCTCAATAATATCATAATTCTCATAGTCTACCCCGCCTTTCCGACAGCTGCACACAAAGTCAAGCCATTCCTCATCATAGGAGTCAAAAACCTTAATTCTAAGGCTGGAGTCAGGAGTAAACTCAAATATATGGAGATAGGCATCGCTACCGGTCTTTAGAAATCTTTGAGCATACTTCTCGGCCTGGTCTCTGAGGCGGGTCACATAGAAGCCTTTCCCAAAGTCGAGAGCCTGTCGTGAATGTTTAACATCAGGGGTTTCAAATAGTTGGTCAGATGTATGATAAACTAACATAGCTCGATACCTTTCTTTTTCATAATATTGATAACATCTTCAGCTACATACTCCAGACTGAGTGTGTGGAGTATGTCATAAGCTGCGGCTAAATAATCATTTATTACTCCCGCGTCTTTTAGTTTTTGATAAATCCGCGAACATGACTTACCTGTCATCAGAGACAACGACCCGATAACACATGTCACATAGTCAATTTGATTCTTGGTCATAGTTAAAAGAGGATGGTTGGCAGTATCTTATATGTATGAATCAGACAGCAAATGCAAAGTTAAGATTCTTTCTTGAAAAAGTGTTTATGGTGAGACTTAAAGTTTCGTTTTTCACATAGTTAATATGACAGAGCCGTGATCCGGCCATGGTATTTTCCGGTGACGAAAATTCAAGGCCGCTCTCTATGCTTTAAGGCAATTGATAGGTATGACATATATGCCGTCTTGTCTTCGATATGCCGGTCCTGTGGCTGTGAGTATCATCATGAACGAGGGCTGATTCTTCTCGGCAATGTCCGATTTCAATTTGAGAAGATTTTTGGCACCTTCCTCTATCAGATTATCGCCTCCCAGCTTGATTTCTATCGGAGCCCATCTACCATCTTTAAGATGCACTATAGTGTCACACTCCAGCCCGCGGCTGTCACGATAGTGTAAGACATTTCCGTTGAGGGCCTGCGCATATACCCTGAGATCCCTGACCGCCATATCTTCAAACAAAAGCCCGAAGGTGTTGAGGTCAGCCATTAAATCGGCGGGAGCTGCTCCAAGAGCCTGCGTCGCTATGGATGAGTCCACAAAATGATGCGTTGGAGTGGAACGAACTATTGTCTTTGACCTCAAATTTGGGTTCCATGCTTCCATATCCTCAATAATAAACAAGTCGGTAAGGATATCGGTATATTCATCAAAAGTCTTGTTGCTGATTGATCGGCTGTCACGGGCAGCAATATCCGCCAATATCTTGGTCGTAGAGGTCTGGGTGGACACATGTCGGGCATATGCCCGCATGATAATCTTCATTATTTCAGGATTCTTGTTGCGGAATTTCGGGTTTTCACTGTTCCCCAGATTGAAAAGGCTTTCATAGTAGTTGGAGGTTATGTCAAGCGCCACGTCTTTATCCGGCTGAATTGACAGAGGCCATCCCCCGCGGCAGAGGAGAAATGCGGTATCGCTTAATCTGTGGCCCTCATTCATATCAAATACTGTCGGATTGTCTTCATCAAAAAGAAGAGAAAGGGAAACCGACCCTTTGGAATCTCGGGATTCAAACAAACTCATTGGACGCATCATGACCCGAGTGATACGTCCTGCTCCCGAATGGAATATCTCTGAATTATCGACAGGAGTGGAACTTCCGGTAAATATGAATTGCCCGAAGCCGGGATTTTCATCAATCCAAGCCTTTGCCTGATTCCAAAGATCCGGCACAGTCTGCCATTCATCTATTAGTCTTGGCCGTTCTCCAATAAGCACATTATGAGGCTCGATACGGGCAATCTGTATAGCCGCCTTTGTGTTAAGGCGGATTTCGCTTCTGGCAAAAAGTGAGCTTGTGGTGGTTTTCCCACAAAATTTGGGCCCCTCCACCAATACGACTCCACTTGATTTCATTTTTTTTGAAATGGTGGCTTCTATGTATCTGGAAAGATAATTATCCATAGTCATAATCTGTTGATATTAAGCGCAAAGGTAAGAGAAGATTTTCATATTTCCAAATTTATTGGACTTTTAATGCTTGATTTGTGAGCATTTCACTTCCAAATTTGTGAGTATTTCACTTCCAAATTTGTGAGCATTTCACTTCCAAATTTATGAGTGTTTGACTTCCTGATTTATGAGTGCTGCACTGCCCATATGACGTCGTCATTCCTTAGAAAATTATTTAGACCACTCAATATGCAACGATCATCAGTGGCTATCCTGACAGTGTGGAGCGGAGAGGGTGGAGTGGTGTGCATAAAAAAATCGGGGGTCAGACCCCTCGGTGTATGACGGGGTCTGACTCTCGGATTTATTGGGATTGACGCCGGGGGCGTCAGATAGGTCGGATTAGCGACTGACGGTGGGGAGGGGCGGGTCAGTCTTTGACGATGGTCACTCGGGCGGAAGAGAGGGCCGAGAGACCGAGGCTGTTCATCACTTCCTTGATGGCCATGGCGGCTCTGACAGGGATGCCGACACCATTGACTGCGGGCGAATAGGCCGCGATGCCCATCACGCCGGGGAGGACACCCATCATCTGGCCTGCATAGCCGGTCAGGGCGGGAAGTCCGGCAATCATCAGCCAGGGTTTGGCCATCTTGTGGGGGCCTTTGGCGGCCATGAAGCCCACTACGTTCTGGGCCAGATCGCCATCGAAGACATTGGCTTTGGTCAGGGGATTATAGCCGTCGGCGGCGATGGTAGCGGCCAGGGCCGACAGCTGCTCGGCTGACGCGGTCATGGCCGAGGCCTTGCTATAGAGGTCTACCGAGAGGGCGGCATCGTCATAGAGATAATAGTCGGCGTCGGCAAGGGCGTTGACAGTCTGGCCGGCCTGATTATCGGCCATGAGTTTCTTGTAAAACGGGTCGGAGAGCACCGGCTCTGACCCCATCAGGCCTATGAGGAGCGAAGAATAAATGTCCCACTTTCCTTCGGGATCGCCAATGGGCTGGAGCATGCTCATGGCGCGGATGCCCTTGGGGCTGACCGCCACTTTGGGTTTGGAAGGCTTGGCGCCGGAGCAGCCGCAGCCACATTTCTTCATGCCGGCTTTTTCGGCCACCTCCATAGGGCTCATCTGAGTGAGCAGGGCAAGGAGGATGGGGACTTTGGATATGGTGGTCATAGGGGCGGCTTTGGCTGAATCGCCGAGGCTTATGACGGTGCCGTCGGTGAGGGTCACGGCAATGCCGAAGTCGTCGGCATTCTGCCCGGCCACGCGAGGATCTGTCGCAGCCTTGGTCTCGGATAGATCGAGGGTGCGATATTTGTCATACGCTGCCTGGAGGGCTGAGCGAAGCTGAGAGAGTTTGATTTGTCTGTCCATAATGATGTAGATTAAGATGGTGGCCTGAGGGGGAGGGGAGAGTGCCCCGGCCTTCGGGTCGAGAGGATAACAAAGAGGCGCCCCGAGAGGTTGAAGGGTAGGATAAAAACGGCGTGGGAGGGTCTAAAGTAAGAGCTCGACAACCGGATGCCCCTGATGGGGGCGGCGATTGCCGAGCTCGTCCGAGCTAATTGAGGGGTAAGGGAAGCCGCCGCCACTCTCACGAGCGTATTGTCGGTGCAGCCGGCCGATGCCCCAGATGTCACTGATTAAAAGAATACCGATATAATCAATGCCTGTAGCAGCATGACAGTGTGTAAATCAAGATTGTATGAGATAATGGCCTGACAGGATAGTCAGTAATAAAGATTGTAAAAGTTCTATCTATCTATCAAATATCTACTAAGTTATGAAGTCAGATGGTGGAGGAGGGGCTCAGAGGAGCTCGATGCCTGCGGCTTCGCAGGCTGCGATCTGCTCTTCGGGCCATATCGAGGCCTGGACCTCGCCGATATGGGCCTTCTGGAGGAGGAACATACAGAGCCGGCTCTGACCTATGCCGCCACCGATGGAGGCGGGATAGTCGCCCCGGAGGAGGGCCGAATGGAAGGGGAGGGAGGCGCGCTCTTCGCAGCCGCGCTCTTTGAGCTGGGCGGCGAGGCTCTCGGGGCTCACGCGGATGCCCATCGAAGAGAGCTCGAAGGAGCGGCCGAGGACTGAGTCGTAGACGATGATGTCGCCGTTGAGGCCGGCGAAACCGTCGCCGTTGGGGGTCGACCAGTCGTCATAGTCGGGGGCTCGGCCGTCGTGGGGCTTGCCGTCGGAGAGCTTTCCGCCGATGCCGATGACGAAGATGGCGCCATACCGGCGGGAGGCTTCGGTCTCGCGCTCGGTAGGAGTCATGCCGGGATAGCGGTCGAGGAGCTCCTGAGCGTGGATGAAGGTGATATCTTCAGGGAGGCGGGGTGTGATGTGGGGAAACATCTTATATATCATCATCTCCATCTCTTTGACCACGGCATAAATCTTTCTGACGGTGGCCTTGAGATAGTCGAGATTGCGGTCGGAGAGGGTGATGGTCTTCTCCCAGTCCCACTGGTCAACGTAGAGCGAATGGAGATTGTCGAGCTCTTCGTCGGCGCGGATGGCGTTCATGTCGGTGTAAAGGCCATATCCGGGGGCTATGTCATAAGCTGCGAGCTTGGCGCGCTTCCATTTGGCCAGCGAGTGGACCACCTCGGCGCGGCGCTCATCGAGGTCTTTGACGGGAAATGTCACGGGGCGCTCGATGCCATTGAGGTCATCGTTAAGACCGGTGCCTGAAAGGACAAACAGAGGAGCGGTGACTCGGCGGAGGCCGAGCTCCTCAGCGAGGCGGCGCTGGAAGGCGTCCTTGATGGTCTTGATGGCCACCTCTGTGGTCTCCGGCTGGAGCTTACGCTTATATTTAGCAGGGATGATGAGAGGCATAGAGCATTAATTTTTACCTGAATTGCTGGAAACTTAGTCAGCGGGCTGACTTTTTGATGGGGCAAAGGTATGGCAAATTTTCAACGTGTGCAACTTTTTGGCGGCAAAATGTTAGAAAAAGTGCAAAAATCGTGGAAAAATGTCGCCTTACGCCCGATTTTGCTGCTTCGGCAGTGTGATAACAGCCGAGAGGCTTCCCCGACGGAGAGCCGGCGCAACCGCGGGCCGCTGCTTTTTTTCTGTTCAGGCCGAACTTTAGGCTCCTCCTCTTCGTTGAGATTGATGAAAGGGCTCCGCAGGGAGCCGCCGGAGCCGGAGCTTCTCACCCCCCCCCGGTCAACAATAGATAAACCCAATAACTCTTCTTAAATCTCAATTATGAGCACAACAAAGAAGTCCCTCGCCGGGACAAAGACCGAAAAAGTCATCGTTCAATCATATCTGGCCGAGTCGTCGGCCTACACACGCTATACCTTCTATGCCCAGCAGGCCCAGAAGGAGAGTTACTTCCCCATCCAGCGCGTCTTTGAAGAGACGGCTCAGAATGAGCTCCACCATGGCAAGGTATTCTTCAAGATGCTTCAGGGCGGTCAGGTGACCGTAGAGATGGCCAAGGTTGATGCCGGAGTGATCGGCACCACGGCCGACAACCTGCTTACCGCCGCCAACGAGGAGCAGGCCGAGGGTGTAGTGGCCTACACCGATGCCGCCGCTATTGCCCGCTCGGAAGGCTTTGACGACATCGCCTCTCATTTTGAGGCCATCGCCAAGGTGGAGAAGGCCCATGAGGCCCGCTTCCGTCGCCTGCTCGAGCAGGTGAAGACCGGCACCGTCTGGAAACGCGAGAAGCCTATCACGTGGAAGTGTCTTGTCTGCGGCTTTGAATATGTCGGCACCGAGCCTCCTACCGTATGCCCCGCCTGCGATCACCCTTATCAGCATTATATGCCGCTGGATGTCCAGCTCGATGTCTGAGCCATTCAGGCCCTCAACTGATCTTGACACTACGCAGCCGCCCCGGCTCTCAGAGAATATCTGGAGCCGGGGCGGCTGTGGTGCTATGGGGCATCGGAGGATGCAGTCGGGATATAAGCCGGGTTATGTCTCCGCGCTGCTTCCCCTCGAAGGGGGCCGGCTGCGGAGCCCCGTCATTTATCTTAGCTGCCTACCCCCCGGCATCGGGCGAGCAACCCTACATGCTGCCGGTATACTTGGCATTGCAACCCTCAAGACGTGCGGCACGCTATGTCGCCATAGCGTCCGGTGGGCTCTTACCCCGCCTTTTCACCCTTACCGCGACCCCGTGGGGCCGCGGCGGTTGTTTTCTGTCACGCTACTCTACCGTCGCCGATAGCTCCCCGAAGGGAGTGAGGTGCTCTGTGTTGCCCGGACTTTCCTCACGACGCTCGCGTGGTCGTCGCGCGACGAGGCTCCCGGCTGCATTGTGTCCTCCGACACCCGAGGGTGCAAAGGTAGTCAAAAAATCCGGATTGGCCAAATGGTGGCCGTCAGAAGGGGGTGATGGCCACCGGGCGACTCCCTTCATTGAGCGACTGCCGCGAGAGCCATGCGAGCGACGACCACAAGGCGGCGTCAGAGGCGGTGATGTCGGGATCGCGGCCATAGCGGATGAGGTCGATGATGCGGCGGTCCATGATATAGTTCATCATGTTGGGCACCCCGAGAGCAATGCCCCGGGGCTCGTAGAGGTTCAGCAGGGGGTGGCGCGTCAGGCTCAGGCGCTGGTCGAGGGGGTCGCCGGTGAGCGGCTCGGTCATGCCGTCGAGCATCAGCATCGCCACGGGATATTTCGAGATATAGCCCCGCGAGCCGCTTACGCTCTGGAGGCGTGAGTAGGGGCGGGGCGTAGCCACGTCATATTGAAGCATCATGGTCCGTCCCCGGAGGGTAGATATGAGGCTGGTGTTGATGCCCGAGGCGCTCGCCGGGCTCATCGACACCACTTCGGCCATGGCGTCGCCCCCCGGGCGGTTGATGCCCAGGAGCTGACACATGGGCCCCAGGCCGTGGGTCGGATAGGGATTGGCATTGTTGGCGCGCGAGGCCTCCGCGTGCCAGCGGCTGCCGACAATCTCGGAGCGCAGGTCGTGGATATATGCCCCTTCGAGATGGGTCAGCTTCCCCAGCTCGCCGGCGCCGACGAGGGCCAAGGTCGAGAGATGGAAGGGGTCATAGCAGCAGTTTTCCACCATGGTGAAGAAGCGGCCGGTATGCAGGGCGGTGGCCACAATCAGCTCGCCCTCCTCGCGGCAAACGGCGGCGGGGACCTCTACGGCTACATTATAGCCAGCCTCCATAGCCGCTACGGCGATGGGAGTGTGAGTGGCCCAGTCGGTGGAGATATAGACCAGGTCGGCGCTCAGCCCCGAGGCAAGCATTTCCTGCCATGAAGCGAATAGCCGCGGGGGGGGAGTCCCCTCAGGGATTGCTGCCGAAGCCTCGGCGAGCGCTCCGGGAAATGAGTCGCAGAGAGCGGCTATCTCCACATGGTCTAATATAAGGTGGCGCCTGAGATTTGCCATCCCCCTCCGGCCGAGCCCCACGAAGGCTATCCTGACGGTAGCAACCTTCACCTCCGGGTCAAAGATGGCAGCGAGGGCATCGAAGCGGCGCGCGGCTGCCTCGCTCTTGCGGGTGAGGGAGGCGCGTATCGCGGCAGGCTCCTTGCGCTTCATGTCGCCGCTCTTGGAGTAAAACTTATCGGCATAGCAGATGAGCTTCTCCAGGAGGGTCTCGGGAAGGAGGTCGCGCGCCGGGAGGGGAAGGCCCTGGGCCTCTATCTCGGCGGCGGTAAGCCCCGAGCCGGTGTGGCGCTCGGCCACCCGGGCATAGGGCTCCCACTCAGGCCCGAGGGCGCGGAGGAGGCGGGCACCGAGGATGCCGTGGGCAATATATGGCTCCCGACCGTTGCATCCTATCGAGGGAGCATCGGTCATGAAGATGCCTATATCATGGAGCATCGCCGCGGCCTCTATCTCGGCCCGGCTGAGCGGCAGGGCGAGGCGGGCGGCAATGTCGAGGGCCAGGGCGGCCACGGCTCTGCTATGGGCCATAAAGATATCCCGCAGATGACTGCCTGCGGGATAATGAGAGTCTATTATGGCCTGATAGTCCACCATATTATATAAGGTGTCGGAAGAGAGGGGGAGAGGGATTATTCTACGATGGTGTTCCAGCCGTGGGTGTCGGGCTCTTCGCCGAGCTGGATGGCGCGGAGGCGGTTGTAGAGCTTAGTGGTGATGGGGCCGGGCTCGCCGTCCTTGGCCAGGATATATTTCTTGCCGGTATCAAGATCGTCGATTTCAGCCACGGGGGAGGCTACGGCAGCGGTGCCGCAAGCGGCAGCTTCGTCGATGTCGGCGAGCTCCTCCACGGTGATGTGGCGGCGCTCCACCTTGATACCCATATCCTCGGCCAGGGTCATGAGGCTTTTGTTGGTCACCGAGGGGAGGATCGACTCGCTGGCGGGAGTGATGTAGACGCCATCTTTGATAGCGAAGAAATTGGCGGGGCCGCACTCATCGAGATATTTCTTCTCGCGGGGGTCGAGATAGAGCACAGCCGAGTAGCCCAGCTCATGGGCCTTCTCGCCGGCATCCATCGAGGCAGCATAGTTGCCGCCCACCTTCCAGCGGCCTGTGCCCTTGGGGGCCACGCGGTCAAATTCGCGCATGATGCAGATATTGGTGGGGCGGAAACCCTCCTTGAAGTAGGGGCCTACGGGGGTGACGAGCACCATAAAGAGATATTCCGAAGAGGGATGGACACCTATCTGAGCGCTCATGCCGAGCTCGATAGGGCGGATATAGAGCGAGGCGCCGCTGCCATAGGGGGGGATGAAACGCTCATTGAGCTTCACGGCCTTGACCACCATCTCGGCGAAGATCTCTTCGGGGACGGGCTCCATCTTGATGCCGCGGGCGCTCTCGGTGATGCGGCGGGCATTTTCGTGAAGGCGGAAGATGCGTATCTTGCCATCCTTGCCACGGAAGGCCTTGAGGCCCTCAAACACCTCCTGCCCATAATGGAGACAGGTGGCGGCCATATGCATATTTATATACTCTGACTGCGACACTTCTACAGGGCCCCACTTACCATCGGCAAAGCGGCAGCGCACATTGTAATCGGTAGGAATGTAGCCAAAAGAGAGGTTACTCCAATCTAATTCCTTAGACATTGTATGATGATTTGAAATTATTTATGGCGCAAAGTTACGCTTTTTTAATGAAACATTCCAATTTCTGCCCAAATATTATCGCCTGTCCCGGTTGTTAAATCCCTGCCACGTCTCATCTGCGCTACAAAAAAAACGGCGGCGCAGCGACTCAGCTTTATAAAAATTGCGTATCTTTGCAGAGCCCAATGCCTCGCCGGGCTGCGGCCCCGCCGCTCTCCGGCGCGCCCGGGCTTGAAACCCAGACAATTATATTACGACTTGAACTCTTCAGCCGACAACATATTGCTCCCTCCTCGCAGCATCACTCAGGCCCTCAGCAGGCGCCTGCGCCGGCTGCTTGACTCGGTCTACCGCTGCTCGATTGTTTGCCATGTGTCGCCCGACGGCGATGCTCTCGGCTCGTCGCTCGCCCTCTGCCGTGTCCTCGAGAAGATGGGAAAGACTGTCAGGGTGATCACCCCCGATATGCCCCCGGGTAATCTGACATTCCTCCCCGGCGCCGACAATATTATAGTGGCGAGTCAGATACCCGATGTGGCCCGGCGCACTCTGGCATCGGCCGACGTGATTTTCTGCCTTGATTTCAACGACATCCACCGCATCGACCGCATGGCTCCCCTGGTCGAGGCCTCGGAGGCGCGCCGGGTGGTGGTGGACCATCACCTTGACCTTCAGCTCGAGGCTGAGATTGTGGTGAGCGATCCCGAGTCGTCGTCGACATGCGTGCTCCTCTATCATCTGCTCCGCGAGGCCGGCCTGGCCGACCTTATAGACACGGAGGTGGCCACATGTATCTACACGGGCATGATGACCGACACGGGCAACTTCAGCTACAACTCCAATTCGCCCGACCTTTACCTCATCATAGCCGATCTCCTCGGCCGCGGCATCAACAAGGATGCCATCTACCGGAAGGCCTGGAGCATGACCACCGAAAGCAGCCTGCGCATCTGCGGCTATGCCCTCGACCATATGGAGCTGCTGCGCGACCATCAGGCCGCCTTCATCACCCTCTCGCTCGAAGAGCTCGAGGCGCGTAACTATCAGCGGGGCGACACCGAGGGCCTTGTCAACAAGCCCCTCGACATCCCCGGCATCACTTACTCGATATTCCTGCGCGAAGACAAGCGCGGCTTTGTCAAGGTGTCGATGCGCTCTGTCGGCAACTTCCCCGTCAATATCCTGTGTAGCGAGCATTTCGGCGGCGGCGGTCACCTCAATGCCGCCGGCGGAGAATATCACGGTTCGCTGGCCGAATGTATCGCAAAGATTAATGAAATCATCCCCTCTTACGACAATCTTCTCCCCTCATCTTCAGATAAATGAATAAGATCCTCTGCCGCCTGACAGCCATCCTCGCGCTCGCCGCCCTCTTAGCCGCCTGCGACGACGATACTTCATATACCGACCTGCTCAACACCGAGAGCAAGCATGTCAACACCTTCCTGGCTGACCATCGCGTGATTGCCACCATCCCGGCCGACACCATCTTCGAGACTGGCCCCGACGCTCCTTATTATATGATAGACGAGGAGGGGAAGCTCTTCATGCAGGTGCTTGACCCGGGCTATGGGCCGAAGGCTTATGTCAACCAGCTGGTCTACTTCCGCTACACGCGTTACAATCTGACCACCTATCGCACCGGTCAGGAGATGGAGATGTATGACTCCAACGAAAATGCCGGCTACCAAGCCACATTTTTCCGCTACGGCGACACCCGCCTTCCCTCGACCACCAGCTGGGGCCCCGGCATCCAGGCTCCGCTGAAATATCTCCCTCTCAACTGCCGCGTCAATCTCGTGGTGAAAGCCGAATACGGGCTGACCGACGAGCAGTCTTATGTCCAGCCGATGCTCTTCAACATCCGCTACTATCCCAGCAAACTCTAATCAATCAAGACTCATAATACCATGTCACTGATTAAATCAATCTCCGGCATCCGCGGCACCATCGGCGGTGTCCCCGGCGATGGGCTCTCACCCCTCGACATCGTAAAATTCACTGCGGCCTACGCCACTTTCATCCGCTCCAACACCACCAAGACCTCCAACGTGATCGTCGTGGGCCGCGACGCCCGCCTCTCCGGCGAGATGGTCAGCGGCATCGTGGTCTCCACTCTCTGCGGCATGGGCTTTGACGTGGTCAATATCGGCCTGGCGTCGACCCCCACCACCGAGATTGCCGTCACCGGAGAGAATGCCTGCGGCGGCATCATCATCACCGCTTCCCACAACCCCAAGCAGTGGAACGCCCTCAAGCTCCTCAACGAGCAGGGCGAATTTCTCAACGATGCCCAGGGCAAGGAGGTGCTCCGCATAGCTGCCGAAGAGGCTTATTCCTTTGCCGAGGTTGACAATC
>CAZAUV010000022.1:0-24697 GCA_964488335.1 uncultured Bacteroides sp.
ACAAGGACATCAACACCCCCAAGAGCGAATTTTTCATCCCTCTGGCCATCGACACACTCATCAAGAGCGGCGAAGCCACTGTCAAGGTCCTCGATACCGACTCCAAGTGGTTTGGCGTAACATATTCAGCCGACCGTCCCGGTGTCGTTGAGAAATTTGCCGAGCTCCATGCCTCCGGCGAATATCCCGAGAAGCTCTTCTGATCCTTCGCTGACAAGCTCATCATTATAAAGCAGGGAGGCAGATACTGACCATCAGTGTCTACTCCCTGCTTCAGGTTCAGCCCCCATCGCCTCATGCGCCATAACACTCTCAACTGATAAAAACAAAGGTTGTTGAACAAAGATGTTTATTAAAGCGTATTATCATAAAAAAATTTTATTAACCGTTAAAGACCAACCGATATGGCACGTCCCAAAAAAGAGAAATCTCTCGTAGAGAGAGTTCTCGCTAAGGAAGAGGTTGATTTCAACGCTCTTTCGATGCATGAGATCAAGCAGCTTATATCCGACCTCGTGGAGCTGCATGAGAATAGAATACGCAAGGAGGAAATTCTCAAGCTGGAAAATATTGTGATCAAGGCCTCCCAGAAAATCAAGGATATACTCAGCAAAGAAAAATGAGCCTGCAAGTAGGAGATAAGGCTCCCGACATCCTCGGAACCGACCAAGACGGAAAGGAAATCAAGCGGAGCGACTTCCCCGGTAAGACCATCGCCCTCTATTTCTACCCCAAAGATCTGACAAGCGGGTGCACTGCCCAGGCTTGTAACCTGCGCGACAATTATTCCGAGCTCCTTGATAATGATATCCAGGTGATAGGAGTGAGTGTCGATCCCGCCTCCCAACACCTCAAATTCATCGCCAAAAACTCTCTCCCTTTCCCCCTGATAGCCGATACTGATCATCAGCTCGTGGAGCAATTCGGAGTGTGGGGAGAGAAGTCGATGTATGGCCGAAAATATATGGGCACCTTCCGCACCACTTTTATTATTGCTCCCGACGGCACTATCACCCGCATCATAGGACCCAAAGAGGTGAAGACCTCCAACCATGCTGCCCAGATCTTAGCCGGATAGACCTCCGGGATGATCCCTTGCCTGCCCTGAGGGAGTGTCCTTTGACAATCATCAAGAGGAGGGGCTGCGACAGAAATGCGTCGCAGCCCCTCCTCTTGATGGGTCAGTCCCCTGCGGGTGAAGGGATTATTTGCGCCCTTTGATGCGCTCGAGCTGATGGTCGAGGGCCTCCATGCAGAGGTCTACGGCCTCTTCAAAGGTGTCGGCCACTTTGGTGGCTACGAGCTCGGGGGAGCCGGGGAGGGTGGCCTTCACCACGGCCTCCTTGTTCATGGCGGTCTCGGGCTTGACCACGCGGAGGGTGGCATCGATGGCGGTGATGTCGACGTTGCGGCGAGCGAGGCGCTCGGCTTTGCGGTTGATGAAGTCGGTCAGACGCTCTGAAATATCGAAGTGGATGGCATTGATGGTTGTTTCCATAGTCTTCGTCGGTTAGAGGGTGAAACTTTCGTGAGGATTTTATTCTTGATGGTTATGAGTGGCGCGGGGATGGGCCGCGGCATAGTTGCGTTTGAGGTCGTCGAGAGAGATGTGGGTATATATCTGAGTGGTGGCCAGGGAGCTGTGGCCGAGGAGCTGCTGGACTGTGTTGAGCCCTGCTCCCCCTGCAAGCATATCGGTGGCGAAGGAATGTCGCATGACGTGGGGCGAGAGCCTCCTGGCATGGACTCCGTTGAGAGCCATTGCTTCATGGACTATGTTGTAGACCATCTTGCGATAGAGAGGCCGGCCGTCGGAGCGGACAAAGAGCGGCTCTCCGGGAGCGGCCTGGCCGGGGCCGTCGGCGCCACGGCGTGAATGGCGATAGTCGTCGATGAGTGCAGCCAGGGAGGGGCCGATGGGGATGAGGCGCTCTTTATTGCGCTTACCTATGACCCGCAGCTCGCGGCGCGAGATGTCGGTACGGTCGTCGCGCAGGCCTATCAGCTCGGAGCATCGCATCCCGGTCTCATAAAGCATCTCTATGATGAGATGATTGCGCTTGGTCTCAAAGTCTGAGGCATCGGCCGCGAGGGTGTCAAGCATAGCTGTGGTCTCGGCCTCCTTGACATTGACCGGCAACCGCTTCGGTAGACGGCCCGGATTGATGCCGGTGGCCGGATTGACCTTCAGCCCCTCATGGCGCATCAGATATCTGAAGAGAGCTCGGATGGCCACTACCTTTCTCCTGAGAGTAGCCACCGATTTCCCGCTTCGGGCCTGCGAGGCTATATGGCGGCGGATATCCAAGGCCACGGCCTCCTCTACGGGGCGGACGGGACCATAGTCGGCGAGCCACGCCTCAATGTCGCGGCGATAAGCCTCGACGGTGTGGGGCGAGTAGCGAAGCTCGTCGCGCAGATAGCGCAAAAATCGGTCAAGAGTGGTCATCATTGGCAAACTTACACCTTTTGGGCGACAAAAGCAAACTTGAGCTCCTCTTTTTTCAGTTTTTTTGGTCGCTGGATGTTCCGGCGGGGCTGTCAGTCGAGATAGCGGGTATCGGTCACCCGCATGCGCTCATCGGTGGTGAGCACCCATGGCTTGCCGGTAGGTATCTCCAGATCAACCACTTCGCTCGCAGTCAGATTGAGGAGTCGCTTAGCCAGTCCACGGAGCGAATTGCCGTGGGCCACGATGAGCACACACCCCTTCTCGGCCACCTTAGGGGCTATGAGTTCGCTCCAGCAGGCATCGACGCGGGCTATGGTGTCTTTAAGGCTCTCGGTCAAGGGCAGGCGGTCGGCCGGGAGGGAGGCGTAGCGAGGGTCGTTACCGGGAAATCGCGGGTCGTCGGGGGTGAGTAGCGGGGGCTCGACATCGAAGCTGCGGCGCCAGATATGGACCTGCTCTTCGCCATATTTTGCTGCTGTATCAGCCTTATTAAGTCCTTGTAGCGCGCCGTAATGACGCTCATTGAGGTGCCAGTCTTTGATTACGGGAATATAGTCGCGCTCCATCTCGGCGGCAGCCAACTGGAGGGTATGGATGGCCCTGCGGAGATAAGAAGTGAAATAAAACTCCGGCTCGAGGCCGGCGGCTTTGATGGCGCGGCCTGCACGCCTCGCTTCCTCGCGGCCCTCTTCGCTCAGCTCCACGTCGGTCCAGCCGGTGAAGCGGTTTTCGAGGTTCCATTGGCTCTGGCCGTGGCGGAGGAGGATAATGGTGTTTTGTCTTGTGCTCATAATGATGAGGGTGTGGTCATAGTATTTGAAGTTTTCCAGTAAAACACCTGCCGCTCTTTTTTGGTTTATACAATAAAGGCTGCTATTTTTGCAGTGAATAATCATTTGACTCACCATGACAGAAAAAGAGATTACCGATAATATATCGGAGCGCCTTGGCATCGCGGCGCTCAACCCTATGCAGGTGGCCATGATGGCCGCCGCTCCCCGCTCCTCTCTCCTCATTGCCCCGACAGGCTCGGGCAAGACTCTCGCCTTTGCAGCAGCCATGCTCCGGACTCTCGCATCACCCGATGGCCACGTAAGGGCGCTTATCCTCGCTCCTTCCCGTGAGCTCACTCTTCAGATTTATTCCGTAGTGCGCCCCATCGCTGTAGGCTACAAGACCGTGGCGCTCTACGGCGGCCATCCCTTCAAGGAGGAAGAAGCCTCTCTTTCAGTGACGCCCGATATCGTCGTGGCCACTCCGGGGCGTCTGGTCGATCATATGCGTCGCGACCGTATCAGCCTCTCCGAGATCAGGACCCTCGTGGTCGATGAGTATGACAAGCTGCTTGAGCTCGGGTTTGAGACGGAGATGAAGCGCATCGTGGGCCACTGCAAGGGGCTCACTACGGTGATCCTCACCTCAGCCACTTCCATCGACCCACTCCCCTCCTGGCTCCCCCTCGACCGTCCTGAAATAATACGCGCCGAGGAGCAGACACGCCGCAAAAGTGCTCTTAGGCGCATCCTCGTCGAGAGCCCAATTCCCGACAAGCTGCCAATCCTTACCGACCTCCTCCATTCCCTCCCCGACGGAAAGGTTATCGTCTTTGTCAACTATCGCGATGCCGCAGCCCGCGTCCACCAGGCTCTGAAGAGGGCCGGCTTCCCCGCCGGTCTTTATCATGGAGCCCTCGACCAGCCGGAGCGTGAGCTCGCTCTTGAGATGTTTGACAATGGCACCACCCCCATCCTCGTGGCCACCGATCTGGGCTCGCGCGGCCTCGACATCGACTCTGTAGACCACGTGATACACTATCATATCCCATCTACGGCCGAGACATGGACCCACCGCAACGGCCGCACAGCCCGTCAGGGAGCCGACGGCGCCATCTATGTCATCACGTCGGAAAACGATAGCATACCCGACTACGTGGTGACCGATCATCCCCTTGTGCCCTCAGCCAAGAGCGACAATCCTATCCGCCCTAAAGCCTTCACTCTCTTCTTCAACCTGGGCAAGAAGGAAAAAATATCGCGGGGCGACATCGCCGGCTTCATCGCCAAGGCCGGAGGCATCCCCGGCTCCTCCATAGGCCATATCACCATAGGCGATCACATGGCATTAGCTGCCGTTGACATCAATTCGGCATCGCCCAAAGCCCTCTCAGAGGCCCTCTCGGCACAGCGCCTTAAGGGCAAAAAGGTGAGAGTGTCGGTTGTTAACCGCTGATTTACAGAAGTTAATCATTGTGCACAACTCGTCGGCACACATTATATGCAAATGTGCCAATGGTTAAGCAAGTGTTAAAATATGTTCAATGAGCAGATTTTTTTGCTATTTTTGCATAACAATAAATCACTTTTACCCACAATGCCCAGAATAATAGGAGCTGTCGATATCGACCAAGAGCGCTGTAAGGGCTGCGACCTCTGCGTGGTTGCCTGCCCTAAGACGGTCCTCGCCCTCCAGCCCAAGGAGGTCAATAACCGCGGCTACCACTTTGCTTTTACGGCCTCTCCCGACCAGTGTATCGGTTGCCGCGCATGTGCCGCCGTATGTCCCGACGGATGCATCACGGTCTATAGGGCCGTAATTCCCTGAACCGACTTCTCCCTCTCTTAATAAATTATCTATGATCAATCATTCATCCGACGACCGCCGGGCCGACTCCCCCCTTGAGGAGGTGAGTCTCCTCAAAGGCAATGAAGCCATTGCCCACGCTGCAATCCGCTATGGCGTCGATGGCTTTTTCGGATACCCTATAACACCTCAGAGCGAGGTGCTCGAGACCCTCGAAGCGCTCCGCCCCTGGGAGACCACCGGCATGGTGGTCCTTCAGGCTGAAAGCGAGATCTCTTCTATAAATATGGTCTATGGTGGCGCTTCGACGGGCAAAGCCGTCATGACATCGTCATCATCGCCCGGCATCTCGCTCATGTGTGAAGGCCTTTCTTATATCGCAGCCGGCGAGCTCCCCGCCCTCGTGGTAAACGTCATGCGCGGAGGCCCGGGCCTGGGCACCATCCAGCCTTCGCAGGCCGACTACTTTCAGGCTACCAAAGGAGGAGGTCATGGCGACTATCATTTCATTGTCCTCGCCCCGGCCACCGTCCAGGAGATGGCCGACTTTGTCGGCCTCGGCTTCGACCTCGCTTTCAAGTATCGCACCCCCGCCATGATCCTCGCCGACGGCATCGTGGGGCAGATGATGGAAAAGGTGGTGCTACCGCCCTATCGTCCCCGTCGCACCCCTGAGGAGATAGCCGAGCAGTGCCCCTGGGCCGCAACAGGCAATCCCCGTGGCCGAAAGCCCAATGTGATCACCACTCTCGAGCTCGACTCCTCGGTAATGGAGGTCAACAACAATCGCTTCCAGGCCACTTATGCCCGCATTGAGGAGGCCGAGCAGCGCTCGGTGGAATATCTCACCGATGATGCTGAATATCTCATAGTGGCCTTCGGCACGGTGGCTCGCATCTGTCAGAAAGCAATCGACGACGCGAGAGCGCTCGGTGTAAAGATAGGTCTCATTCGTCCCGTCACTCTCTGGCCTTTCCCCAAGGATGCCATCGCAGCCGCAGGCAAGCGCGTCAAGGGCATCCTCGTAGTGGAGCTCAATGCCGGTCAGATGATTGAGGATGTGCGCCTGTCGACGGAGTGTCGGGTCCCCACATTCCATTTCGGGCGCCTCGGCGGCATTGTCCCCAATCCGGGCGAAGTCACGGCCGCCCTCGAGCGTTTTTTCCCCGAAGCTTTCTCCTCCGTTAAATGAAATCTGTTATGGATATCTCTACCATAAAGACCCCCGAAAACCTCGTCTACTCCAAGCCCCGCCTCCTCAACGACCGGACGATGCACTACTGCCCCGGTTGCTCCCACGGCGTGGTCCATCGCCTCGTGGCCGAGATTATTGATGAGCTCGGGCAGGCCGACAATTGCATTGCCATCGCCCCGGTGGGCTGCGCTGTCTTTGCATATAATTATATTGATGTTGACTGGATAGAGGCCGCCCATGGCAGAGCCTGTGCTGTGGCCACCGCGGCCAAGCGCCTCAATCCCGAGCGCCTGGTATTCACATATCAGGGCGACGGCGACCTTGCCGCAATAGGCACTGCCGAGACAATCCATGCCGCCAACCGTGGCGAAAACATCGCCATCATCTTTATCAACAACGGCATCTACGGTATGACCGGCGGACAGATGGCTCCCACCACCCTCGAGGGAATGAAGACGTCGACCACTCCCTATGGCAGGCGCGTAGATCTCAACGGTTATCCCCTTGATATCACCCCTCTCCTGGCCCGGCTACCCGGCACCTGCTACGTCACCCGCCAGGCTGTCCATACACCCGCCGCCGTGGCCAAGGCCGCCAAAGCTATCAAGCGGGCCTTCCAAAACGCATTGGCCGGGCGCGGAACGTCGGTTGTGGAGATTGTATCCACATGCTCGAGCGGCTGGAAAATGAGCCCCGTCAAAGCCAATGAATGGATGGCAGCCAATATGTTTGAATCCTACAAGCTCGGTGACCTCAAGGCAGCCGATGCCGAGTCCCCTAACTCCTAATACCCTCACTCCAGATTATGAAAAAAGAAATAGTAATAGCAGGATTTGGAGGTCAGGGTGTCCTCTCGATGGGCAAGCTTCTCGCCTATGCCGGCCTCATGGACAATCTCGAGGTGACATGGATGCCATCTTACGGTCCGGAGCAGCGCGGCGGCACTGCCAATGTCACCGTGATACTCTCTGATGAAGGCCCCATATCATCCCCGGTGCTCGACACTTTCGATATTGCCGTGGTCCTCAACCAGCAGAGCCTCGATCGCTTCGAGAGCAAGGTCAAGCCGGGAGGCACTCTCATCTATGACCCTTACGGAGTCCATCGCGTCCCCTCCCGCTCCGACATCACCGTCCATCGCATCGATGCGATGGAAGCCACCTTTGACATGCCCTCGTCAAAGACTTACAATATGATAGTCCTCGGAGCTCTCCTTGCAATTTGCCCGATGGTGCCCGACAACAGTGTCGACCGCGCTCTGGAGAAAGTCATCCCTGAGCGTCATCACGACCTCCTACCGGTCAACCGCGCAGCCTTTGCCCGAGGAAAAGCCCTCGCCTGATAAGGGCCTTTGGCGCGTCTTCAATGGTCGGCCGGGAATAATCCCGGGCCCTGATTTCCCGGAGGCGATAACTCTCTTTCCATCTTTTTTGTTTACCTTTGCCTCCTCATTCTTTCATCTTCACCAGATTATGTCTTCCGATAATAAACGACAGATAGTTTTAAGCGGCATACGCTCAACCGGTAACCTTCACCTGGGCAACTACTTCGGGGCCCTGTCAAAGTTTGTCCGCATGCAAGACGACTATGATGCCAACTTCTTCATTGCCGACCTTCATGCCCTGACGACCAACCCCGACCCTGCCGAGCTTCATGCCAATGTTAAAAACATAGTGGCTGAATATCTCGCCGCAGGGCTCGACCCCGAGAAGGCCACCATTTTCGTCCAGAGCGATATCCCCGAGGTGAGCGAGCTCTATCTCCTCCTGAATATGCATGTGGGCATCGGCGAACTGATGCGCACAGCTTCCTTCAAGGATAAGGCCCGCAAGCAGCTCGGCATCCATGTCCCCGCCGCCGGCGAGGCCGATGACTCGGATGAAGACATCGAGAAACAGATAATCGGCAATGAGAGCAAGAGCAAGCGTGTCAATGCCGGCCTGCTCACATATCCCACCCTCATGGCCGTCGATATCCTCATCCAGAAGGCCAACTGGGTTCCGGTGGGCAAAGACCAGGAGCAGCACCTTGAGCTCACCCGCCGCTTCGCCCGTCGATTTAACTCGTTCTACAAGACTGACCTCTTCATAGAGCCTCAAAACTTCAATTTCGGCGGATCGGCTGTGAAGGTCCCCGGCCTCGACGGCTCCGGCAAGATGTGCAAGAGCGAGGGCAATTGCATCTATCTCATCGACGACGAGAAGACCCTGCGCAAGAAGGTGATGCGCGCCGTCACTGACGAAGGCCCCAAGGAAATGAACTCACCGGTGTCGCAACCCGTCGAAAATCTCCTTACCCTGATGGCCCTGACATCAACGCCCGAGACCGTCAAGCAATTCCGCGATGCCTATGCCGACTGCTCCATCCGCTACGGCGACCTCAAGAAAAAACTCGCTGACGACATCCTTGCCATCACTCTCCCCATCCGCGAGCGTATCCTCGAGCTCCGCGACAACGACAAGTATATCGGCGAAGTGCTCCGGGCCGGCGCTGATAAGGCCCGTCGGCGTGCTGCCGAGACTCTCGCTGCCGCCCGCGAGGTGATGGGCATCCGGCGCTTCTATTGATGCTTTTCCCGACGGCGCTCCGCCGTCGTTCCGGAATATACCATATAGTCACCCGCCTCACTGCGCGAAAAAGCGCAGGGGGCGGGTGATTTCGGCTGTGGGGATGATAGCTATGATAGGGAGTCCGTCGGGAGTATAGTCGGGTTCCGGCAGGCGTAGAAGGCCGGTCATAATCTCCTCCATCTCCGCTTGGGAGAGGCTGCGCCCCGAAGGTATGGCGGCGCTTCGGGCAATGGCCTGGAGGGCTGTATGGCGCAGCGCTTCGGCATTGTTGACCTCGGTATCAGAGGCGGCATCGTCGAGGATGCGCCTCAGTGCGTCGATGGCCCGGCCGGGCGGCAGGATTGCCGGCACGGCATTGAGGCTCCAGGTGGTGCCTCCGAGATAAGCGGGATCGAAGCCTATCTCCCTCAGATCGGCCTCCACTGAGCGCAGTGTGGCGCTCTGGGCCGGCGATAGCTCTATGGCCTGAGCAAACATCACGCCCTGACCGCTGAGATCGCTCCCGGCACCGCTCTCTTTCATCCTGTCGAAGAGGATGCGTATATGGGCCCTGTGCTGATCCACCACCATAAGGCCGCTCCTCGCTGCCGAGAGGATATAGCGCCCTTCAAGCTGGAGATATGTGGCCGGATGAACGGAGCTCCCGCCGGGCGAAGGAAGTTCTTCATCAGGAATGAGCGACTGTTGGGGACTCCGGGATCCCTGCGATGGCGGCGAAGCGGGTTCGTCGCGGCGAGAGGTGAAGTCGGCATAGAGCTGCTCCCAGTTGGTGGTGTCTATCCCTGAAGCGCGCCGATAGTTCGCGCCTTGCGTGGTTGCCGGTCCAAAATCGGGAGGTGTGGTCGGCGACATTTCAAAGGGGTTGTAGTCAGGGTCGAGCTCCACTTCATGGCCAGCATCGGCATTGGGATTGAAAACGGGTATCTCAGGAGCGTCAACCATGTCGAAATCAATGCCTTGTCCGGCATTGAAGCGGCCCAGGCTCTCGCGGACGGCAGCCGTGAGGATTTGATAGATGGCTCCTTCGTTTTCAAATTTTATCTCATTCTTGGTAGGATGGATATTGACATCGATGCTCTCGGGGTCAACGTCAAAGGCCACGAAATAAGAAGGTTGGACCTCGGGCGAGAGTATCCCTTCATAGCAGCTGAGGATAGCTTTATGAAAGAGAGGATGGCGCATATTGCGACCGTTGACAAAGAGATATTGGAGTGCGCCCCGCTTGCGGGCTCCTGAAGGGAGGCCGATGAAACCGCTCAGACGTGCCACCGATGTATCAGTGCCTATCGGAATGAGCTGCTGCTCCAGGTGCTTGCCGAAGAGGTCGGCGATGCGCCGCTTCAGAGGTGCATGCATCAGCTTATGGAGCAGGGTATCGTTGTGGGTGATGGAGAGGTCTACGTCGGGGTTTACCAGCGCCAGGCGCTCAAACTCCCTGAGTGACTGATTGAGCTCCACACTGTCTTTTTTTAAAAATTTTCGCCGCGCCGGGACATTGAAGAAGAGATTTTTCACCATTATGTTGGTGCCCTTGGCACACCCCTCCGGCTCCTGGCTCTCAACCTTGGAGCCGGATATAATAATGCGTGTCCCTACAGAGGCGTCGCTCCTCATTGTCCGCAGATCTATCTGCGCCACGGCGGCTATCGAAGCGAGAGCTTCGCCGCGGAAGCCCATGGTGTGGAGCGTAAAGAGATCGGCCGCTGAAGTGATCTTCGAAGTGGCGTGGCGCTCAAAGGCCATGCGGGCGTCGGTGTCGCTCATGCCGCGGCCGTTGTCTACAACCTGGATAAGTGTCCGCCCCGCATCGCGCAGGATGATGTCAACTGAGGTGGCACCGGCATCAACGGCGTTCTCCACCAGCTCCTTTATTACGGAAGCAGGTCGCTGAATCACCTCGCCGGCGGCAATCTGATTGGCAACGGAGTCGGGCAGCAAGCGAATAATATCTTCGGCCATAGGTCTCGTGGTTAGTTTGTCTCGCGATTTATAGATGTATGAAACACTTTTGACCCGCAAAATTACTCCAATAAACCCTATCCGGCAAACCCATTTATCAACCGTCGCCTGCACCTATTGTCAATAAATTGTTAATAACTCTGTCAATAACTACCCTCTTCCGCTCATTTTCACAATAATTCACCATCGGTGCCTCCGCAGTTGAAAAAATTTGCTTAACTTTGCATCTTGAATGAGCCTTCAACCCGGCTTATCCGTTTCCTTAATACAAGTATATAACCATCATCCTTACAAGATAAAGATTTTTCACCTTATGAACGTAAGCATGCAGAAAACATCGGAGGTGAGTGGCCGCCTGACTGTGGAGATCACTGCCGCCGATTATGCTGACCGAGTTAAAGAAGAACTCAAAAAGATTGGCAAGACCCACACCATCCCCGGCTTCCGCAAGGGCCATGTAAGCATTGCCGACCTCCAGCGTCGCTTCGGCCGTCAGGTCACCAGCGATGTCATCAACGAAATCGTATACAAAGCCGTAATCGATTATATCAACGATAATAAGCTCGAAGTCCTCGGTCATCCCGTGCCCGTTGAAGTCATTGACCTTGATCTTAAGAATAAGAGCGACTTCACCTTTGAATATGACCTCGCTCTCGCCCCCGCTCTCAATATCGACCTCAAGGCCGACGACATCACCATCCCTTACTATCCCATCGAAGTGAGCGACGAGATGATCAAGGAGCAGGACACCGCCTTCCGCAAGCGCTTTGGAAGCCAGGTGCCCGGCGAAGCCACTGAGCCCGACTGCCTCGTCAAGGGTTCTCTGATGGAGCTCAACGAAGATGGCTCCATCAAGGAGGGCGAAGGCGCTATCCAGGTCACCTCCACCATTGTAAGTCCCCAGCATTTCACCTCCAAGGAGGAGACAGCTAAATTCGACGACAAGAAGGTGGGCGACAAGGTGATCTTCAACCCCTGGAACACCTGCAACGGCAATCCTGCCGAGCTCTCTTCCATGCTCCAGATTGATAAGGAGCAGGCCCCCGAGGCAAAGGCCGATTTTGAGATGACCATCTCCGAGATCATCGTCCTCCGCCCCGCTGAACATGATGAAGAGTTCTTTACCAATGTCTTCGGTAAAGATCGCGTTCACAACGAAGAAGAATACACTGCTGCCGTCAAAGAGCTCATCCAAAATCAGCTCAACGGCAATTCCGATATGGTGTTCCAGAACGATGCCCGCAAGGTGCTCCTCGAGCGCTACGGCAATATGGAGCTCCCCGCCGACATCCTCAAGCGCTGGCTCATCCAGCGCTCGGCCGACCTCACCGAAGAGAATATCGACGCCGAGTATACCCGTATGGAGCCCGATCTCAAATGGCAGCTCATCACCGACAAGATTGCCGAAAACCTCAATCTCGAAGTGACTGAAGACGACCGCCTCGAATTTGCCCGTGGCATGGCTCGCCAGCAGTTTGCCCAGTATGGCATGACCAATATGGATGATGCCACTGTCGACGGTTTTGCCCGCAACATCCTCGCCGATAAGAACTGGGCACCGCGAATTCAGGAGCAGGTGGCTACCATCAAGCTCTTCAACGCCATCAAGGCCAATGTGATCCTCGACACCAAGCCCCTCTCCATCGACGCTTTCCGCGAGATGATCACCAAGCAGGCCGAGCAGCCTCAGGAAGCCGAGTAATTTTCTCACTCAAGATATCGGGCGGCCGCAGCATAATGTTGCGGCCGCTTTTTTTCGGGCTTAAGAATTTTTTAACATGCTTTTTTGCTCAAGTAAAAAATAAATCGTAACTTTGAATTACAAATGTCTGCCCCGGCAGATAACACTTATCATTATAAGAAACATGACCAACGATTTTCGCAACTACGCCATAAAGCACAAAGGTCTCAACGGCCTTGCGCTCGATCAATATATCAGCGCCGTCAACGACTCCCGGATTGTAAGCGCCAGCTATATCTCCCCCACCATCATCGAGGAGCGCCAGCTCAATGTGGCCCAGATGGATGTCTTCTCACGTCTGATGATGGACCGCATCATCTTCCTCGGCACCGAGGTCAACGACTACACTGCCAACGTGATACAGGCCCAGCTCCTCTATCTCGACTCCGCTGACCCAGGCAAGGATGTAAGCATCTACATCAATTCTCCCGGCGGATCGGTTTATGCCGGTCTCGGCATTTATGACACCATGCAGTATATCTCTTCTGACGTGGCCACTATCTGCACCGGCATGGCCGCCTCGATGGCTGCCGTGCTCCTCGTCAGCGGCCAGCAGGGCAAGCGCTTTGCCCTCCGCCATTCCCGCGTGATGATTCACCAGCCTATGGGTGGCGCACAGGGTCAGGCCTCCGACATCGAGATAACCGCCCGTGAGATACAGAAGCTCAAGAAGGAGCTCTATACCATCATAGCAGACCATTCCGGTCAGCCATTTGAAAAGGTTGAGCGCGATAGCGACCGCGATTACTGGATGACTGCCGATGAAGCTAAGGAATATGGCATGATTGACCAGGTCCTCATCAAAGCCAAGCACTGATTATGGCCAAGAAAAAATCCGGCAACAATGATATAAGGTGCTCCTTCTGCGGGCAGCCCGCGAGCAACTCGATTGTCATGATCCCTAATGAGGATGCGACAGCCGTCATATGCTCTGATTGCGTGGAGCGTCTCGGACCCGCCCTCAAGGACTTTATGGAGCAGAACAATATCGGCGGACGTGCCAACACGGCACCTTCTCAGCCCTCGAAAGAGATGAAGGCTGAATCGCCCGACCTGAATGGCATCCCCCGACCCGCTGAGATAGCTGCCTTCCTTGATCAATATGTCATCGGTCAGGATGCAGCCAAGAAATATCTCTCCGTCGCCGTCTACAATCATTATAAGCGCTTGGCTTATAATAAGGTTAATGCCGGGGGCGACGATGTGGATATCGAGAAGAGCAACATAATCCTCGTCGGCCCTACCGGCACCGGCAAGACGCTCCTTGCCCGGACCATAGCCCGACTCCTTAATGTGCCCTTCACCATTGTCGACGCCACCGTGCTCACCGAGGCAGGCTATGTGGGCGAAGATGTTGAGAGCCTGCTTACCCGCCTGCTCCAGGCTGCCGATTATGATGTCGATGCGGCCGAAAAGGGCATCGTCTTCATCGACGAAATCGACAAGATTGCCCGCAAGAGCGACAATCCGTCGATCACCCGCGATGTCTCGGGCGAAGGTGTCCAGCAAGGTCTCCTCAAGCTACTTGAAGGCTCGGTGGTCAACGTCCCGCCCCAAGGCGGTCGCAAACATCCCGAGCAGAGGATGATTCCGGTCAACACCAAAAATATCCTCTTCATCTGCGGAGGTGCATTCGACGGCATCGAGCGCAAGATTGCCCAGCGCCTCAACACCCATGTGGTTGGCTATGGCACCGACACAGCCAGGGCTCAGATCGACCGCGAAAACCTCCTTCGCCATGTTGCCCCTCAAGACCTCAAGAGCTTTGGCCTCATCCCCGAGATTATCGGCCGACTCCCTATCCTGACCAATCTTGAGCCCCTTGACCGCGACGCACTGCGACGCATCCTGACGGAGCCCAAAAATGCCATTATCCGTCAGTATAAGAAGCTCTTCGAGATGGATGGCATTACTCTGACCTTCACCCCCGAGGCTCTCGATCTTATCGTCGACAAGGCCATCGAATATAAGCTCGGTGCACGAGGGCTCCGCGCCATTGTGGAGTCGGTGGTCATCGATCCGATGTATGACCTCCCTTCGTCGGGCGAAAAGAGTTTTGAGGTGACGGCTGATTTTGTCCTCAGCCAGCTCCTCAAGTCAAATTTCGACACATCCAACGCCTGATCCCTGCTCCTCCCGTTCTCCCTGTCCAATCCCCCTCAGCTATCACATTTATAGATAACCTGCCCCTCATCACATCCTTCCATCCCCTCTTTAAACCGCCTCCCCCTCCGCCATGTCAGACCTCCCAAAATCAGCCGCCACCGTCGACCTCGCCGCCAAGCTCAAGGAACACTTCGGCTTCGACACCTTCAAAGGCAATCAGGAAGCCATCATCCGAGCACTCCTCGATGAGCAGGATGTCTTTGTCCTCATGCCCACGGGCGGCGGTAAGAGCCTCTGCTATCAGCTTCCGGCTCTGCTGATGAAGGGCACGGCGATAATAATATCGCCACTGATAGCGCTGATGAAAAACCAGGTGGATGCGATGAGACATTTCTCCGAAGCCGATTCGGTGGCCCACTTCCTTAATTCGTCGCTCAACCGCGCTGCCATCGACCGCGTTAAGGATGATGTTGCGTCGGGAAAGACAAAGCTCCTGTATGTGGCCCCCGAGAGCCTTACGAAGGATGAAAATGTGGAGTTCCTGCGCTCTGTCACCATCTCGTTCTATGCTGTCGACGAGGCACACTGCATCTCTGAGTGGGGCCACGATTTCCGCCCCGAATACCGTCGCATAAGGCCCATTGTCAATGAGATAGGGAAGCGCCCGCTGATAGCCCTCACAGCCACCGCCACTCCCAAGGTCCAGCACGATATTCAGAAAAACCTCGGTATGCTCGATGCTGCTGTCTTCAAGAGCTCTTTCAATAGGGTCAACCTCTATTACGACGTCCGCCGGAAGACTGACTCCATTGAGAAAGACATCATCCGTTTCATCCGTCAGAATGAGGGAAAGAGCGGCATCATCTACTGCCTGAGCCGGCGCAAGGTAGAGGAGCTCGCCGAGTTTCTCAACGTCAACGGTATTAAAGCCCTGCCCTACCATGCCGGGATGGACTCGGCCACCCGATCACAAAATCAAGACCTGTTCCTGATGGAGAAGATTGACGTGATTGTGGCCACCATAGCCTTCGGTATGGGTATCGATAAGCCCGACGTCCGCTTCGTCATCCATCACGATATGCCCAAGAGTCTTGAGGGATATTATCAGGAGACGGGCCGTGCGGGTCGCGACGGCGGCGAAGGCCGCTGCATAGCGTTTTATTCGCCAAAAGACCTCCGCAAGATGGAGAAGTTTATGCAGGGGAAGCCTGTGGCCGAGCAAGAGATAGGCCGGCAGCTCCTTGAAGAGACTTCTTCTTATGCCGAGAGCCGTGTTTGCCGCCGGAAAGTGCTTCTTCACTATTTCGGCGAAGAATATGATACCGACAATTGCGGCAGCTGCGACAATTGTCTTAACCCCCATCCCCCCGTCGAAGCTCGCCAGGAGCTCCTGGCCGTCCTCGATGCTGTGGACCAAGTCAAAGAAAAGTTTAAGGCCCGTCATATCATCGACCTTCTGAGAGGACATATCTCAAGCGATATCCGAAGCTATCGTCACGATCAGCTCGATATCTTCGCCTCTTGCTCTGACCTTGAGGAACGCCATCTCTCGGCCGTCATACGCCAGGCCATAATCTCCGGTTATATCGACCGCGACATTGAAAACTACGGCATCCTGCGTCTTACCGACGCCGGCCGTGAGTTTATCGCTCATCCAAAATCATTCAAGATAGTGGAAGACATTGATTTCAACGGCGAAGATGAAGAATCATTTTCGTCAGTAAAAGGGGGGGCAGGCTGCGCCGCCGACCCCGAGCTCTATGCAATCCTTAAAGACCTGCGCAAGAAGGTGGCTTCCAACCACTCTCTCCCGCCCTACGTCATTTTCCAGGATCCTTCACTGGAAGCTATGGCCACCACTTATCCCATCACCATCGAAGAGCTCGCCAACATTGGCGGCGTAGGACTTGGAAAAGCCCGGCGCTATGGGCAGGCCTTCGTCGACATCATCCGCCAGCATGTGGAGGACAATGAAATCGAGCGACCCGAAGATATGGTGGTGCGCAATGTGGCCAGCAACAGCAATATAAAGATAGCCATTATTCAGGCCGTTGACCGAAGGGTGCCCCTCGAAAGCATCGCCGATTCCAAGGGTCTTGACTTTGACACCCTTCTTGAGAAGCTCGAAGGCATCGTCTATTCAGGTACCCGTATCAACATCAAATATGAGCTGGACGAGCGCCTCGACCCCGACGACCAGGATGAACTCTTTGATTATTTCACCCAGAGCGAGAGCGGCGACCTCGATGAGGCCTTCGATGAATATGGCGATGTCTACACTGAAGATGAGATCCGCCTCATGCGCATCCATTTCCTCTCAGAAATGGGCAACTGATTTTCTGCCACGCTGACCATGAAATCAACCCCCACCGACCTCTCGCGGAGCAAGCTTGTGGCTTATTCCGGCGTCGATCTTGAGCGACAGTCGCTTAAGGTGCTCTCAAATGTGGATTTTTCCCTTGACCCCGGAGAATTTGTCTACCTCATCGGCAAAGTAGGTAGCGGTAAGTCTACCCTCCTTAAGTCGATGTATGCCGAGATACCGGTAGCTGCCGGCGAAGCTCGGGTTTTTGACTATGACCTCTGTCATATCCGGCGCCGTGAGATACCTTATCTCCGCCGCCGGATGGGCATCATCTTCCAGGACTTCCAGCTCCTGACCGATCGCGATGTCCATTCCAATCTCTCGTTTGTCCTGGGCGCAACCGGCTGGAGCGACCGCTCTGAGATGGACCGCCGCATCCGTGAAGTGCTCGCTGAAGTGGGTATGCAGGATAAGGCTTACAAGATGCCTCATGAGCTCTCCGGTGGCGAGCAGCAGCGCATTGTCATTGCCCGCGCTCTTCTCAACAAGCCTCCGCTGATCCTCGCTGATGAGCCTACGGGCAATCTCGACCCCGCCACCGGCGAGCAGATTGTAGAGCGCCTCCAGGAGATTTCATCGCGCGGCACCGCCATTATCATGGCCACCCATAATCTCCAGCTTGTCGAGCGCTATCCCGGCCGAGTGGTCTACTGCCGTAATCATCGCCTCGAAGAATAATCATCCCCTCCCCTCATTCCACTTATGTCGCTGAAGCCCCGCCAACGCTCTGTCATCATAATCCTCTGGACTTTATTTGTCGCAGGGGTCGTTGCTCTGGCTCTTTTCTTCATCCTCGTCTACAATGGTGTAATAGGCTACATGCCCCCCATTGAAGACCTAAAGAACCCCACCGACCGTTTTGCCTCGGTAGTCTATTCAGCCGACGGTCAGGAGCTCGGTCGATTCTTCCGCAATACCGGCAACCGCGTCTATGCCGACCTCGACGAGATTTCGGGCCATGTAGTCAATGCCCTTATCGCTACGGAAGACTCCCGTTTCCGCGACCACTCCGGCATTGATGGCCGCGCGCTCTCGCGTGTGCTCTTCAAGACTCTCCTCCTCCAGCAGAAAAATGCCGGCGGCGGATCTACCATCACTCAGCAGCTTGCCAAGCAGCTCTATTCCCCCGAGAGCTCCGGCTTCCTCAGCCGCGCCCTTCAGAAGCCCATCGAATGGATGATTGCCGTCAAGCTCGAGCGCTTCTATTCCAAGGATGAGATAATTAAGATGTATCTCAATCAATTTGACTTCCTCTACAACGCCGTTGGCATCAAGAGTGCCGCCTGGGTCTACTTCGGCAAGAAGCCCTCGGAGCTCTCTATCGAGGAAGCTGCCACTCTCGTAGGCATGGTTAAAAATCCGTCGTTCTATAATCCTGTCCGACAGCCCGAGCGCACAAGAGAGCGCCGCAATGTGGTCCTTGAGCAGATGCACAAGGCCGGAATGATTTCTGAAGAGGAGCTCATTGCCCTCAAAGCCAAGCCTCTGACCCTCTCTTTCCATAAGGTTGACCACAAGGAGGGCCCAGCACCGTATTTCCGTGAGGAGCTCCGGCGTATGCTCCGGGCCAAAAAGCCCTCAAAGAGCGATTATCCAGCCTGGGACTACGACCGGTATGTCGCCGACTCCATAGCTTGGCAAAACGACCCCCTCTTCGGGTGGATTGAGAAAAATCCCAAGCCCGACGGCTCTAAATATGACCTTTATGCCGATGGCCTGAAGATTTATACCACTATCGACTCCCGCATGCAGAAATATGCAGAGGATGCTGTGGTGGAACATCTCTCAAAGACCCTTCAGCCTGCTTTTTTCCGCGAAAAGAAGGGTAATAAGTATGGCCCTTACACCACCAACCGCAATGAGGCCTCCGAAGCTACAATCAAGTCGCTGATTGCCAAGGCCATGAAGCAGACTGACCGCTACCGCGCCATGAAGAAGTCAGGCTATTCCGACCCCGACATCGAGCGTGCATTCCGCCAGCCCGCCGATATGAAGGTATTTACATATGCCCATGGCCTTGTCGACACAGTCATGACTCCCCTCGACTCGCTTCTCTACACCAAGAGTTTCCTCCGGGCCGGTTTCATGTCGATGGATCCCCTGACGGGTCATGTCAAGGCATATGTCGGCGGCCCCAACTTCGCCACTTTCCAATATGATATGGTCTCTACCGGCCGTCGTCAGATTGGCTCTACCGTCAAGCCGTTTCTCTATACCTACGCTATGGAAGAAGGCTTCACGCCCTGCGATATGTTTTCCAACACTCAACCTGTGCTTTACGACGAGAGCGGCCGGGAATGGATACCCCGCAATTCAAGTTCGGCACGCGTGGGCGAGATGGTTACCCTCCACTGGGCCCTGACCAATTCCAACAACTGGATTTCGGCCCGTCTCATTTCAGAGCTCTCACCCTCTGAGCTCGTAAGGACCATGCACAACTTCGGCATCGCCGGTCATCTCGATCCCGTAATGTCGCTCTGCCTCGGGCCGGCCGACGTATCAGTCAAGGAGATGGTGGGCGCTTACTCGGCCTTTGCCAATCATGGTATGAGGTCTGACCCGGTCTTCGTCACATCCATTGCAGACTCTCAGGGCAATATCATCGCCGAGTTTGGCCCACGTCAGACCGAGGTGATCTCTGAAAAAGCATGGTATAAGATGGTCAATATGCTTCAGAGCGTCGTTGATGCCGGCACGGGCAACCGCATCCGCCGTGCACCCTTCAACATCACGGCTCCCACCGGCGGCAAGACCGGCACCACTAACGATAATTCCGACGGCTGGTTTATGGCCTTCACACCATCGCTCGTCTCCGGCACCTGGGTGGGCGGCGATGAACGTTATATCCACTTCAACGGAATGGCTATGGGACAAGGCGCTTCTATGGCCCTGCCCATCTATGGCCGCTTCATGAGCAAGGTCTATGCCGACCCGTCGCTCCCCTACTCCCAGTCTGAGACATTCCCCTCTCCCACCTTTGACCTCTGCGAGAAAGAGTTTATGGGCGATCTTGCCCTTGACCCCGACTCCATTGCCGAGGAGGCATCTATCGAAGGTGTCTTTGACTGATACCACATTATCTGACACTAATTATCCGACAATCCTAACCCCACCTCATATCCAACATAATATCATGGCAGAACTCGACATTTCTGAAGTTTTCAAAGCCTCCAAGGTCTTATCTAAAGTGGCTCGCCATCCCCGCCTCATCGGTCCCGTTAAGGGCATCACCGATTGCGAGGTGTATCTCAAGCCCGAAAATCTCCAGCATACCGGCTCATTCAAGCTCCGCGGAGCATATTACAAAATCTCCCAGCTCTCTCCTGAGGAGAAGGCCAAGGGAGTCATAGCATGCTCGGCCGGCAATCATGCTCAGGGCGTGGCTCTCGGCGCCAGCCATAATGGTATCAAGAGCATCATCTGCCTCCCCGCCGGCGCTCCTATCTCTAAGATTGAAGCCACCAAGGCTCTTGGCGCTGAGGTGTGTCTCGTCCCCGGCGTCTACGATGATGCCTACGCTAAGGCTGTCCAGCTCCGCGACGAGTTTGGCTACACATTTGTTCACCCCTTCGACGATCCCCTTGTAATCGCCGGGCAGGGCACCATTGGCCTCGAAATCATTCAGGAAATGGATGATGTCGACGTGGTAATCTGTCCTATCGGCGGCGGCGGTCTCATCTCCGGTGTGGCCTTCGCAATCAAGACCCTCAAGCCCAATATTGAGGTTATCGGCGTCCAGGCTGCCGGTGCCCCCTCCATGGCAGAGTCCATCGAGCGCAATGAGCGTGTGCATCTCGACTCTGTAAGCACCATCGCCGACGGTATTGCCGTGAAAGAGCCGGGCGTCAACACTTTCGAGATGGTAAAGAAATATGTCGACAAAGTTGTCACCGTCACCGACGATGAAGTGTCGGCCGCTATCCTCTATCTCATTGAGAAGCAGAAGCTCGTGGCCGAAGGCGCCGGCGCCACTCCCATGGCCGCCGTCCTCTTCCGCGACCTTGACATAAAGGGCAAGAAGGTGGTATGTATCGTCTCCGGCGGCAACATCGACGTTACTTCGCTCAATCGTGTCATAGCCCGTGGTCTCGTCACAGCCGGCCGAGATTGCAACCTCGTTATCCAGGCTGCCGACAAGCCCGGTCAGCTCGCCGAGATATGCGCAATCATCGGCAAGCATGGCGGCAACATCCTCTCGGTAAAGCATGACCGCGTCGAGTCGGAAAATGTCAATGGCTGTCGCCTCATCATGGAGCTCGAAACTCGCGACCATACCCATGTCAAAGAGATTAAAGATGCTCTCCGTCAGGCCAAATTTGACGTAGAAGACTGATTTCTTATTATTATCTTTAATCGCGGCAGCGGCGCGGGAGCTCCTCTCGCCCCTGCCGCGATTAACTTTATCATGCGTGAGCGCGTTGTAATGACATACCCTTTTCCCCTCACTTTTATGACCCGCCTCTATTTTATTCCGCTTCTCATTATCCTCGCTCTTACGGGCTGCTCGAAGCCTCAAGGCAACAGCGGCCCGGGCTCCGATATAGTCCGTCTTGATAAGGCCTTGAGAGCCGACTCCATAGTCCCCGACCTCTATGAGGCTACCGACGCGTGGCTCCTTGCCACACGAGGATATATTCCGGCGTCGACCGGCGAGCGAGATTCAATGATCAAGGCAGAGATGGCCTCGCGCGCATGGCAGGTCTTTGGCCCCGATATTGACCGCCGCCTCCCCTCTCTGGCCAGGGCGGCTTCCCAGCTTGGAAATATTGATGGTTTTCCTGCGAGGATTTACGGCATCGTTTCGCCCTACAATCAGAGTGTGGTGGTGGTTGACACCATCGTCCTTGTGGCTCTCAATCATTATCTTGGGGCAGATTATGAGGGTTATGCATCGATGCCGGATCATATAAGCCGCAACAAGACCATCGACCGTCTTCCGCTCGATGTAGCCGAAGCCTGGACGGCCACCCGTCTCCCCTTCCCCGACACTATTCCTTCCCCGACGCTTCTCTCTCGTATGGCTTATGAAGGTGCTATCCTTGCTCTTGTCAGTGACAGGACAGGCGTGGGCGACGGCCCCCTTCTATTGGGTTGGACCCCCGGAGAATGGACCGATGCCGTGGCCCATGAGAGCGAGGCCTGGAAGCGATTAGTAGGCTCCGACCTCTTATTCTCCGACAATCCGGCTATCATATCCCGCCTGATGGCTCCGGCGCCTGCGAGCCCCGACATAAGCCCCGATGCCCCCGGGCGCCTGGGGCGCTTCATCGGTCTGCGGATGGTCCGCGCCTCTGGCCTGAGGCCGGATTCCATTCTCTCATCCGGAGCCTATCTATCCACAGATCTCATGGCTCCTTATGCCCGCGCCCTCGCACCTCGATGACCCATCCGCCCGGTCACTTCAAAAATAGCGCTCCGCAACCTAACGGCTGCGGAGCGCACGTATATTAAAGATTAATGCTTATTCAGGTTTGTAGGCGCTGATTTGCGAGGGCTCGAAGTTGGCTATGAAATCAGCGTGGCGGGTCACGTCGGCCTGAGCCATCTTCACATAGACCTCGGCGCTCTTGTCAAAAGAGGCGTTGCGGTTGGCATCGCCAATGAGGAGATAGCCCATGATTATCTCGCCGGCCATCTCCACGAGGCGGCGCGACATGAAGTCGAGATATTCCTGGTCTTTGGCTCCGGCAACTGTGGCCACAGCCTTCTCATACTTGGCAGTGAGGTCGATGAGGATGTCGCGAAGAGGCTCGAGACGGTTGTCAATGGGGCGGGCCTCATATTCGTGCATCATATTGAGATATGTGCCGGTGGTGACGTGGCGGATAGCGGCGACAACCTGGAGCTGGGTGGTACCCTCATAGATTGAGGTGATGCGGGCATCGCGGTAGACGCGCTCGCAGGCATAGTCTTTCATGAAGCCCGAGCCACCGTGGATCTGGATGCAGTCGTAGGCGTTTTGGTTGCAGTATTCGCTGCCGAGGCCCTTGACCAGAGGAGTGCAGGCATCAGCGAGCTTGCTATAGCGCTTCATCTCGGCGCGCTCATCCTTTGTGAGGTCGCGCTCACGTGCAATATCTTCATAAATCTTGTAGATATCCACAAAGCGAGCAGTCTCGTAGAGGAGGGTGCGGGAGGCATCGAGGCGGGCCTTCATCAGGGCGAGCATCTCATATACGGCGGGGAACTCGATGATGGCCTTGCCAAACTGCTTGCGGTCCTTGGCATACTGGAGTGCCTCGCGATAGGCGCGCTCGCTGATACCCACGCTCTGAGCGGCGATGCCGAGGCGAGCACCGTTCATAAGAGCCATCACATAGCGGATGAGGCCGAGGCGACGGGAACCGCAGAGCTCTGCCTTGGCATTCTTAAACACGAGCTCGCAGGTGGGTGAGCCCTTGATGCCGAGCTTGTTCTCGATGCGGCGCACTGTCACGCCGCCGTCGCGCTTGTCATAGATAAACATTGAGAGGCCGCGGCCATCCTTAGTGCCGTCCTCGGAGCGGGCGAGCACCAGATGAATGTCAGAGTCGCCATTGGTGATGAAGCGCTTCACGCCATTGAGGCGCCAGGTGCCGTCGGGCTGCTCGGTGGCCTTGAGCATCACGCGCTGGAGATCTGAGCCGGCGTCGGGCTCGGTGAGGTCCATTGACATGGTCTCACCCTCGCAGACGCGGGGAATGAAGCGCTCACACTGCTCGGGCGATGCAAATTCGTAGATAGTCTCGGCGCAGTCCTGGAGGCCCCAGAGATTTTCAAAGGCGGCATCGGCGCGGGAGACGATGTCGGCGGCCATGATATAGGGGGTGACGGGGAAGTTGAGTCCACCGAAGCGGCGGGGCATCGACATGCCCATGAGGCCGGCCTTGCGGCAGAGGTCGAGGTCTTCCTTGGTGCCGTCGGCATAGACCACGCGGCCGTTTTCCACATGGGGGCCCTGATGGTCGATACCCTCGGCATTGTCGTTGATGGTGGTGCCGCAGAGCTCGCCTACCACTTCAAGGACCTTCTCGTAAGAGTCCATAGCGTCGGCAAAGTCTACCGGGGCATAGTCAAATTTTTCGGCATCGGAGTAATCGCGCTCTTTGAGAGCTACGATTTTTTCCATCAGAGGATGGGTAAGGTGGTGCCGAAGGTCAGGATTGTCGTTATAGAAATTCATTTACTTGCTGTTCTTTTTATAATACTGGATGAGCTTGGGCACCACTTCCTCTATCGTGCCGGTGATGACATAGTCGGCAATGGTGTTGATGGGAGCATCAGGATCAGAGTTGATGGAGATGATGATTGAGGAATCCTGCATACCGGCGATGTGCTGGATCTGACCGGAGATGCCGCAGGCGATATAGAGCTTCGGCCGGACGGTGACGCCGGTCTGGCCGATCTGGCGGTCGTGGTCGCAGAGTCCGGCATCTACGGCCGCGCGGCTGGCGCCCACTTCGCCGCCGAGGGTGTCGGCGAGCTTCTGAAGCAGCTCAAAGTTTTCTTTGGAGCCCACGCCGTAGCCGCCGGCCACGATGATGGGGGCATTCTTGATATTGACCTTCGACTTCTCGATGTTGCGGTCGATGATCTCCACTACATAGGCCTCGGGGCTGATATAGTCTGATGCCTTGAGGCTTATGACTTCGCCCTTGTGGTTGGGGTCCGCAATCTCTTTTTTCATCACGCCCTCGCGGACGGTGGCCATCTGGGGACGATGGTCGGGATTGACGATGGTGGCCACGAT
>CAZAUV010000023.1:0-24075 GCA_964488335.1 uncultured Bacteroides sp.
GATGAGGATGCAGGCCGAGGATATGGACGAGATTTATTATGTCTATGTGGTCGACGATGATAATAAGCTCAAGGGTGTCCTCCCGCTTAAGACTCTGATTACCAATCCTTCGGTGTCGAAGATCAAGCATGTCATGGAAGAGAGCCCGGTGGCGGTGAAAGCCGATACTCCCATCGACGAGGTGGCTCTCGACTTTGAGAAATATGACCTTGTGGCCATGCCGGTCATTGACTCCATCGGGCGCCTTCTGGGCCGGATAACGGTCGACGACGTGATGGACGAGGTGCGCGAGCAGAGCGAGCGCGACTATCAGCTGGCATCAGGTATATCCTCCGATGTCGATGCCTCCGACTCGGTATTCGAGCAGACCAAGGCGCGCATCCCCTGGCTGCTCATAGGCATCGTCGGCGGCATAGTCAACTCCCTCATCCTCGGAGGTTTCGAGGCCCAGATTGCCGCAGTGACGGCCCTGGCGATTTTCATCCCGCTCATCGGTGGCACGGGCGGTAACGTCGGCGTGCAGGCCTCGGCGATCGTGGTGCAGGGCCTTGCCAATGGCCGGCTGGACCTCAAGAACTCCGCCGCGCAGATAGGCCGCGAATTTCTGGTGGCGATGATGAATGCCGTGGTCATCTCGGGAGTGGTGTTTCTCTATATCTTCTTCTCGCAGCCCGAGGGGATAAAATACACGGTATCGTTTGCCGTGGCGGCTTCGCTCTTTGCCGTGGTGATATTTGCCACGGTGTTTGGCACCCTCGTGCCGCTCACCCTTGAGAGGCTCAATATCAATCCTGCCCTTGCCACCGGCCCGTTTATCCAGATTACCAACGATGTAGTCGGCCTCCTTATCTATGTAGGGATGTCGACATGGATGCTCAGCGTCTTCGGATCATAAGGCTCCGGCGAGCTCTTCGGCCAGGAACGGGCCTGTCGGTGACTGGGTCTTGGCAAGCTCTTCGGGGGTGCCCGTGGCCACGATGTAGCCGCCGTCGCGTCCGCCGCCCGGGCCCATATCTATGACATGGTCGGCATGGGCCACCACGTCGAGATTATGCTCGATGACCAGGACCGTATTACCCTTCTCTACGAGCGAGTCGAGCACCCGCAGGAGGGCCTTGATGTCGTCGAAATGGAGGCCGGTGGTGGGCTCATCGAGGATAAAGAGAGTGCGGCCGGTGTCGCGTCGGGCAAGCTCCGTAGCGAGCTTCACGCGCTGATTTTCGCCGCCCGAGAGGGTGGATGATGGCTGCCCGAGCTTGATATATCCAAGGCCGATGTCAGCGAGCACCTTCAGGCGCCGGGCTATCTTCGGGATGGGGGCAAAAAACTCAAGCGCCTGATTGATGGTCATATCGAGTACGTCGGCAATAGATTTGCCCTTGTAGCGCACCTCGAGGGTCTCGCGGTTGTAGCGACGGCCGCCACACTCCTCGCAGGGTACCAATACGTCGGGGAGAAAGTTCATCTCGATAGTGCGGTAGCCATTGCCTCCGCAGGCCTCGCAGCGGCCGCCGGCGATATTGAATGAAAACCGGCCCGGTTTGTAGCCACGTATCTTGGCTTCGGGGAGGTTGACGAAGAGGGCGCGGATGTCGGCAAAGAGGCCGGTGTAAGTGGCGGGATTGGAGCGGGGGGTGCGTCCGAGCGGACTCTGGTCTACGGTCACCACCTTGTCGATATTCTCCAGGCCCTTGATTTCGCGATAGGGGAGAGGCTCCGTCAGCGAGCGGTAGAAATGACGCGACAGGGCGGGCTGCAGGGTGGAGTTGACCAGGCTTGACTTGCCGGAGCCCGAGACTCCGGCCACCACAGTGAAGGTGCCCAGAGGAATGGTGAGGTCAACGTTGCGGAGGTTATTGCCCGTGGCGCCGAGGATGCTGAGGCTCTTTCCCGAGCCCTTGCGGCGCTTGGCGGGGACGGGTATTGACAGGCTCCCCGTGAGATAGCCGGCGGTGAGAGTCCCCGAGGAGAGCATCTCTCCGGGAGGGCCCTGATAGACCACGTTGCCGCCTGAGCGTCCCGCGCCGGGGCCTATGTCCACGATATAGTCGGCCGAGAGCATCATATCCTTGTCGTGCTCCACGACAATCACCGTGTTGCCGGCGTCGCGGAGCTGCTTGAGAGAGTCGATCAGGCGGCGGTTGTCGCGCTGATGGAGGCCTATCGAAGGCTCGTCGAGGATGTAGAGCACATTGACCAGCTCAGAGCCGATCTGAGTGGCCAGGCGGATGCGCTGGCTCTCGCCGCCCGAGAGGGTGGCCGAATTGCGGTCGAGGGATAGATAGTCGAGCCCCACGTCGATAAGGAAACCGAGGCGGGAGCGTATCTCCTTGAGTATCTCGCGACCGATAATGGCTTGTGTGGGAGAGAGTTTGGAGGTAATCTCCCCGGTCCATTCATAGAGCTCGGCTATGTCCATGCGGGCCAGGTCGGAGATGTTTTTGTCGTCGATGAAGAAATGGAGGCTCTCCTTGCGGAGGCGCCGGCCCTCACACTCCGGACACACCACGCGGGTTGCAAACCGGCTCTCCGACGGGGCCGCTTTTGAATCTTTGGCGGCTTCCCCCTCGGCGGGGGCTTCGGCGTCGGGCTCCAGATAGCGTATCAGGCCGTCAAAGGGGGTCTTGTAGTTGGCCAGGGCGCCATCCTGATTGATGAAGAGGGGCTGGGAGGTGCCGTAGAGAATATCTGAGACAGCGTCGTCTGACAGGTCTCTGACAGGGGTGTCGAGACTGAAGCCGTGGGCTTCTACCACGGCTCCTATCTGCCAGAAAATCATCTTTGACGAATATTTCCCCAGAGGACCGATGGCTCCGGCGCGGATGCTTCGGTTCCGGTCGGTGAAAATCTTGTCAAGATCAATGGCATAGGAGTAGCCGAGCCCCTTGCAGTGGGGACACGCGCCCTGAGGGGAGTTGAAGGAAAATGTATGTGGGGCCGGCTCGGGATATGACAGGCCGGTGGCGGGGTCCATCAGGTGCTGCGAGAAGAAGGCCGGAGCGGATGTCTCGGCGTCGACCACCATCAGCTCCTTGTCGCCCTGCCTGAGGGCTTCGGTGACGGTCTCGGTGATGCGCTCACGCTCGCCGGCGCCTACTCTCAGGCGGTCGATTACGAGCTCCACTGAATGATTTTTATATCGGTCGAGCTTCATGCCGATGGCAATCTCCCTTATCTCGCCATCGACTCTCACATGGAGATAGCCCTTGCGGCGGAGGGTGTCAAAGAGCTCTTTATAATGGCCCTTGCGGTTTTTGACCAGCGGGGCGAGGATATAGATGCGCTTGCCGTCGTAGCGGCTGCTTATCAGGTCGATGATCTGGTCGGTGGTATATTTTATCATCGGCTCGCCGGAGACGGAGCTCCGGGCCTCGGCTATGCGGGGATAGAGGAGGCGGAGGAAGTCATAGACCTCGGTGGTGGTGCCGATGGTGGAGCGGGGGTTGCGGTTGATGGTCTTCTGCTCGATGGCAATGACGGGGTTGAGGCCCGAGACCTTGTCTACGTCGGGGCGCTGCATCCCTCCCATCATGCCGCGGGCATATGAGGAGAATGTCTCGAGATAGCGTCGCTGACCTTCGGCATAGATGGTGTCGAAGGCGAGGCTCGACTTGCCGGAGCCGGAGAGGCCTGTGATCACGGTAAGAGTGTCGTGGGGGATGGTCACATCGACATTCCTGAGGTTGTTGGCGCGGGCGCCTATAACCTCAAGGGTCTCCTGAGGCTCGATGAGAGTCTCGTCGGGGCTGACGGCTGGGATAGAGTGTGTGTGTCGGGCTTCCATATTATTTGCTCCAGTTGGGGTTATAGAGCTTTGACTTATTCTTGGATCGGCTGAGGCTCTCTGCCTTGGGCACCATGACCCTATAGGTGGGTGATGTGGCGGGAGCGGCGGCCTTACCCTTGGCGGCGCGGGGCCGGGCGGGGGCGGGGAGGCTCTTGCCGCGTATCCAGGGATTGTGTTCGCGCAGCTGCATATATGTGGTGCCATGCTCGCGGGCCCATGCGCCCCAGTCGGCGACGGGGGCCGTGACTTCCACCACGTCATATTCCACCGGGTAGTAGAATTGGTCGGGGCGGAGATAGTAGCCATAGGCCGAAGGATTGTCCATCACGGCCTTCATGGCCAGGAGGCGAAACATATATCGCGAGGTCTCCTCGGTCAGATAGAGGTCATAGGCGGTCTCGGCCTGCTGGGCGGCAAGCTCGCGGGAGATGCGCCCCATGCCTCCGTTGTAGCTGGCGGCGGCGCTTCCCCAGTCGCCATAGCGCTTATATGCGGCCTTGAGGATGCGGCAGGCCGCGCGGGTCGATAGCTCGAGGTCATAGCGCTGGTCTACGCTGTCGTTGACCACCAGGCCCTGCTCGCGGGCCGTGGCGGGCATTATCTGCCAGAAGCCGGCGGCGCCGGCTCCGGAGCGGGCGCGGGGATGGAGCGAGCTCTCGATGCAGGCGAGATAGAGCATGTCGAGAGGGACACCCTCTTCCTTCAGGATGGGGGCCATGACGGGGAAGTAGCGGTTGGCGCGCTTAAGGATGGCCAGGGTGGTGCCGTGGCTATAGGCCATGGATGTCAGCTCGCGGTCAAAGCGCTCATACATATCTTCGCGGTCGAGGTCGATCTCTTCATCGCAGATGGTCACCGACGAGGGTATGTTGGGCGAATAGACGAGGCTCATAGGCGAGGTGTCGGCCGGAGTGGTGGTGTCGTCGGCGGTGACGCGGGTGCAGCCGGCGGCGGGGATTATGAGGGCAATGATGCCGGGGAGGAATAAGGAAGCGGGTATTTTCATAGATTGTTGATTATCAGAGGGAGAGAAAAGGATTGGGAGAGGGAGGGCGGTCGGTGTCAGTTGTAGCCGATGATGTTGATGTCGCCCGATAGATTATATTTCTTGCCGTCGGAGCCCTCCGCGCGGATCACATAATAGTAGGTCCCGGGGCGGGCGCCCTTGCCGTCCCATCCCTGGGAGGGGTCGGTAAGCCGGGCCATCTGCTTGCCCGAGCGGCTGAAGATGTGACACTCGAAGGAGATGAGGCTGCGGTAGCTCACCCGCCATTCGTCGTTGACGCCGTCGCCGTTGGGGGAGAAGGCGTTGGGGCATTTGAGGTCGCTCTGACCTATGGCCACGGTAAATGGCTCGGAGGTGTATTCGCAGGAGCCGGCTTCATTGGCGCAGACAAAGCGTATGTAGGTGGCTCCGCTCTCGCGGAAGGTGTAGGTCACGGTCGGGTCGGAGAAGCGGAGGGTGATGTTATCAAACTCCGGCGAGGGAGAGAATTGCCATTCGGTGAAGATGGCGGCGTCGGTCACGGCGGCGTCAAACTCTATCGTGGCCGGGGCTGATCCTCCGAGGGCGTCGCCGTCAGCCGATGTCTGCTCGTTGGAGCCGCCGTCGCGCTCCTCGCGGGTGGCTTTTACAGTGGCTTCGACTGCCACGGCGCGCGCCGCCGGCGATGTTGCCGAGGCCTCGAGCCCCCAGTGGCGCAGGAAGCGGTCGCCCTCGATCGTAAACTGAGTGTCGCAGAGCGGGGCGGGGACATGGAGCTCAGGCGAGAGATAGGCAATGGTCATTGAGGTGTCGCGCTGAGTATAGGCGTGAGCCCCGGCGTCATAAGCCAGGGTGAAATATCTTACCGTTATCTCGCGGTTGATCTCTATGGCCCGTCCATTGATGGAATAATATGTCATGCGCGCGCCTGTGCCCTCGGGGATGAGGGTGGTAGAGGAGCAATCGGCCTCGCCCGCAGTGATGCCCGAGATGGTAAAAGGCGATTCGGCATAGTCTACGACCCAGAAGCAGGTCTGGCGACCCTCCTCCTCAACGATATAACCCATGCCCGGGGTCAAGCCGCTGAGAGTGGCCGAGTTGGCTCCCTCAATCACCTCGGCGAAGGCTCCCCCGCGAGCCGAGAAGCGGCTCCAGGTGAGCGGGGCTGAGGCGTTATAGGGCTTATAGACGGCGGTGAGCCCGCCGGCGCCCGAGGCATCGGCTACAAAGAGAGCCTCAAGGCCGCTGGAGCGCTCCGGCTCGAGCGATATCACTTCGCGGGCACCCCCCGAGAGGGTCACCCTCGGAGCGGACCATCCTGCCGCCGCTGCTGCGGCGAGGATAGTCAGAGCGGCAAAAAGTCGTAGCTTGTCAAACATAACTTACAAAGATAGCTGTTTTTCGCCACATTGCCAAGCCTCAGCCTCGCCCCTTAATCATTTTTAAGAAAAAAACGGGGCCACAGGTCGACCCTGTGGCTCGTTAAAGATTGGTCTGAGCGATTATCGGGCGGCGTCGGAAGGGAAGTCGCGGCGCAGCAGAGCGCGGGGGTCGGCATCGTGGCCCCGGAAGGCTCGGTAGAGCTGGGCGGGGTCCTGGCTGTTGCCGCGCGAGAGAATGCAGTCGGCGAAGCGGCGGGCGGCTTCAATGTCGAGGGGAGTGTCGGTGCCGGGGGCGCCGGCCACTGCTTCATAGGCGTCGGCGGCAAGCACCTCAGCCCATTTATAGGAGTAGTAGCCGGCTGAATAGCCGCCGGCAAAGATGTGGCTGAATGTCGGTGAGATGGCGGCCGAAGGGAGGTCTTCAAAGATCCTGACGCTCTCCATAGCGCGCCGCTCGAAGGCTCTGACATCGGCTGAGGCCTCGCTGATTTTCTCCTCGGAGTCAAGCGAAAACCAGGCCATGTCGATGAGGCCGAAGGCGAGCTGCCGCAGACACTGATAGGCTGCGCCGAAGCTCTGGACGCGCTTCATAGCCTCAAGGAGCGCGGCCGGGATGGGCTCGCCCGTCAGATGATGACGGCCGGCGATGGCGAGAAACTCCGGACGGGTGAGAAACGACTCCAGGAATTGCGACGGGAGCTCCACGAAGTCGCGCTCCACCGATGTGCCGGCCATCTCCTCGTAGCGGCAGGCCGAGAGGAGGGCGTGAAGAGCGTGGCCGGTCTCGTGGAGGAGGGTATGGGCCTCGGAGGCATAGAGGAGGGTGGGGGCGGCCTCATCTTTAGGCTTGGCTATGTTGGCCACGATGTTGATATAGGGTCGCCGGTCGGTGCCGTCGGGCTCCAACCGCTGGCCCTGAAACTCGGTCATCCATGCTCCGGGGCGCTTGGTCGGGCGGGCATAGAAATCATAATAGACCAGGCCGAGATAGCCGCGTGAGGGATGTGACACGCGATAGATGCGCACATCGGGATGATATGAGTCAATCTGCCCGGTAATCTCTTCAAAGTCAACGTCAAAGAGTGTCTTTGCCAGGGCAAATATGCCCTTCATTACATTGCCGAGCTCAAGATAGGGGCGGATTGCCTGGGAGTCGTAGTTGTAAGCCTCGCGCCGCAGGCGGTTTGACTCATAGGAGTAGTCCCACGGCTCGAGTTTATATCCGGCCATAGCCTCTATCTCGGCTATCTCGCCGGGGAGGGCGGGGAGATAGGCGTCGCGCAGGTCGGTCAGCAGCTTCATGACTCTCTCGGGATTGGCGGCCATGCGGCGCTCCAGGCGCTGATGGGCGCCCGAAGGGAAGCCTAAGAGGCGCGCCGAGCGGAAGGCAAGGGCTGCCTGCTCGCTGAGGATGGCGCGATTGTCGAGGGGGCCGGATGTGCATCGCGAGGTCCAGAGGGTATAGAGGCGGCGGCGAAGGTCGCGGTCAGAGGCGAGCTGCATCACCTGGATATAGATGGGCTGGCTGATCGGCAGCTCCCATCCTTGGCCGTCGGGGCCGGCCTTGACGTGGGAGAACACCTCCTCGGTGATGCCATCGAGCTCCGAGAGATCATTTCCGGTGAGCACCATCCGGCGCATCTCCTTGACGATGTTTTCCGAGAAGAGCCGGCTCAGCTCCGAATACCGTTTCTGATATTCATTAAACTTCTCCCTGTCGGCCTCTGGGAGGAAGGCGCCGGCATTGCGGAAGGCATTGTAATAATTATCGAGCAGGCGCGCCGTCTCGGTGTCGAGATCAAGGCTCCCGCGGCGGTCGTGGAGGGTCTTGACGCGGTCGCGCAGCTTCGCGTTCTGAAGCATTGCGAGAGAATAGTCGATATATATGGGGCGCATCTCGGCGTCGATAGCCATCATCGAGTCAGTCATCATCGAGCCGTTGAGCGCCGCGAAGATGTTGATGGCCCGCGAGAGATCGTCTTCGATGCGTGTGAGGGCCACTATGGTATTGTCTATCGTCGGCTCCTCGGGATTGTCGGCTATCTCGTCGAGGCCCTTCCGGGCCAGGTCGATGCCCCGGCGGATGGCGGGCATGAAGTGCTCCTCCTTTATCTTGGAGAAGGGGATGGCCTCCTTGTCGGAGAAGGGAGTGAAGAGGGGATTGAGGTCGGATGCTGGTGTCATTTAGCGGCTGATTGATGAGCCTCGCGAGGCGGCGGCTTTGAGGGCGGCCTCGGAGATGATGTTGATGGTGAGGGAGTCGGCGCCGAGACGGGCAAGGAGGGGGCGGCGGGCCTCCATCTTGCGCGTAAAAGCCTCGGCATCAAATTGCAGGGCGGCAATGGCCGCGGCATAGGCCTCCACGGCGCGGGAGAAATCGGCCGTGGCCATAGCGGCATGGCCCATGAGAAGATGGTCGTCGGGGGTGAGCGCGATGCCGGTTATTGAGGCGAGGCGCTCGGCCGTGGCCAGGGCTTTGGCAGCCTCGCCGGTGATGAGCTGGCAGAGAGCCAGGGGGCGGAGCACTGCCGGTCGCATCGGCTTGAGATAGTCGGCCCGGTAATATAGGGCGAGGGCGTCGGAGAAGCGGCTGAGCTGCTCGAGGGCGGCGGCGCGCCCCATGATGTCGGCATACTTGCCGGGGCGGAGTGCCTCGATGCGGTCATAGAAGGTCAGAGCCTCGGCGGGGCGCCCGGCGGCGCGGTGGAGGGCGGCGATGCGGCGTAGGGTCCACACGCTGTCGGAGTCGATCAGGTCGGCCGTGTCATATTGCGCGAGAGCCTCCTCGGGCCGGCCGAGCTGCTCCAGGGCATAGCCCTTCTTCTGGTAGGTGTCGGCAGCCGGGACCGATATCTCCTCGAGCTTGTCGAGCAGAAGCAGGGCATCGGCATAATAGCCGCGGCGGAAATAAAACTCGGCGGCGAGGCGCATCTCATTTTCGTCGACAGCCACTGTAGAGGCGAGCAGGGGAGTGGTCACCGGATTGATCGGCGATGCGAAGGGGTCGGCAAACTCATCCTTGCGCCTGAAGAGACGGAAGAAACGATATACATTGCGGACAAAGGCTTCGGCGGCCTCGCGGCGTTCGCGCCGGGGATCGGGCAGCGAGGTGGCAATATCCTCCGCTTCCTGCCGGTGCTGCTCCGTGAGGGCCTGAGCCATGCCGCCGTCGATAGCGGCAGGGCCCACACGCTGCGCCAGCAGAAGGAGCGAATATTTGTCGCTGTCGCAGAGCTGAGGGAGTCCGGCTATGGTCTCAGCCATGGCCTTGAGCTTGTCGTCGCCCGCGATGGAGTGGGAGGTATAGAAGGGAAGAAACCAGTTGGCCACCTCGTTGAAAAACGGAAAGTCTTTGAGCGGCCCCATCGTGGCCATCAGGACGTCGGCTCCTTCGCTCTGCATCTCGCTGAGCTCGCGGAGTTTATCGCCGATACCTGATGATGACAGCATCTCGTCCCACTGAGGATTCATCTCACCGTCTTCGTCGATGAGGCCGGGCGCATCTTTGGTAAGGTTGTCGATGGAGGGCTTCATCTTGATAAGGTCGGGGATGAGCTCATCGGTAATCTTGCGGGTCACCCGCTCGGTGTCGCGCGAGCGGATCAGTGTGGCGAAGGCTATATGGAGGTCGTCGGGGAGGCGGTCGACGCTCTCGAGCGCTTTCAGGGCCTCCGAGAGCTTGCGGTCGCCTCTGGCATGGGCAGGGGTGGAGGCCAGGATGAGGATAAGCGAGGTAAGGGCGTCCATGGCGAGCCTCGTGTCGGGATTGGCCTGATAGATTTCGGCGAGGAGCATGGCCTTGCGGGGGTCGAAATAAGTCAGGGAGCCGAGCAGCAGAGCGCCCGTGAGGAGCTGACGGAGGTGGGGCCGCAGGAGAGTCTCGGGCTCAACCAGATAGGTCCTAAGTCCATCGATGGCCGACTGAGGCAGGGGGTGGGAGACCCATATGCGGTTGAAGGCCCGCGTGGCGAGAGCCTCGCTCTCGGAGGCGGAGAGGGAGGGGGCGGTCAGCTCCCGGAGGATACCGGGGATGGTGTCGTCGGGGCGCGAGAGCTCAAAGCGGAGTGTCGAGAAATAGACACCCGGCTCTGCCGAGGCAGCGAGGGCGCGGCGTGCGATGCCGGAGGCTGTCAGAGCTGTTTCGGCCGATATGTCGGCAGCGATGAGATTGCTCATAGGGTCAGGCATCCCTTTGATGAAATAGTCACATAGGCGGGTGTAGCTCTCGGAAAGGGCCTCGATGCGGGTCAGAGTGGTGAATGACCGGCCGGCCTCGCGGGCAAAGGCAGCGAGGCGGTCGAGGGCCGAGCCTATGCGCCCCTCGGCGAGGAGGCTGTCGATGGCGCTTCGGTGGCTCAATATTGTGGTGCGGTCAAGAGAGGGCATAAGTCAAATCATTGAGGAGGGGAGGGAGCATACGTTTGCCCCTCACGAGAGGAATAACAAAAATCGTGCCATAAAAGTCAGCCCCGACCCGCAATCAGTGATTAGAGCAGGTAGCCGGCTTTGTGGAGGAGCTCTTCGAAGCGGTCGAGGGATTTGTTTTCGACCAGGATAAATGATTGCTGGGCCTTGATGGTAAATGAGGCTATCTCGGAGTTGGAGGCGATGAAGTCGATGAGCCCCGGAATGTCGGCATTGAGCTTAAACAGTGAGAAATATTGTTTCGGCCCTTTGGCGTGGATGTCGGTGCGCATGCGCGCTTCGTCGATGATTTTCTTCCATATGCCGTAGGGCTCGGGGCATACCAGCTTCTCGAAGCGATTGATGGCCTTCAGAGCGTCGTCGCCGCCTTTGGAAGACCTGATAAAATCGGCGGCTGTGATTTTGAAACGGTTGCCGCCTATCGGACGCGAAATCTGCTCGAAAAACGGGATGAAGGGCGAATTGGGCTGAAGGATGGTCACCACGGCATTATCATCGTCGAGGTCAAACAATGGGCCGCCAGATGCCATACCCGCTCCGGGGATGTAGACCTCGTCGATGCCTAAGGCATATCGGCCCAGGGCTGTCAGGCGCAGGAAGCGGAGGCCCTGAAGGGGATCGGATGCCACGGACGCCGGATCAATGGCGAGCTCGACGATGCCGGTGGCGCATAGGAGCCTGAGCCACTGGATGATGAATGGGAATGTAATATCTTCCCACCAGTGAATTTTCGACCTGTAATCCGAGGCGGAATGATGCCCTGCCGAGCCATCTTTAGGCAGCAGACCGGAGTGGCTCATACTGTCGTAGTTAAAGAGCGAGATTTCGTCAACGTCGTGTGTGCTGTCTTCCGTCGCGGAGCAGAGAAAAAAGAGATTGAGCGACTCGAGGGAGAGCCAGTCGGTCTTGAGCTTCTTGAGAAGCGTCATAAAGGGGCTCAGCAATGAGTAGGCATTGCTATCTTCGGCCCATGACTTGGTAAATCCCGAAAAGGTCTGGATAATGATACCGAAGTCGGTGCCGCTCAGTACTCTGGGCAGCTCTTTGACCACAAACTTGGCAAGCTCCTTGAGGGATATTTGGCCCGTGGTGTCTACGTTATCCCATGCGATATAAGCTGCATAGGCCACTCCGAAGAGATGATAAAGGCGTGCGGAGCCATATTTCTCCAGATACTGCGGGTCGAAGTCCTTAAACTCTTTCTTGCGGAATTGGGTGTTGAGCTTTACTATGGTGGTATGACCGTTGGCTGCGATAAGATTGCCGGCGAGATGGATGCCCGTGAGATATTGCAGCACTGCTGCAGCCTCATTCTCGAAATTTTCGGTCACGAGCCCCTTATCTGCCGGGAGTTCACGGATTTTCTCGGGCTCCAAAGACGAAGCCCCAAGCATTTCGGCAAGGAGTTTTTGGCGATCGGAGGTGGATATGAAGAGCGTCAGGATCGCTTGTATTATGGTTTTATTGTAAGACCAGAAGTCTCTCTCCCGAAGCCTGCAGAAGCCGAGGCGGACATCAAGTAAGGGCTGAGGTAACCAATTGGATGAGAATTCCAAAGCGAGCTTCGATGAGGCAAAGCGCTGAAGGTCGGCAAACTTTACCATAGGCTCGGTGGCCAGGAGGGTCAATATCTTTTTCAGTCCCGGGTCGATTTCCGTCAGGGCTATGGCATTATCGATACTTGATGAGAATGACACGTAGATATCCGCTGCCTCGTGTTTGCGCAGAAGCTCGGCCTTGCCTGAATTGACAACCGACATGAAGAGCTCCCGCAGGGCCGGGTTGCTCCCTTTGCGAAATTCGATCTGATGCCCGCGAAGGATTTTTAGCAGGGGCTTCAGGGAGGAGACTATCACGTCTTTGTTGAAAGGAGATATATAATGGGCGACCCATGAACCGCGGGGGGGCCGGGCGAGTAAGAGCTGGACAGTGGCCATAAAAAAAGACGGAGTTATGAGAGGATGAAGTCAATGTCTTCTTCGGTGAGCTGCTTGCCGGCCGAAGTGTCGGAGCTGATGAGCTTGTCAAAGAGCTCGGCCTTCTGCTCCTGAAGCTGACGGATTTTCTCTTCGATGGTGCCCACGGTTATGACTGAGAAGGCATTTACCGTCTGCTTCTGGCCGATGCGGTGGAGGCGGTTGATGGCCTGCTCCTCGGCTGCCTTGTTCCACCACGGCTCGAAGATATAGACCGTGTCGGCCGCCGTCAGATTGAGGCCCACTCCGCCCACCTTGAGGGTCATCAGGAGCACCCGGCATGAGGGGTCGGTCTGGAAGCGCCCCACGATCTTCTTGCGCGCGGCGGCCGAGGTAGACCCCGTCATGGTCTCAAACTGTATGCCGAGGCGGTCGAGGCGGTCGCCCGCTATCTCTATGCCGGCAATGAAGTTGAAAAACACTGCGGCCTTATGGCCGTTTTTGACCGCTCCCTCGAGCGACTCCATCAGCTCCTCTATCTTGGGCGAAGCGATGGCATTGTCGGAGAGGGTCTCGGGGACGGAGGCAATGCGCCGCAGCTCGCTAAGGGCCTGGAACATAACAAACTGCGAGCGATGGATGCCATCGCGGGCTATCGCCTGCCGGATCTGCTCGCGGAAGGCAATGCGCTTCTCCTCATAGAGCGCCTTCTGCCGCGGGCTCATCTCCACATAAATGGTCTGGTCGATGCGGTCGGGGAGGTCGCGGAGCACATCTTTCTTGAGCCTGCGGAGCAGGAAGGGGAAGATGCGCCGGCGCAGGGCCTCGAGGGCCTCGGCGCTGCCGGTGCCATGGATGGGGTTGGTATAAGCCTCGTTGAAATCGTCGAGGGTGCCAAACATCGCGGGATTGAGGAAGCGGAAGAGGGAATATATCTCTGTAAGATTGTTTTCCATCGGGGTGCCGCTCAGGGCCAGACGATGCTCGCCGCTGAGGATGGCAATGGCCTGGGAGGTCTGGGAGACGACGTTTTTGATGTTTTGCGATTCATCGAGGATGATATAGTGGAAGTTGACATCCTTGAGCCGCTCGATGTCGTTGCGCACCGTGGCATAGGTGGTGAAGATCACATTGGCCTTCATCGCGTCGTCGAGATTTCGCCCCGGGCCGTAATAAGTGGCGGCAGAAATCTGGGGGGCGAAGCGCCTGAGCTCTTTCTCCCAGTTGAAGAGCAGGGAGCGGGGCATGACGATGAGCGACGGGACGGGGGTGGCCGGGTAGATCATTGACAATACGGTGATGGTCTGGAGGGTCTTGCCCAGGCCCATATCATCGGCCAGGCAGCCGCCGAGATTATTGTCATAGAGATATTTGATCCATTTGACGCCATCGATCTGATAGGGGCGGAGAGTGGCCTTGACATCATATCGGCCTATCTTCTCATTCCTGAGCTTGTTGAAGCCCTGGAAGATGTCGCGGGCGTGGGTGGCAAAGCTGCCGGTGAGCTTATGGTTGATGAGGTCTTCCACCTCGGGGAGGTCAAAGATGGTGACCTTCATCCTGCCCCCCTTGCGATCGGCCTTGTTGAAGAGGCGCTTGAGGCGCATGATATATTTCTCGTCGATGATGGCTCGGTTGCCGTCGGCCAGGGTCACATAGCGATTGCGCTGAAACTGGGCAAGGAGGTCGGCGATGGTAAAGGTCTGGCCTCCGATGGTCACGTCGGCATCTCCCTCGAGGAAGTCGATGCCCGAAGAGACATGGAAATTGAGGCTGGGCTGAGCGGGTGTCACCTGATATTCGCGGAGCTTCTCGCTGCCTATGAGCTTGAAGCGCCGGAGGATTGTCACGAGGTTTTTGAGCAGGAAGGGGCCTGCTGTCTCAGCCGGGATGATGAAGAAATTGTCTTCGCGATAGATCTCCTTGCGGGCCTGGCGCGAGGGAGCGCTCTTGGAGATCAGCTCCTCAAGGAAGGAGGCATCGGCATTGAGGTCGGGGGCTTCGATGGGGCGGATGATTATCTGGCCGTCAGCGTTGATGGTGGCGGTGTGGGTCAGCGTCAGAGGCATATCGGCTTGAGCCACGTTGCTCGACGGGAGGGTTGACGCCACCCGGAGATAGAGCGCGCGGTCGGGAGCCACCTTCTCCAGGATGATGGTAGGCTCGGAGTGCTCCGCCACAGCGGAGGTCATGGCGGCCACACCGTCGAGCACCGGTGTGACATTGGCCACATATGACATGAAGACTGACAGATATGACTCGAGCAGCGGCCGGGGGACCGGGGAGATGAGCGAGGGTATGACCTGATAATTCTGCCCCAGGGGCGCGACGGTAAAGAATGACGAGCCGATGAGGATTGTCTCGGAGCCTATGATGGTTAACTGCTCCTCCACTCTCTCGGGAGTGTGGGCAACGAGCACCGGATTTACGATGGCCTTGGCCTGATCCTCCAGGGTCTCTTTCCCCTCCTCGCGCGCGATGTCGAGGCGCAGGAGCATCGTCGCGGGCTCGTCGCTGAAGGTCAGCTCGTTGCCGTTGCCGTCGATAAGCCGCGAGCAGCCGCGCAAGAAGTTGATCAGATGAGGATAGCGCCGGAGCGACACCTTGTATGACATCTGTGAAGCCGCCCCCCATGTGATGTCGAAGCCTCCGCTCTCGAGGCGCTTCATCTCGCGCAGGAGAGAGCGGTCGTTGGGGCTCAGGGTTTTCTCGGGGGGGATGTCGCCCGTGGTGGAGATAAATGGCTCGCCATCCTCGCCAATGGTCAGGATGAATGATAATTTCGCGAAATGGCTCGAGGGACCTATCGGATTGAGGGCGCGGAGCTTCTCGAGGCCAGGCAGCAAAGGGGAGGCGGAGGGGGCGTTATCGGTCATGGTCGGTCAATGCAGGGGGGGGAGGGGTCAGAAGTCGAGGGTGAGGCGGAGGTTGATCTGGCGGCGCGTCAGATAGTTGGGCACGGCATATTGAAGATTGTTTACATCGGTCACCCAATAATATGAGCTGACATTGGATATGTCGAGGAGATTGAAGAAGTCAATTCCGGCCCATAGGCTCTTGATGCCGCGGCGGCTCTCACCTTCTGTCGGGGGGAGGATGATGCCATACATCATGCCGAGGTCAACGCGCTTGTAAGGGGGCGTCCGGAAATAGCCTTTATCGCGCCCCGACCGCGGGGCGGTGGTGGGCAGCCCGTCGGAGAATATGCCCCGCAGGCTCACTTTAAGGCGCGGAAACTTCGGGAAGAAGTCGGTGAAGAAGAGGCTTACGGCATAGCGCTGGTCGGTAGGGCGGGGGACACTGACGCCGTGGAGGTTTTCGCGGGTGTTCATCAGCGAGAGGGTCAGCCAGGAGTCGGAGCCGGGGACAAACTGGCCGAAGAGCTTCAGGTCGAGGCCCATGGCGTGGCCCGAGCACTCGTTGAGGCCCGAATAGACCACCTTGAGATTGTCTATCTCATAGGGGATGATGTTTGACAAGGCCTTGTAATAAAGCTCGCCGGAGAGCTTGAAGGGGCGAGAGAGGGCCCGGAAGGTGTAGTCGGCCCCGAGGATGAAGTGGATCGAGCGCTGGCTGCGGATGTCGCTGTTGAGGCTGATGGTGGAGTTGCCGGTCTCGGCGTCGGTAACCGTCTGCCTGAACTCCTTGAAGAAGGGGCTCTGATAATAGAGGCCGGTGGCGAAGCGGAGTGCCCAGGCGGGATTGGCGTCGGGGACGAAGCCCACTGCGGCGCGGGGGCTGACGAGGAGCTCGCGGTTGAAGCTCCAGTAGGAGAAGCGCAGGCCAGCCTGGATGTTGAAGAAGCCGAGGGGCGATGAGATGCGCAGGCGGTCCTGGACATAGGCGGCCGCGCGGGTGGAGCTCAGGTCGTTGTGGGCCGAGAGGTTGTAGACCATGCGGAGGTTGGTGCCGTCGGCGGGGAGTGAATATCCGGCTGAGTCGCGCAGCTCCCATTCGCGGGAGCGCTCCATAAAAGTCTCGCGGCTCAAGGAGAGGCCATAGGTCAGGGTGTTGTCGCGGCGCAGGGCGGTGGTGCCGCGCAGGGATAGGGTGGCCACGGAAGCCTTAAGTCGGTTGCGGGCGTGCTCATGGTAGCGTCCCACCCCGAGCTCGCCCCCTATGGGGCCGTCGGCGCCGGCGCTGCCTGAGGTGCCGGCCTCGTCGAGCCAATACTCGCCCGATATGTCATAGGTCACAAGCTCGTTGGTCATAAAGCCGGAGGCCAGGAGCTGGAGGGCGGTCTTTGATGAAGCGGCATAGCTCAGGGAGAGGGCTCCGAAGAAGGTCTGGAATTTATCTTTCTCGTTGCCGTCAAAATAGACCTTAAACTGCTTGGCGTCGGTCGACGTCCCGAAGTTGGTAGTCCGGTTGACGGGGGTAAACTTATAGTCGTTGAGGGCTATGTTGCCTAAGAATGAGAGATTGAAGCGGCGATTGACCTTGAGATTGAGATGAGTCTGATAGTCAAAGAATGAAGGGTCATATTCGCCTTTGGTCTCCATTGACGAGAGCAGCGAGGCATTGCGCTTGTAACGCAGGCCGTGGAGCTGGCTGAAGCTGCCGGCGCTATGGCCTATCGATGCCGAGCCCCCCATGAGGGAGGCCGTGACGGAGCCGTCGAAGGCCGAGGGTGTGCGGTAGGTGATGTCGAGGGCGCTCGACATCTTGTCGGCATATTCGGCGCCGAAGCCGCCGGTCGAAAATTCCACTTCGGAGACCATGTCGGGATTGATCACGCTCAGTCCCTCCTGCTGGCCCGACGAGACGAGCAGTGGGCGGTAGACCTCCATCCCGTTGATATAGACTGAGTTTTCGTCATATGTCCCGCCGCGGACCGAGTATTGACTCGACAGCTCATTGGAGGAGTTGACGCCTCCCATTGTGGTCAGCAGGCTCTCGATGGAGCCCCCGGTGGCATCGGCGGCGCGGAGGCGGTAGTCGGCGGCGTCGATGCGCTGCATGGCGCCGGTCTGCTTGCGTATCTCGGTGATTTCCACCTCGCCAACCTCTTTGGCCGCCGGCTCGAGCATCACGTTGACCGTAAGCTCTCCCTTGGCGTCGATGAGGCGGCGCTTCACCTCGCGGTAGCCAATGCATGAATAGACCACCTCCACGGTGTCGGCCGCGGGGAAGGTGATGCGATAGGAGCCGTCGAGGCCGGTGTTGGTGCCCAGGGCCGTCCCGGCGATGCGCACCGTGGCAAACTCTATGGGCTGACGGTCGGCTCCGGATACGATGCCTTTGACCGTGACGTTGTCGGCTCCGGCGGAAAGGGAGGCCAGAGCCGTCAGCAGCGTTATGAGGATTGATTTGATACTCTTCATCTGAGATATAACGTCGTCAATCTCTTTTTATTGCCTTTCCCCCGGGGTGCTCTCGGTGATGGCCGTAAGGTCGGTATAGGAAGGTATGTCGGTCAGGAATCGCGGTGCCTCGCCGGGGCTCACGCGGGCGCAATAGTGGGTGAGGCCGTTGGAGACTATCAGGACCGGAGTGGAGAGCACGATATTATAGCGGGCGGCCTGGGCAAATACTTCAGGGGTGATTTTCACCGACGGCGCCTTATACTCTATGATGGCCATGGGGCGCCGTCCGTCGGGGTGAAACACCACCGTGTCGCAGCGGCGCGAGAGGCCGTTGAGCCCGATGGTCAGTTCATTGGCCATCCGGGTGGCGCGATAGCCCTTGGCGCTGATGAGCCAGTGGACAAAGCTTTGACGCACATGCTCCTCGGCCGTCAGTGCCACCCACCGCTGCCGCAGGGCGTCGAAGACCTCGGGGCGGCTCCCCCCCGAGGCCGGGGGACGGAGGGAGAGGGGGGCGACGGGCAGATTGAGCTCTTTCATCGTCAGGAGAGGCCGCGGATGGTCAGGATGCGGTAGAGGAGGTCGTGGAGCAGGTCATATTCATTCTGGCGCGACCCTACACCCTTGGTCATCCGGTCAAACTTACGCAGCTCCGAGATGATGCCTATCGTCATATAGGCATTATAGTTGCGCGCCCCGCGCTCATAGTCGGCCAGCTGCCCCTGCCATTTGAGGCCGAGAGCGGCCATCTTGTCGCCCGGCGATTTGGATGGAGTGAAATGATAGATAAGCAGGCCGGAGAAGAAGTTGAAGAGAGCGGCCGTGGTCAAGACCGTAGGGTTGCCTTTGGGGTTGGCGCGGAAATAGGCCAGGATGGTAAACATCGCCTGCATATCGCGGTTGGCAATGGCGCTGACAAGCTCAAAATTGTTGTAGTCCTTCGAGATGCCGATATTGCGCTCGATGGCCTCGGGGGTGATCATGGCTCCCCGGCCCAGGACGAGGGCGAGCTTATCGATCTCGTTGTAGAGGCGCGAGGCATCAGTGCCTATATATTCGCTCAGCATGGCGGTGCTCCGCGGCTCGATGTTGAGCCCCTTCTCCTTGACGATGGCGTTGATGACCGGGCCGATGTTGCTCTCGCGGATTTTCTTCGACTCCAGGACGGTGGCGCCCCCCTTCCTGGCGGCAGCCAGGAGGTCCTTTCCCTTGGCCTGCGCTCCGCGGAAGGCGAGGACAAAGACAGTGGTGTCGACCGGAGCCTCCAGATATGGCGCGAGCTTATTGAGCTCATTGGCGTTCATCGCCTGTGCCTCCTTGACTATCACCACCTGACGCTCCACCATCATCGGGAAGCTGCGGGCGGCCTGAATGATGGTGGCGGCATTGGTCGTAGGGCCATAGAAAGTAAAGAGACCGAAATCGCGGTCGGCCTCCGCCACTAAGGCCTCGAAGAGCTTGATAAGCTCATCGGTGAAATAGCCCTCCTCGCCATGGAGGATATACGAGCCCGAGGCCTGACCCTTGGCGAGGGAGGCCCGGAGCGATGAATAGGTAAGAGCCGGAGCGGAAGCAGCCATCGGAGAATATATCAGAGGAGCGGATTAGAGCCGACAAAGTTAACAAATTCCCTTGACATCACCCCACTTTTTCCCTCCCATCTTATCAACACCCCCCAAAGGGAACTCCCCATTCGGTCATCAAATCATTCATATTCAACGCTATGGCGGGCGCGAGGAGGGTCGGAGACCCGATATTGTGGGTGATTAAGCGCCTCAGCGCATCGGAGCCTCGGAGAGGCGATATTGTGGGTAACCCCACGTGGAGCATCAGCGGAACGTGGGGGGATTAAGCGCCTCAGCGCGTCGGAGCCTCGGAGAGGCGATATTGTGGTGTTAACCAGTGTGTTAAGCGTATCCTCTACCACGATATCGCATCTTCGATGCTCAGATATCTATCCTATCTCCCTCCCTCCCCACGTTCCGCAAGCTCCACGTGGGGTTTCCCACGACCATCGCGTCTGCGACGCTTCGCTCCACTTGGGCTCGTGATTACTTCCCTGAGGGCTTATCCTTGCCCAGAACGATGTCGACGAGAATAACCACATCTTCGATGGTCACTTTGCCGTCGCCGTTGAGGTCGCCTCGGAGGGTGGTCGTGGGGTCGGTCTACGACACCGGGCTCGGACTATGACAGCTATGAAGGTGTTTTATAGATACTTATGGCTATGAAAACCTCTTAGGTAACATATACAACAATTGCCTTGTATAATGGATTGCGCCATTTTTTCCCGACATTCTTATCATCCGGCTCCCCGCGCATCATCATTTTGATTACCTTTGCGGGAAGAATGGAGAAACGATATAAATCGAAGGTCGACCGGTGGATTCAGGTCGTGGTGGTGCTCTCGGCGGCGGGATGTCTGTTAGGCCCGGCCATCGAGGGCGAGTGGCTCGCCGGCATCCTTCTTTGTATTGCGGTGACGGCTGTGGAGATTGTCATTTTTGCCGGCGTGGAATATCAGATAAAAGATAATATGCTCGGTGTGAGGAATTTCTTCCGCTGGTCATGGTTTCCCATCGATATGATAGAGGAGGTGAGGCCTGTCAGAAGCTATCTCTCGGCTGCCGCCCTGTCGGCCGACCGCATCGCCATCCGGTTCAGCGACCGTAGCATCCTCCGAAGCTCGATGCCGCTGGAGATTTCGCCTGCCTGCCGGGAGGCCTTCATCACCGCCCTCAAGGCCATAAATCCTTCAATAACAGTAAAGTAAGATGATAGCGCAGTTTGGTATAATATTGGGCTTCCTGGCCATCGGGGAGCTGATAGTGTGGGCAACGGGCATCCCGGTGCCTTCGAGCATCATAGGGATGATACTGCTCACGGCAGCTCTCAAAGCCGGGATTGTAAGTCTCGACCGCGTGGAGCGCCTGGCCGATTTCCTGGTGCAGAACATGGCCTTTTTCTTTGTCCCCGCCGGCATAGGGCTGATGAACTGCTGGGGGCTCATCGCATCGGAATGGGTGGCTATAGTAATGGCCACTCTCGGCAGCACGGTGATCATCATTGCGGTCACGGGCTGGACCCATAGAGCGGTGAGCAACAGCCTCTCGCGCCGCCGCTCACGCCATATAGCAACCTCTAAAGCCGAAGCACGATGACAGGCAGCTTCTTCTCCAACGGCATCTTCCTGATAACACTCACTTTCGGGGTATATGTCGGGGCTCAGGCCCTGCGCAGGCGCCTGGGCCTGAGCATCTTCAATCCTATCCTGGTGGCGGTGGTGGTGATGATCGCCTTCCTTCAGGCCACGGGCATCGACTATGCCGCATATCAGGAGGGCGGAAGATATATCGAGTTTTGGTTAAAGCCGGCGGTGGTGGCGCTCGCGGTGCCGCTCTACCGTCAGCTGCCCGCCATACGCAAGCGGATGCTACCCCTGCTCCTGGCCGAGCTGGCGGGGTGCGTTGCCGGGATAGTGTCGGTGGTGGTGATCGCAGCGGCTTTCGGAGCCACGCGCGAGGTGGTCCTGTCGCTCGTCCCCAAGGCCGTGACCACTCCGATTGCGATCGAAGTGGCATCTACCATCGGAGGCATCCCGGCGCTGACGGCGGGAGTGGTGGTGGCAACCGGGATATTCGGAAGCATCGCCGGCTTCAGGATAGTGAAGATGAGCAGGATAAAGAGTCCGATAGGGCAGGGGCTGTCGATAGGGACGGCGACCCACGCCGTAGGGACCTCGGCAGCTATGGAGCGGAGCGAGCGCATAGGCGCTTTCTCGTCATTGGGGCTTATCCTCAACGGGCTCCTCACAGCCCTTCTGGCCCCCTTTATCTTGCCGTTTATCGGCTTTTAGGCCACATTTCTCCGCTATGGCGCAGCCCGAGCAGCCATGCTCGCAGCCGCCGGAGAGGCGCTTGGGGCGCATAATCCACTCTATCAACCGCCAGACGCAGAGGCCTGTGACGGCTCCTACGACTATCCATTGCAGTGCAGTCTCGAGGCTCATAGGAGGGGGAGGATGCGCATGAGCTCCTGCTCGAAATTGGGGGTGAGGATGCCGCGGCCACGCTCGCGGTCTATATCATCGAGGCTCCAGAAACGGAGCTCGTCTACCTCGTCGGGGTCGGGGGTGAGGGTGAGCTCTTCAGGCGCGGCTTCAAGGATAAAGACATTGACCAGCTCGCTCTCGCGGTCGCTCTCCCAGACGTAGCGACAGAGGGGCCTCGCGCCCCGTGCATCTACCCCTATCTCCTCGCGGGCCTCGCGCAGAAGGGCTTGGTCGACGCTCTCGCCGGCATCTACATGGCCTCCGACGGCGGTGTCCCAGCGTCCGGGCTGGATATCCTTGGACATGGAGCGGCGCTGGAGCAGGACCATATCGCGGCCGGGGGAGAGGATATGGAGGTGGACCACCGGATGGAGGAGGTGGCTGCGGCCGTCGTGGCATCGGGCGCGGGTGGCGGTGGCGATGACCCGTCCGTCGGTGTCGACCACGGGAAACATCTCTGCGCTATTTACCTTGGGCATATTGTTTCTTTAACTTGCGTGAAAGCTCCGAGGGCTTAAGGTCGGGAGCGAAATCGGTGAAGGGAGCCACGAAAGAGCATCCCTCGGCATAGCGTGAGCATCCGAAGGCTGAGCGCCCCTTGAGGAGATGGCCCCGGCCGCAGACGGGGCATTTGACCTGCTCGAGCGAGCGGATTGGAGCGGAGCGCTTCTTCTTCGGAGCTTCGCCGGAGGCCGGAACCGTGGCTTTGGCCTGAGGGCCGGCGGCAGGGGTGTCGGCGATGATGCGGCGATTGGAATTGTCGCTCATCACGCTTACCACCACCTCATTGACCATCGCCTTGAGCTCGGCCAGGAACTCGGCGGGGGAGTAGAGCCCGCGCTCGATGCGCCGCAGCTTGTTTTCCCAGAGGCCGGTGAGTTTGGCGCTCTTGAGGAGCTCCTCTTTGATGGTGGCGATGAGGTCGATACCGGCCTGGCAGGGCACGATGCTCTTTCGCTCGCGCTTGATATATCCGCGCTTGAAGAGGGTCTCGATGATTGCGGCGCGGGTCGAGGGGCGGCCTATGCCGTTTTCCTTGAGAGCCTCGCGGAGGGTGTCGTCGTCGACGGTGCGCCCGGCGCCCTCCATAGCCCTCAGGAGCGAGCCCTCGGTGTAGGGTTTGGGGGGCTGGGTGGTCTTCTTGACGAGCTCCGGCTTGTGGGGGCCGCTCTCGCCGGGGGTGAAGGCCGGGAGCACGCGCCCTTCGTCGGCGGCGTCGTCGCTCTCTTTCTGCGGCTCCGGAGCGAGCACCTCGCGCCATCCGGGGCTGTCGATGATCTTGCCGGTTGCCTTGAAGGGGATGTCGGCGGCGCGGGCGGTGACCACTGTCTGCGAGAAGCGGCAGTCGGGGTAGAAGGCGGCGATGAAGCGCAGGGCTATCAGATGATAGAGCTTGCGCTCGTCGCCCATGAGGGTTGTCGGGGGCTCGCCGGTGGGGATAATGGCGTGGTGGTCAGTCACCTTGGCGTTGTCAAAGATGCGCTTACTCTTGGGGATGCGGCCTGCGAGGATGCTCCGGGTGAGCGGGGCGTAGGGTGTCATCCGCCGGAGGATATCGGGTATCTTGGCGTGGATGTCTTCGGAGAGATATGTGGTGTCGACACGCGGATAGGTGGTCACCTTCTTCTCATAGAGGGTCTGGATGAGCTTGAGGGTGAGGTCGGCCGTCCAGCCCCATTTCTTGTTGGTCTCCACCTGGAGCGATGTCAGGTCAAAGAGCCGGGGAGGGGCTTCGCGGCCGCTCTTCTTCTCCACATTTTCGATCGTCAGCGGCTCGGGCTCCACCTTTGCCAGAGCTTTACGGGCGTCTTCGAGGGTCTTGAACCGGCCGGCCTGAGAGTTGAAGGGGGTGTCGCGATAGATGGTCTTGAGCTCCCAGAAGTCTTCGGGCTTAAACCCGGCTATCTCGAGATGGCGGTGGACGATGAGGGCGAGGGTAGGGGTCTGGACGCGGCCTATCGAGAGCACTTTGCCGGGCTCGGAATAGCGCAGGGAGTAGAGGCGGGTGGCGTTCATGCCGAGGATCCAGTCGCCTATGGCGCGCGAGAGGCGGCATAATAGAGATTGTCGGAGTCGGCCTGCGGGCGGAGGTTTTTGAAGCCCTCGCGGATGCTCTCGTCGGTGAGAGATGATATCCAGAGGCGCACCACGGGACACGATGTGCCGGCTTTCTGCATCACCCATCGCTGGATCAGCTCGCCCTCCTGGCCGGCATCGCCGCAG
>CAZAUV010000024.1:0-23196 GCA_964488335.1 uncultured Bacteroides sp.
GTGCGACGCTTGGCGGTGCGGGTCTTGGACTGTTTGCGTTTAGGATGTGCCATTGTTGTGTCTTGATATGGTGGTTTTTTATTTTATTCTTCGGGGTTGGAGCCTAAGGAGCGGAGGGCGTCCCAGCGGGAGTCGGCAGGGCCGTCGGAGGCTACGTCGTCATCGATGCCCTCCATAAGCTCATCTTCGAGCTCGGCATCTTCGCCGCTGCCGTGGCGTCCGCGGTGTTTGTTGAGCAGGGCGCTCATCTGCCGGTTGCATTTGCCCAGAGGATGGACGTGTTTCATCGGGATGGCCAGCACTATGGTGTCATACATCATGAAGGCCACATTGAGAGCGGCATCGGTGGCGGGGATGACGAGATGATCGTCGCTCTCGTCGCGATACTCGTCGCCGAGCTCCACGGTGACGTGATATTCCGCCTCCAGAGGGAATATCAGCGCGTCGAGGCAGCGGGTGCAGAGGAGGGTAAGGGTGCCGCTGAAGGTGAAGGTCAGCGCGAAGATGTCGTCGCGCCGGTCCACGGTGAGCTTCACGTCTACGTCGGCTCCATGGATCTCTTCGTTTTCCATATTGACAAAAAACTCCTTGTCGAGATGGAATGCAAAGTCGGTAAGGCCCTCGGGAAGGGTCTTGAGCGCTATCTTATACTGGCTGAATTTTCCCATTGACTGTCAGAGCGATAGGGGATAGTTGATGTTTAGCGGCGATTAATGGCGGGCGACACCAAAGCGGCCGTGGCAGCCACGGAGTCGCAAAAACTTTGCAAAGGTATGTAACTTTTCTGACACTACCAAACATTTTACCCGCTTTGTCAAGGCGCGGAGTGCCGCCAAAGTCCCGACAAGGGGCCGCTGAAGTCGTAGATTGCCGTGGCACGTGCTATGAGGAATATCTAAGCATTTAGTTTCGCAACCAATCCAAATGTCCAGCCCCCCAGCTTACAAGACTGATTAATCGGGTCTCCACATGAAAGTCTTTATGTTGATAGGCGTAGCTTTTGGCGAAGAATAACAAGAGTTTAATCTTGTTACGCCTTCTTTAGAATATTATGGTTGGTAAAGCCGAGTAATCGACTTGATATTATCCAAAGGATGCAGAGAAAATGTATGATATAGGAGTTGCTAATTACTATTATTTGTGAAACGCAAAAAAAAACAGCCACTTAGGATGGTTCTAAGTAGCTGATTAATATTCCAATGGAATGAGCAATTCGTCTATAAAATCGCATATTTATTAACGTGCATCAACCATTTTTGTGAAATTCACGAGTATAGGCTTGATGAGTTATTGAGATTTGGTGAGATATTTTGCACTTACGTAACCTATTTTCTCATTGTACGAGATTTTAGCCCAACCGTTTACAATCTCAATAACGGAAATAGTCTGATTTCTTTTTAAAGAACCAATTATAGTTGAATTAGTTGTCCTTGGCTGGTTTCGTATGTTTAGGCTCGAAGCGGTTACTTTCCAAGTTGATTGGTTGTGAGATCCTGTCCCATTTGGCTGTGGATTTGATTTTTTTCCGTTTGAGGCAGCTGAACGATTGCTTTTTGCATATTTTCTCTGCTTATCCATGTAGGAATTATAATGAGCCAATGCTTCCCCCATTTTTTGTTCTAGTTTCTTTACTCTGTTCTTATTTGATGGATGGTCCGAAAGTATTCTGTAACTTGTATCGCCAACATACTGAGTGGCACGCCGCCAAAGATTAACTGCTTCTTTTGGATTAAAACCGGCCATCGCCATCAACATCATACCAATGTAATCAGCCTCATATTCTTGTTTGCGAGAATATTTTTTCTCAACAAACTCCATAACTTGATTTGAGAGTTTAACAGTATTATTAGCAAGATCTGATATTGTCTGAGTATCTGCACCAGTAGCTACTCCAGCTATTGCTAGACCAATAACTCCTAATTGCTGAAAAGCTTGTTTTTTTTCAATCTTGGATTGACTTTCAGCGATGTGATGGCATATAGCATGCCCAATCTCATGCGCAATTATGCATGCAAGGCCGTCATCATTTTCAGCAAGATCAAGAATCCCCTCAAATACAATAATCTTTCCACCAGGAAGACATTGAGCGTTGATTTGTCCTCCGGCAGGAACTAAAGCTATCTCCCAATCGAGATATTTGAGTTCTTCTTTATGTCCATTCTCTATTAAATAAAAGTTTGTGACCCCGATTAAGCGAAGGAAGATATTGTTGACTCGCGAGCTTTTAAATGAGTTTTTGGAGCGGCCACCCAGGCTTAGGATATAAGGCTCATATATTGACTTAGAATAATTAAGAAGTTGAACGTCAGAACATGTGCTTTCATTAACTCGATATTTTCTATGAGAGATTGGAGTGACTCTATTTGTTCCACATCCAGACAACAATATGAGCGGAAGGAGGAATAAAGTAAGGAATCTCAAAATTCTACGTGTTATAACGGTGCATTTTTGAGGCATAATTAATAATTGCCGCGGTCATCCTCTCGTTGGCATTTATTGTCGCACAAAAAAAGCGTAGGAATCTGTATCTGTTACCGTCCTACACTTGGAGGCTTCTCGCATTGCCCTGTTGATGTCGGACGGCAACGCAGAAGCCCACGCTTGTATATGCAACAGTAGCGTTCGGATGTTCCTTTCCCAAGGAACATGCCGAAAGCATGATATTACATTACCACGGGCATCTACCGTTGCTCAATCCTTGACATCAACATGAAATTTTGCGAGAATTTCCAAGTGTCAAGAATCAGCGCGGATAAACGCTTTCATATTATGTATTTCTACATCCCGCTCCGCTTCACCCCAGACCGGGGCTCCTGCAATGCGGTCTGCATCGGCAAAGGTAGTAAAAAAGTTTATATGAGAGTGCGGGAATAGGGTTTTTTTGAAAAATGATTTGAATTTTCTTGAATTTTCTGGAGATGGCGGCCCAAGGACAGTGGTAAAGAGCACCGGCAGTGACCGAGAGGAGATGGTCCCTGCCAGCGCTGGAGGAGGAGAAGTGAAGTGCGATTTTCGTGCGGGAAGAGGTTTTTTTGGAATTGGGAGGGTCGGAGACCCGATATTGTGGGTAGCCCCATATGTAGCGCAGCGGAACATGGGGTAGGAGGAGGAAAGGATAAGTGAGCATCGGAGATGCGACACTGTGGTAAGGGATGGGCTAACGTCCGTTCATTTACCATAGTATCGCATCTCCGATGCTCTGACGGAGAGAGGATGGTGCCTCACCTCCCCACGTTCCGCTACGCTCCACGTGGGGTTACCCACAATATCGCCTCTACGAGGCTCCGACGTGTGGGGCCCCTCTATCGCATCGTTAAGAGCGCCGGGGGCGGCCGCGGGGCGCATCCCGACGCTCCAATTGTTATGGGTTGGCTTCGGTGGGTTTGAGACCGGACATGACGGCTTCGTAGGTGGCGAGGGCGGTGAGCCCGCATGCCACTGCTGTCAGGCACCATGAAGCCATTGCGGTCATGTCGGCCCACTCAGGCAGGGGGATGTTGACTCCGGAGAGGTCGAGCGGCGTGATGAGCCCCGACAGCAGAGGCATCAGGCGGGAGCAGACGAGGCCGGCGGCAAATCCGGCGGCAGCTCCGGCTATGACGGCCAGGCGGTTGCGCCGGCGCATGGCTACGGTGTGGCGGCGGGCGGCTTCGACAACCTCCATATTGCGCTCAAGGCGGCTGATGAAGCTGCCGGGAGATGAGGGGAGGGGCGGGTTGAAGCCGGCAAAGAGGTCGCGGATGTTTTTGTCTTCGTCCATATTTAGAGGGGTGGGGAGAGATTAGTTGTTGTATAATAGACCGCGCAGATGATTGCGGCCACGAAGGAGATGCTGCCTTACGGCCGCTTCGCTGCAACCCTCGATGTCGGCCACTTCCCTGGTGGAATAGCCTTCGAGGTAGAAGAGGAGCACTGAGGTGCGCTCCTTGGGCGGCAGCTTCTCCAGTGCAGAGTAAAGCGCCTGATAGCGGAAAGAGTTGTCGGTGGCCTCGGGAGCGGCAATTTCGCGCGCTTCATCGTAGCTTTCATGGGAGCGCGAGGCCCGTCGGTGGTTGATGAAGGTGGTGTAACCGATCCGGAAGAGCCATGAGCGGAAACTCGACTGATCTTTGAGGGTGTCGGTCGATAGATAGGCCTTGATGTAGGCTTCCTGCGCGATGTCGTCGGCCAGAGGGGAGTTGCCGCAGCAGAGAGCCACAAGGAAGCGGCGGAATGCTCCTTGTGTCTCCTCTACCCGGGTGATGAATTGCTCCCGTGTCATCTCTTATTCAGGGCTGTTGGTTTTGATTTCCCTGCGGTTGACGAAGCAGACGATGAGATAGGCCAGACCGATGGCCAGGGAGATGCCTCCGAGGACAAGGGGGACGGTGACGGCATCGTTTTCAAAGGGAGTGTTGCCGAAGCTGAAGCTTATGAGGCCGATGATGCCGAGGACTATCCCTATGAGGGTGAAGATGCAGCCGCGGAGGAGGCGCTGGTTGAAGATCTCGCGGGGTGTCTTCTGGGGCTTCTTGAAGGCGTCGATGAGGCGGTCGGTGTCAATCTCCCTGTCGGCTTCGATGGCCTTGGTGAGGATCTGGGTGCGCTTGTTGTCGGCGTTGATTTTTGTGAGCGAAGTGATGAGGACCACGGAAACGGGGAGCACGACGCATATGAAAATGGGGACGATATCCATAGTGAATGATGTTTTTGGGGGTTATCGGGATGTTGACAGTAGGGTTGTCTTTGTTATCGTTTGAGAGACGTCTCACCTATATGACACACCCGGCGGGGGAAATGTGACATCGGGATATTCTTTTTTTGAAAAAAAACAGAAGGGCCCCCGGCGCGGAGATGCGTCGGGGGCCCGGGAAAATATTGTCGGTCAACGTTGACTCAATCAGGCGCGCTTGCCGGGCTTGGAGTTGCGGCGGGCGTCGGTCAGATAAGCCACGGGAGCGGCGATGAACATGGTGGCCAGAGTGCCGAATACCACACCGAATATCATGGCGAAGACGAAGGAGCGGATGGTGTCGCCGCCAAGGATGAAGATGCAGAGGAGCACCAGGAGGGTGGTGGCCGAGGTCATGATGGTTCGGCCCAAGGTGGAGTTGATGGCCGAGTTGATGGTGGTGGCGAAATCCTGCTTGGGATAGAGGGCCACGTTTTCACGGACGCGGTCGAAGACGACCACGGTATCATTGATCTGGTAACCTATCACCGTAAGGATAGCCGCTATAAACGACTGGTCGATCTCCATGGCGAAGGGGAAGAGACCCCAGAAGAATGAGTAGAAGCCGATGATGAGGAATGCGGTGAAGGCCACGGCGGCGAGGGCGCCGAGGGAGAAGGCCACGTTGTGGAACCGGATGAGGATGTAGACAAACATGGCGGCGAGGGCGATGATCACGGCGATGACGGCGTCGGTGCGCATGTCGTTGGCCACGGTGGGGCCCACTTTCTGCGACGACATGATGCCGATATTCTCGTTGGTGGTGGAGAAGTCTTCAATAGACATATCGCCGATTTCGCTCTTGAGGCCCTTGTAGAGGATGTCGGTGATCTGGTCGTCGACATCTTCCTCGTCGGAGTCGATCTTCCAGTTGGTGGAGATGCGCACCTTGGTGTTGTCGTCGATGGTGATGACGCTCAGCTGGGCACCGTCGAAGAGGGGAGCGAGTTGCTCGCGGAGCTGGTCGGTCTTGACGGGGTGATCAAACTGGACAACGTAGTTGCGACCGCCGGAGAAGTCGATACCCTGGTTGAGGCCACGGGTGAAGAATGAGATGATTGTGGCGATGATGAGCACGCCTACGATGATGAAGGCCACCTTGCGGGCACCCAGGAAGTTGAAGTGGGTGTCGGTAAACATCTTGCGGGAGATGGGGGTGGTGAAGGTGAGCTTCTCGAAGGGCTTGGTCTTGGCGAAGACGATGAAAGCCAGGCGGGTGAGGTAGACGGCGGTGAAGAACGATATGATAATGCCGATGATGAGGGTGGTGGCAAAGCCCTTGATGGGGCCTGTGCCGAAGATGAGGAGGATCACACCGGTGATTATCGAGGTGAGGTTGGAGTCAAAGATAGCCGAGAAGGCGTTGGAATAGCCGTCGGCGATGGCGGTGCGGACATTCTTGCCGTTGCGGAGCTCTTCCTTGGCGCGCTCGAAGATGAGCACGTTGGCGTCGACGGCCATACCGAGGGCAAGGACGATACCGGCGATACCCGAGAGGGTGAGGACGGCCTGGAAGGAGGCGAGGATGCCGAAGGTGAAGAAGATGTTGAGGATAAGGGCGCAGTTGACGATCAGGCCGGGGATGACGCCATAGATGAGCATCATGAAGATCATCAGCAGGACGAGGGCCACGACAAACGACCACATGCCGTCTTCGATGGCCTGCTGGCCGAGAGAGGGGCCGATGACGGTGTCGGAGATGATGTCGACCTTGGCGGCCATCTTACCGCTCTTGAGCACGTTGGCAAGGTCCTTGGCCTCGTCGGTGGTGAAGTGGCCGGTGATGGATGTGCGGCCGCCTTCGATGGCGTTCTGGACCACGGGAGCGGAGTAGACCATATCGTCGAGGACTACGGCCACCTGCTTGCCGACGTTGGCGGCAGTCATACGGGCCCATTTCTTGGAGGCCTCGGGGTTCATGGTCATTGACACATAGTTGCCGCCCTGCATATTGTCATACTCGTTGGAGGCGGTGGTTACGACGTCGCCCGAGAGGGTGGGCTTGCCGCCTACGGTGCGGAGGCCGACGAGGGAGAAGAGTTCCACCTTGCGGGTGCGGCCGGTAGCGGTGTCGGTCATCTCTATGGTCTGGGGCTTCACCTCCCAGACGAGCTTGAGGTTGGCGGGGAGGATGCGCTTGGCCTCGGGCGAGGCGAGGATGTTGTCGATGGCAGAGCGCTCCATCGAGGTGGCAAAGCCGACGGCGATGGGGCTGTTGGCGCCCATGGGGAAGAAGTGGGCCAGGAGGCCGCGGCCGGCGTTGACGGAGTCGGCGGCGATGGTGCGGTCAAGTTCCATCAGTGCGGTCTGGTATTCCTGGACGGGGAAAGTCTCGTAAAACTCGAGGTTGGCCGAGCTCTTGAGGAGCTCGCGGACGCGGTCGTGCTCCTTGACGCCGGGGAGCTCGAGGAGTATCTGGCCATCGTTTTCAAGCTCCTGAATGTTGGGAGCCACGACACCAAACTGGTCGATACGGGAGCGGAGGACGTTGGTCGAAGAGCTGACACGGTCTTTGACTTCCTGGCGGAGGGCATTCTCCACAGCCTCGGGTGAGTCGCCGCGCTTGGTCTGGTCGCGGAACACCACGGTGAGGTCGCCGGTGGGGTCGAGCTGTCGGTAAGCCTTGCAGAATGCTCCGACATAGTCGTTGGTCTTGGTGGCGCGGACGATGGAGTCGGTGTTGTGGATAGCCTGCTCAAAGTAAGGGTTGCCTTCCGCATTGGCCATAGAGCGGAGGATGTCGGGGACAGAAACCTGGAGGGTAACGTTCATACCGCCCTTGAGGTCGAGGCCGAGGCCCACGCCGAGTTTCTGAACTTCACTAAAAGTGTAACCGAGATAGACAGGCTCCTTGGAGATGGAGTCGATGTAGCTCTTGTAAGCCACACGGTAGGCGTCGGAATTGGTGTTGCCCTCGGGGCTCATGGCGGCTGCATATTTCTCGGCGTTTGCCTCGTGATGATTAGTCACGATGGTAAACGAGAGATAAAACAGGCAGATGAGCACGAGGAATATGGCAATGATGCCGGCAACGACACTTCCTAATTTTCCTTTGCTTTGCATGTCGGGATTAAGGTGTTGTTATGGTTTATTATTTATTTGCAGATGAGGGTGTTGAAGCGCCTGGCGGGGCTCGCTGTGATAGCCGCAAAAGCCGCCCTGTCAAGCCCCTGAAGCGGGCTTGCAGGGCGCCACGCGGGCGGGCGCCGTCGGTTTCAGCGTGCAAATATACGATTTTATTTTCTAATAAGACCTATATTAGGGTCTAAAAATCATGGCTGTCGCCGCCGCGGCATCCTTCTTCTCCCGGGCCTCTTTCCGGCAGCTTCGGGGTGATGGACGCGGGCATAAAATGACTGCGGGCAGCCGAGGGCTGCCCGCAGGGGGAGGGATGTGTGGGGGGAGTAAATAGTGCGCCCGGGAGCGCCCTATATTAATAAGGTGTCAGGATCAGGGGATGAGGACCTTTATGGCAGAGCCGTCGGCGCGGCGGCTGATGTAGATGCCGGGGGCGGCGGTGGCGCGGTCAACGCGGATGCCGCGGAGGTCATAGAGCTCGGTCTCAGCTGCGGGAGCATCGCCCTTGACAGCCTCGATGCCTGAGGTGTAGAGGCTGATATTCCACTGGGAGTAAGAGCTGTTGAGGCCGGCTGCGCAGACCTCGTTGCTCTGGCCTCCCTTGGCGGCGAGACCGATGCCGGGAGCGGCCACATTTTCAAGGCCTAATCCCCAGGAGGCTGTCATCTCAAAGAGCTCGTCGTTCATGTCGGCGGGGACTGAATACCAGGGAGCGTCGACGCCCTTGTCGGTCCAGGAGCCGGTGGCCTCATCTTTCTTCCAGAGGTGCCACCACATATCGAGAGCGATGCGGTAAGTGCCGGTGGCAGAGCTGATAGAGCCGTTGGCCAGCGGGGCGCCGAGGAATGCGCCATTGCCGTTGCGGAAGTTGATGCCCTTGGTGCCGTTGGCCACGATGGTCCATTCAGAGGGGGCGGAGGTGTCAGACATGCTCACGAAAGAGAGCTGCGAGCCGGCGCCGGAGAGATAGGAGTCGGGGTTCCAGTCTACGAAGCTGCGGCCCTCGTTGGATATCTTGACAAGGTTTCCGGCGGCCTGCTGGATAATCTCCTGGTCAAAGTCGGCCTGAGTGCGTGCCACAATGTCGTTGAAGGCAATGACCTTGGCGAGGACATCGTCGATGGAGCCATCGGTGTTGATCTCGTCGTTGGGGAACAGCTCGTCGATCTCGTTGATGGCGGCAGAGAAGGCATTGATAGCGAAGGGGAGAGCGCCGTCGAGATTGGAATAGGCATTCCTGACGATCTTCACCTGCCATGCGAGATTGTTTTGGGTATAATCGCTGACGATAGCGTCGGTGTTGTCGGCGGGGAGGATGAGCCAGTTGTTGGTCTGCCAGGTGGAGGCGGAGTAGCGTGAGGTCGACAGGGCGGGGTTGGGCTGACCGGAGGCGGTAAAGTTGGCGGCAGTGATAGCCGAGCCCTGGGTGTTGCGCACGTTGGAGTTGATCACGGAGCCGGCGAGATAGCCGTTAAAGACGTTGGCGGTGGTCACGTTGGAGGGGCGGGCGATGCCATTGTCGTTGACATACCATCGGCAGGGCTTGTCGCTCATAGTCATATCAGCCCCGAGGTAATAACCGGGGAAGATTGAGTGGATGATATAGGCGTTGGGGTTGATGATGTCGGAGTCGTCGGCCTCAAACCACCAGTAGGAGCCGATGGCGGAGCCGGTGTGGGTCAGGGCGTCGCCGGGGAGGAGGCCTGAGATTACGCCGCCGGCGCCTACGGATGCGATGCGGTAATATGTTACATCGCCGGCGGGGACAACGATGTCGTCGCCGTTGACGGTGGCCTCGGTGGCTACGATTGAGGGTGTGGTGTTGGCGATGCCAAACGAGGATACCGACTCAACTTCAAAAGTGGCGCCGGAGCCGTAAGTGATGACGCCGTTCTGGCCGATGGCGAAGAGGGTGGCCTCGGCGGCTTCGGTAGTGGCGTTGGTGGGATTGCCGTTATCATCGATTGCGCCGACGGCGAGATATACGCCCTCGGAGTTGAAGATGCGGCCCATGCCGCCCTTTACATATTCGAAAGCCCAGAAAGCTGAGGAGAGGCGGTCGGACTTGGCGGTTGCGTCGGGGCCGACGAGATAGGCCGAAGGCACCTTGACCACGATGGGATTGCCGTAGACATCCCAACCGTCGGCATCGTTGAGGGCGCCGACGAGATATTTGTCGCCGGCAGTGAGCATCACCGGAATGAGGGCGCGATTGGCCACATTGGCCACCTGGCTCATCTGCTGCTTGGCATTGGCGAGGATCTGGATGGGCGAGAGGGTGGTGGAGGAGCTTGTCTGGCCGGGGTTGAGAGCCTGAAGGGCGTCAATCACGTCGGTCCAGGGGTTGAGATAGATAAATTCATTGGCGGGGTCGAGCGAGGGCCATCCGGCAGTCTCGGCGAGAGCCTGGATGTTTTGGAGGAAATCGATGGCGCCCTGGCGCTCGGTAGCAAACTCCGAATCCTCATTGTTTGATACAATGTCGGCCACCTCGGCTGAGGTGAGATTGTCGACGCGCAGCACGATGGGCTCGGTAGCGTCGTCGGTGAGGGCAAAGGGTATGTTGCCGTAGGCGAGAGTCACCTCGTTGGGGGTGTCAGTGGGGGTGAGGGTGAGGGGAGTAGCCGAGGACGACACGCTGAAGTGGGCAGGGACGGCAGGAATTATCGAGGCTGTGGCGTCGTCCCAGCTTGCGGGCTTCTCGGGTATGTAGGCGATGAATACGCCTGCTATCTGGTTTTCGAGGGTCACGGTGTTGTTGGCCTGGGCGCGCATGGTCCAGAGAGAGGCGAGCTGGCTTGAGGATGACTCTTCGGAGAGATCGGTGCCGTCGGTCGACAGGCTGCCGAGGGTCGCCACGCGGTTGCCGATAGCCTTGAAGAGAGTTGAGTAGGCGGTGTCGATGGCCTTAACGGCGGTGGTGATCACGCTTTGAGGATTGGCTGAGGCCGTGGTGAGGCTGCCGGCGGCGGTGGTAGCCTTGTTGCAGGCGTTTTCGGCGGTCTCGATAGCTGATGCGTTGTCGATAAGCTCGTCGCATGCAATGAGGGTGTTGACCTTGGCGATAGCGGCATCAGTGGCCTGGGCAAAGTAGACCTCGGCGCTCTTGAGAGTCCAGTCGGTTGTCAGGGTGCCCACGGCCTCCGAAGTGGAGGGGCCATAATAGTTGCCGGCTTCGTCGGAGAGATGGACGGTGAGGTTTTTCTGCGACATCGACAGATAGGTGTTGACGGGCCGCTGATCCTCCTCGAGCTTATTGAGATTGGTCTGCACCGATGCGGGTACGCCGTCCAGGATGATGGGATTGGTATTGGAGCCGTCAAGGGTATTGGGATCAAATTCCCAGTAGGCGGCATCTTTGGCGGCTGAGGCGGTGGTCAGGGAGTAGAAATATTCATACTGGTCATCGACCTTCTTGTTTTCGAGCTTGACAGATAGATATTTACCACCTTTGTTTTTGATGTAATACTTGCCGTCGACGTTTGTTACCGTCTCGGCGTGCCAATAAAAGTTGTTGTTGGGATTGTTATCATCGTCGGCGTTAAGGGTCGACACTTCGTAGTAGCTTGTCGAGAGGCTCTTGATGGTCAGAAAGCGGATGGCGTGGAGGTCGTCGGCTGTGCCTTCAGTTTGCTCTTGGGAGAGCGTAAACCAGTAGCCCTGAGTGCCCTCGTTGCCTGCCGTGAGATTAGGCAGGATGTTGGAGAGCCCCGATGCTGCGAAAGCGGCCACTGCCACTGCCAAAATCATTGACAGGAAAATCGACAGTTTGTTCATGAGAGTCGGAAACTATGATGTTGATTGTTAATTATTTACAAGATGAAAGGCGCTGCCTGGCAGGCTCGCCCGCGCCTGTGGGCGCATATTCTTTGCAAATATATCCAAAAAATCGAAGCCGAGGAGTGGTGTTAACGTTTGTTAACAGGGCAAAAGGCGTGAAAAATCGGGCAGACAACGCATGAACTGAGTCTGAAAGGGTTGGCGAAATGTTAAAATAACAATATTTTTGCCAAATTCTGTTGTATGGCATAATTTTTTATCGTAATTTTGCCGCGCATTTCCCCCGCAAGGGGTAGATTGCGCCTCACTTTGAATAATATCAACAAACAAATTCTCATAAAACAGATTATGAAAAAGTCAATCATCGCCGCAGCAGCTATCTTCGCTGCCGTTGCTTTCGCCGCTTGCAGCGGTTCTAAAACCGAGAACGCTGAAAACCAGGATGCTGCTCCCGCCGTAGAAGAGACTACCGCAGTAGAGACTGTTGAGACTGAGGCTCCCGCCACCGAGGAAGGTGCTGAGGCTCCCGCCACCGAAGAGGCTCCCGCTACCGAAGAGGCTCCTGCTGAGGCTCCCGCCACCGCCGAATAAGTTATAACTATTTGACCAAGCCCTGCCGTCCTTCCGGGTCGGCCGGCTCAGATAAGTTTCGTCGCCGCATGCTCTCCCGAGCAGCGGCGACTTTTTGTCTATATCCCGGCCAAGTGCCATAGCGTAAAATGGCCAAGTGCCATAGTGAAAATCGGCCAAGTGCCATAGCGAAAATCGGCCAAGTGCCATAGCGTGAAATGGCCAAGTGCCATAGCGTAAAATGGCCAAGTGCCATAGTGAAAATCGGCCAAGTGCCATAGCGGAAACCGGCCAAGTGCCATAGTGAAAATCGGCCAGGTGCCATAATTGATTGTTGTTTTGTTTTGAAATTCAATAAATTGTAGTTACCTTTGCCGCAATAAAATTTTTTGAGATGATTGACTATCGACCACGAGTAGCAGACAGCGTCCTTGAAGATAAACTGGCGGCAATGGGTGCCGTAGTGATTGAGGGTCCAAAATATTGCGGAAAGACCACCCTGGCCTCTCAGCATGCGAGGAGCGAATTATATATGGCTGATCCCGAGCAACGGGAGCAGAATATCATCATATCGCAGACCGCCATTGGCCGACTGCTCCGCGGCGCTACCCCTCGCCTTATTGACGAATGGCAGATAGTGCCCCGCTTGTGGGATGCGGTGAGAAATGAGGTGGACAAGAGGGGCGATGATGGTCAGTTTATCCTGACAGGTTCGGCTGTACCAGTTGGAATGGATGAGATTTTCCATAGCGGAACAGGACGAATGGGCTGGATAAAACTCCGCACAATGAGCCTATGGGAATCAGGCGATTCAACAGGCGAAGTGAGCCTCTCGGCGCTCTTCGGGAAATCTTATGAGGTGGATGGCAGCAGTGAGCTGGATATCGATCGCCTGGCGTTTGTGGCATGTCGCGGCGGCTGGCCGAAGGCTTCACTTAAGGCGAGTGAGCGCTCGGCCCTCATTCAAGCTGAAGAATATTTTGAGGCGGTGGTCAGGACCGATATCTCGCGTGTCGACGACATCAGGCGCGATCCGGAGCTGGCCCGACGGCTGATGAGGAGTTTCGCCCGAAATCAGGGTGCTCAGGCCACTCTCTCTACCTTTCAGGCCGACCTTTCGGTCAATGGAGCCGGCCCTTCGGAGACAACCATTTACTCATATCTCAATGCCCTTAAGAGCATCTTCGTGATTGAGGATTCTATGGCCTGGAACCCTAACCTGAGAAGCAAAACCGCCGTAAGGACCTCTGACACGAGATATTTTTCCGATCCGTCGATTGCTACAGCGGCGTTAGGCCTCGGCCCCAACGATCTGATCAATGACCTCAACACTTTCGGCCTCATCCTGGAGACCCTCTGTGTCAGAGATCTGAGAGTCTACGCTGAGCCGATCGGGGGCACGGTATATCACTTCCGCGACAAGAGCGGGCTGGAGTGTGATGCGGTGGTGCATCTCAGAAATGGTCGCTATGGGCTAATAGAGATAAAGCTCGGGGGAGAGAAACTCATAAATGAGGGAGCTGCCAACCTCGTAAAGCTGTCGGAAAAAATCGACACCGCCAAGATGGCGGCGCCTTCGTTTCTGATGGTTCTCACCGGTGTGGGGCGCTACGCATATCGTCGGCCGACTGACGGAGTGCTTGTGGTCCCTATCGGCTCGTTGAAAAACTGAGTGGTATACAGCGAGCCAAGTGCCATAGTGAAAATCGGCCAAGTGCCATAGCGAAAATCGGCCAAGTGCCATAGCGAAAATCGGCCAAGTGCCATAGTGAAAATCGGCCAAGTGCCATAGTGGACGCTTTTATATTCCTGTATAACAGATGAATGGTGATGGAGATTGTCACGCGGGTTTTGGGCTGTTTTTCTTCCCGAGAAAAGCGCAAATTTTTAGGGTTATTGAAGCCTGAGCGACAGCCACAGGCTCATGCGGCGCGCGGGCCGCAGGAGCGACGAGAGGCGGGGGAGGACTCGAGGGGGCGGCTGAGGGCTTAAGTCTCCGGAGAGAATTAGCGCGTAGGGTGAAAAAAGGTTAAGGGCATGGGAGAGTAGCGGAAAATTTCGTAATTTTGTATCTTATGAGAAAAACCACGAAAAATACTAAGGTCGACCGGACTAAGCCGGAGGTATCCTCGGGAGCTCCGGAAATGGATGCATCGGGAGCTTCGGCTCAGGATGAGGCTGTGACCCGGGCCAAGGCTGTCGTCAAGGGCGGCAGGAAGAGATCTCCGGCCAAGGCTGCGCTTACACCTCAGCCAAAGCCGGCGTCGAAGGCATCTATAGCCAAAGCGTCGGCCGACCGCAATATACATATCACCAATGCGAGGGTCAATAATCTCAAGGGGATAAACGTAGACCTGGCGCGCAACTCCCTGACCGTGGTCACCGGCGTCAGCGGCTCGGGCAAGTCAAGCCTTGCTTTTGACACCCTCTATGCTGAGGGCCAGCGCCGCTATGTCGAGAGCCTGAGCGCCTATGCCCGTCAGTTTATGGGCAAGATGCACAAGCCCGAATGTGACCTCATCCGCGGACTGCCCCCGGCCATAGCCATCGAGCAGAAGGTCAATACGCGTAATCCGCGCTCGACCGTGGGCACCTCGACGGAGATCTACGACTACCTGCGCCTGCTCTTCGGCCGCGTGGGACACACCTTTTCGCCCGTTACGGGCCGCGAGGTGCGCCGCCATGGCGTCGACGATATAGTGAAGGCCGCCACCGACTATCCCGAGGGGACCCGCATGATAGTGGCCGCGCCGCTGATCATCCCCGAGGGGCGTACCCTCGCCGAGCAGCTCCCCATTTTTATCTCAGCAGGCTATTCACGCGCCGTGGCTCCCGACGGGACATTGACCGATCTGACCGACCTGATAACGCTGACAGAGCCTCTGCCCGAGGGCATGATGCTCCTCATCGACCGCCTGGCCATCGAGAAGGAGGGTGATGAGGTGAGCCGCCTGGCCGACTCCGTTGAGACCGCCCTTTTCGAGGGGCGAGGGAGCGTTGCGCTTCTGGTCTATGACCGCCCCGGCGAGGCTCCGGCGCAGCTCTCATTCTCCACCCGCTTTGAGGCCGACGGGATCACCTTCACCGAACCCTCGGAGCAGATGTTTAACTTCAACAGCCCCTTCGGCGCCTGCCCGGAGTGTGAGGGCTTCGGCAAGAGTGTGGGCATTGACGAGGCGCTGGTGATCCCCGACAAGAGCCGCTCGGTCTACGACGGCGCCGTTGCCCCCTGGCGCGGACCCAAGATGGATGAGTGGCGCATGCGCTTCCTCTCCCTGGCCTCGCGCATCGACTTCCCTGTCCATAAACCATATAACGAGCTCACCGAAGCCGAGCGTGATATCCTCTGGCACGGCGACAGCTCCATAGGCTGGGAGGGCATCGACGGCTTCTTTGCCATGGTGGAGGAAAATCAATATAAGATACAATACCGGATAATGAAGGCCAAGTTCAGGGGCAAGCGCACCTGCACCCTCTGCCACGGCACGCGCCTGAGAGCCGACGCCCTCTATGTGCGTGTCGGGGGCCTTACTATCGCCGATATGGTCAGGATGCCGGTCAGTCGGCTGGCCGAGTTTTTCGACACCCTCACCCTCGAGGGCAATGATGCCGCCATCGCCGAACGCCTCCTTGCCGAGATACGCTCGCGGCTTCGCTTCCTCATCGACGTAGGCCTGGGCTATCTCACCCTCGACCGCACCTCCTCTACCCTCTCGGGCGGCGAGAGCCAGCGCATCAACCTGGCCACGTCGCTCGGCTCCTCCCTCGTGGGCTCGCTCTATATCCTCGACGAGCCGAGCATCGGCCTCCATTCGCGCGACACTCAGAGGCTTATCTCCGTCCTCCGACGATTGCAGAAGATAGGCAACACCGTGGTGGTGGTGGAACACGACGAGGAGATAATGGAGGCGGCCGACACGATTATCGACGTCGGTCCCGCCGCCGGCAGCCTCGGCGGAGAGATTGTCTATTCCGGGCCCATCATACCTGCTCCCGCCGACAGCCGTAGCCTGACCCTCCGCTATCTCGACGGCTCCCTGGCTATCCCTCTGCCGGAGAGCCGCCGCAAGAGCCGCGACTATGTGGAGATCGCGGGCGCCACGGAACATAATCTTAAGGATGTCACCGTCAGAGTGCCTCTCGATGTACTCACGGTGGTTACCGGCGTAAGCGGCTCAGGCAAATCGACCCTCATCCGCGATGTGATGTACAAAGCCCTGGCCCTGCGCAACGGCGATAATGCCGGAGTGCCCGGGGCCCATCGCTCCCTCACCGTCTCCCGCCGCCAGCCCCTGCCGGTAATCTTCGTGGACCAGAACAATATCGGCAAGAGCTCGCGCTCAAACCCTGCAACATATCTCAAGGCCTTCGACGAGATCCGCCGCCTCTTCTCCGAGCAGCCCGCCGCCAAGCAGATGGGCTTCCCCTCGGGCTATTTCTCCTTCAACGTCGAGGGGGGCCGATGCGAGCGATGCAAGGGCGAAGGCACCATCACCATCGAGATGCAGTTTATGGCCGATATCACCATAGAGTGTGAGGAGTGTCACGGCAAGCGCTATAAGCGCGACGTGCTCGATATCCGCTATCGCGGCAAGAATATCTCTGACGTGCTTGATATGACGGTCGACGACGCCATCGCCTTCTTTTCCGAGGCCCCCGAGGATGACAATACGGCCCACCGCATCGTCCGCCGCCTCCGGCCCTTGGCCGATGTAGGCCTGGGCTACATCAAGCTGGGCCAGAGCTCCTCGACCCTCTCCGGCGGTGAAAACCAGCGCGTCAAGCTCGCATATTACCTCGTGGGGGAGAGTCTGACGGGCCGGACGATGTTTATCTTCGACGAGCCGACGACCGGACTCCACTTCCACGATATCAGCCGCCTGATGGACTGCCTCAACCGCCTGGTGGAGCAGGGGCATACGGTGGTGATCATCGAGCACAATATGGACGTGATCAAGTGTGCCGACCATGTCATCGACATCGGCCACGAGGGGGGCGACGAGGGGGGCCGCATCGTAGCGACCGGCACCCCCGAGGAGATAGCCGCGTGTCCCGGCTCTATAACCGGCCGCTATCTTGCCCCCAAGCTCCGGCGGTAGCCGTGTCAGCGAATGCCGACAAAAAAATTATTTGCGAGATAAAAAAAGATTATCTAAATTTGCGGTGTCTTTCTGCGCAGACTGACATGACGTATTAATTAAACGAAGAAGCGTTTTGCTTATCTTGCTGTTGAAAACCTGAGAAATTTTCGTAGTATGCAAGAAGGTGACAAAGCGGTTCTCACGCTATAGCGTGGGCTACTGTCTCATACCTTTGCATACAAGGTTTTCTCAGGACCATCAACAGCAGGTGTGGCAATGCAGTCCACGCTTCTGCATCTGAGAACCGGCCGATAGGACTGTAAGGCCACTAAGATAAAGCCAATGAAAAAAGTTCTATTGGTCTTCATGGGATTAATCTTTCTTGTGCTCTCGGCAAGTGCAGTCCCCTCTGGAATATATAAGGATAGGAATCATCAGATACTGGTCTCGGATTCACAAAGATTTTATGTCCTTGACAATGAAGGTAACGTAAAAATGCGCTACCAAATCTGTGAAGAGCAGCCTGATGGCTCATTCCATCTCCTCCTTCTGGATGAACGCGAAAGACCATACCCGGGAGTCAGCGCTACGAGCAGAGGTGCATGGTGGCAGGAGAATGGGGAAATACGCCTTAATTCTACTGTCACTGCATGGGGCCCTTATACCTTACAGCGATAATGAACAATCGGAGTATTATAGTCCGGGTAGTTTCACTGATGATTGCGCTTATTTGTATATCGTTAAGCGCAAAGGCTGAAGAAGGATTCGGTACGTGTCAAATAAGCGGCACCAACGATTATCTGGAAGGCACGGCTTATATCTCTCTTAATGGGAAAGAGTTAAGTGGTAATTTAGTTCTCACTAACGGTAGCACCACAAAGGCCCTTCAGTCGGCTTCGGTCAAAGTATCTGTGGTCCTAAGCTATACTGTAGTCAGCAAAAACCAGTATGATAGGAAAAATGATTATGAGACTGACAGTGAAACAACAACTGTCATATATGACAGTCGGTGGACCGGTAACATCCCTACACAGCAGAACAAAATAATCCCGCTGAATAAAACATTGAATGTGCCTTTAGAAACCGAGAAGTCATATATAAAAAATATTCGGATTAAATCTGTAAACGTAACCATCAACAACACTTATTGTACATAAGTGGCATAAGCTTAATCCCGACCAATCAAAAACATCAATGAAAAAGTTTGTAATTCTGGGAGCGCTGCTATCGATAGGATTAGGCGCCCCGGAACTTGTCAACAGCTCAAATGTGTGTCTGGCAAGTGAGACAACTGCATCTACGACACAATCGACCCGTAAAGTGAAGGCTTTCAAGCCCCTTCGCGGCTCAGCCAAGGCCTGGACATATCTTACCGTATCTTGGGACGGCGATGAATGTTGGGTCCTGGCCACGAGCTCAAAAGAACTCGATAGACCTGTAAAGGCCTACTACGATCAGACCTATAGCGGCTATCCCTTCTGCGCTAACATCAAAGGAACTCTTTACTACTTCTCGTTATAAATAATCTTATTATGAAGCAACGTTATCAGAAATCCGCCAAGGCCTTTACCGCTCTCTTCGGCGCGAGCCTCATCGCCTTGTTCCTCTTCACTGCCTGTGACGGCTACACCAGCGTCACAAACGCAGAAGCTTATCAGGCAGGACAGACTCTTGGCCGTCTCATCCGCGGCGAATGATCTATGAGGTTCATTCTTGCCATAAGTTGTTCAATAATTCTGTTATTTTCCTGTAATAATCAAGCACGGGAAAGCAAATACTCAGAGAGAAGAGCTGATGAGCTGACCGCAAAAATCATCAACCATGAACCTCTTAGTGAGAGCGATTATGAACAGATATTATTGCAGCTCGATGGAATGCTCAACGAGGTAATCGCTAAGAGCCGGGAAGCGATTGGTGACGGAAAGGCGACAAAAAACGACATCCGCCAGTATCTTAATTCTGACACTTCGCTTGTCAAAATATTGGAGCAATCGCGTATTCTTGACAGTGCCTTGGTTAACTACGTTGAATCATTTGAACCATCTCAGAGTTTCAAGCGGAAATATTACATCAGCGTAAACAATGCCTATAAAAGGGGTTCTCGTGTAGGACTTACACATTAGGCCTTATCCGCCACTCTGTAACAAGCATTTTTAGGGTAGGAAATATTTACTCAACATAAGAGCGAATATTTCCTACTCTTTATTATGGATGGACACGGACCAATCACGCCGTCATGAGTTGAGCCTGGTAGATCAGTGACATCCGTAGGCAATCTTGATGTAATATTGATGTGATCATATGTGTCTCCTCAAGATTTTTGCGTGGGTGAAAGTGAGAAGCAGTTGAAAAAGGTGACAAAACTGGCCGAAATTCTTTGAAAAAGGTGACAAAATCGGCCGAAATGCTTTGAAAAAGGTGACAAAATCGGCTGAAATGCTTTGAAAAAGGTGACAAAATCGGCCGAAATGCTTTGAAAAAGGTGACAAAACTGGCCGAAATGCTTTGAAAAAGGTGACAAAACTGGCCGAAATGCTTTGAAAAAGGTGACAAAATCGGCTGAAATTCTTTGAAAAAGATGACAAAATCGGCTGAATTTGGGTTTATCAAGCCCGGGGAGAGCAATATCGGTGTCTACAAGATTAACCTTTCCGGCCTTTAAACCGCCATCCTCCCAACCCCTTCTCTACTTTCAAACCGAATAATCTCCCATAAAGGCTTGATACAATGATTTGATGAAATTACGGTAATTGAAAAAAATTGTCTAACTTTGTGATGATTATTTGCGCTCTGTATTCCGCGCCGATAAAATGAATTCCTACAAATTTTTGAAAAATATTTTGTGATTACGACAGCTGATGATATAAAAACTATTGCTATGTGTGGCGAGACTTCGACAAAGCAGTTTAAGCTTCATTTTAGAACAGCCGAAGATATCGCCAATGAACTTATTGCTTTTGCAAATTCGCAGGGAGGTAGTATTTTTATTGGTATCGATGATAAAACCGGAGAGATAAGAGGACTGGATTTCCGGCAAATCAGAGAGATCGGCCAACTCATTTCAGCTGCTTCCGAGAGCAGAGTGCATCCATCCGTCTACCCCTCTGTTGAGACTGTACTCGTTGATGGTAAGCCTGTTATGATCGTGTCAATAGAAAAGGGACGTGACACACCTTATACCAACAATAAACGAGAGGTCTACGTCAAACAAGGGCCTGACAAGCGACGCGTCACCGATAATAATGAGATATTGCGCCTGTTTACATTATCCGGTAACTATCAGGCCGACCAGCAAGGAGTGCCCCGTACTTCAATATCCGATATCGATTTTTTTTCGTTGGAAGAATTTTTTCAGCGTAGCCTTGGAAAATCTATAGATGATTTGGGACTACCTTTGGAGATGGCATTGCAAAATTTGAATATCCTTAACCATGATGGTTCTCTTACTTTGGGAGGACTTATGTTTTTCGGGAAGAATCCTCAGCGCTATTGTCCGGCTTTTAATATTAAGGCGGTGTGGTTTGAGGGCAATAGCATTGGAGGGACAGAATACCATGACAGCAAGGATATCGAGGGTACAATTCCAAGAATGTTTGAAGAAGGGATGCGTTTCATGGAATCAATCCTCCATCGCCGTCAGGATGGTCAGAATATCAATTCAATCGGAAAACTTGAGATACCCGAAGTGGCCCTTTCTGAAATACTGCAAAATGCACTTACTCACCGCTCATGGTTAAAGCCGGCTCCGATTCGACTGCTTATATTCGATGATAGAATCGAAATAATCAACCCCGGATGTTTGCCAAACAATCTGACAGTTGAAGATATCAAGCTCGGTAACGCTTATCAGCGCAATCAGCTAATAGCAAATCTTTGCGCTAAGACTATGGACTATCGTGGGCTCGGATCCGGTATTATCCGTGCTCTGAAGGCTGATACTGAGATAGAGTTTTGCAACGAAGTCTCAGGAGACCAGTTCAGAGTAATCTTATGGAGGACTACCCAGAAAACTGAGCAGGGAACTACCCAGAAAACCATGGGGGAAATAGAAACTGCCCAGAAAACTGAGCAGGGAACTACCCAGAAAACTATGGGAGAAATAGAAACTACCCAGAAAACTGAGCAGGGAACTACCCAGAAAACCATAGGAGAAATAGAAACTACCCAGAAAACTGAGCAGGGAACTACCCAGAAAGCCATGGGAGAAATAGAAACTACCCAGAAAACTGAGCAAGACACTACCCAGAAAATTTTATTCTTAATAAAGGCTAACCCCAAAATATCGCGCAAAGAAATGGCTATCGCCTGCGGGGTTTCCTCAGATGCGATTAAGCTTCAAATAAGGAAGTTACGCGAAACCGGGCAAATACGTCGGGTTGGCCCTGATAAGGGTGGCTATTGGGAAATATGTCAGCCTTGAAGCATTACGGATGTTCGTTATAGTAGCGTTTGATGAGGCCGGGCATATAAATTGACAAGAATAAAATCCAAAGCGGAGACCCCGGGGCGGCTCGTAGGAAGCGCCCCGGGGTCTCCGGGTTATAGGGTCAGAAACGGGTCGGTATCAGAGGAGGGCGACAGAGCGGGCAACGAAGGCAGAGAGGTCGTGGCCGCGCAGGAGGCCGTTGGCGAGCAGGGCGAGGTCGATGACCTGCTTGACCAGGGGCTTGCTGTCGGCCCATTCGCCGGCCTTGCGGTCGAAATCGGCGCGGTCGTCGGCAACTTTCTTCTCTATCTCGGCCGACTGAGCGCGCTGCTCGTCAGAGAGCTTGCCGTCAGTGGCGCCGTCGCGGAGAGCCTTGAGCTCGCCGTTGAGGCGGTCAATCTCGTCTTGGATGGGCTTAAGCTCGGGAAGAAGCTCTTTGACAGCCTCATCCTTGATGCGCTCGGCCACAGGAGCAGAGGTGTTGACGATCATATTGTAGCTGTCGGGGAGCTCGCCATAGAAGGCCATGCCGCCCTGGATAGCTGCCATCTCCTTCATGCGGCGCATATACTCGTTTTGGGTGAGTATCACAGGGTTGGCGTCGGGGCTGATGGCATCAAACTCAACTACAAACTCGGTCTTGTCAATCCGGGGCGTGGAGCGGCGGTAGACAGCCGTCAGCATATCGCGCTCGGCTGAGGAGAGGGCCGGAGCCTCCTTCTTGTCGTCGGCCTTGGGGATGAGGCGGTCTACGACGTCGGAGTCGACGCGCACGCAGCGGGTCTTGTCGATCTTGCTCTCGAGGAGCCCTACGAAGTGGGAGTCGAGCTGGCCGTCCATCACCATCACGTCATACCCGCGGTCGGTAGCGGCCTTGATGTAAGAATATTGCGCGGTGGGGTCGGTGGTGTAGATATAGACCACGTTGCCATCCTTATCGGTCTGGTTGGCTTCAACGAGGGTGCGATATTCGTCGAGGGTGAAGAAGCGGCCCTCGGTGTCTTTGATGAGGGCAAACTTCTTGGCAGCGTCAAAGAATTTCTCATCGGTGAGCATGCCATATTCGATGAAGATCTTGATGTCGTCCCACTTCTTCTCGAAGTCGGGCCTGTCGGCCTTGAAGAGCTCTTCGAGGCGCGAGGCCACCTTCTTGGTGATATAGCCTGATATCTTCTTGACGGCGGTATCGGCCTGGAGATAAGAGCGGGAGACGTTGAGGGGGATGTCAGGCGAGTCGATGACGCCCTGGAGGAGCATCATAAACTCGGGGACGACGCCCTCGACGGAGTCGGTGACATAGACCTGATTGCAATAGAGCTGGATGCGATTGCGAGTCACGTCGAGATTGTTCTTGATCTTGGGGAAGAAGAGGATGCCGGTGAGGGTGAAGGGATAGTCGACATTGAGGTGAATCCAGAAGAGAGGATCATCCTGCCCGGGATAAAGCTCGTGATAGAAGCTGAGATAGTCGGCATCGGTGAGGTCGGCGGGCTTTTTGGTCCATGTGGGCTCGGTGTTGTTGACTACGTTGTCGCGGTCGGTGTCGACCA
>CAZAUV010000025.1:0-22939 GCA_964488335.1 uncultured Bacteroides sp.
CATCACCCCCGACCATCTTGACCGCTACGACTATAAGATGGAGAATTATGTGGCCGCCAAATTCCGCATCCTCAACAATATGACCCCCGAAGATGCCTTCATCTTCTGGCAGGAAGACCCGGTCATTGCGCGTCAGCTGGAGCAGATAGAGACGGAGGCCCGCCTGGTGCCCTTTGCCCTTCACCGCCGCGACGACCTCACCGCCGGCTTCCTCGACGACGAGGATGAGACGGTGATTTTCGACGTGGCCTCCGACACATCATTCACCATGCCGCGCGCCGACCTGAGCCTCAGCGGTCTCCACAATCTCTATAACTCCCTCGCCGCCGGCCTTTCGGCCTGCATCCTTGACATAAAGAAAGAGGATATCCGCGGCGCCCTCTCGACCTTTGAGGGTGTGGAGCATCGCCTCGAATATGTGGCCACGGTAGGCGGCGTCCGCTATATCAACGACTCCAAGGCCACCAATGTCAATTCATGCTGGTATGCCCTCGACAGCATGCCATCGGGGAAGAGCACCGTCCTGATCCTCGGCGGCAAGGACAAGGGCAATGACTATAGCGAAATCCTGCCGCTGGTGAGGGAGAAGGTGAAGGCCATAGTGTGTATGGGTCTCCACAACGAGAAGCTCCTCGACTTCTTCACCGGCGAAGTGGACGAGATACGCTCCACCGCCTCGATGGATGATGCCGTGGCCGCCGGCCGCGAGCTCGCCGCCGAGGGCGACACGGTGCTCCTCTCCCCTTGCTGCGCATCCTTCGACCTCTTCAAGAGCTATGAGCATCGCGGCAAGCTCTTCAAGGAGGCTGTCAAAGCCCTGAAATAAAATCAGTTCATCAGATACCGCTACCCACCCCCTCCCACCACCAATCATTTCCACTCCGTATAAAGCTGTGTCAACCCTCAATCCCTCACTCGAAGCCCCGGTAAAAACCGGGAGCGCCGACTCCTCGGCCGCCGTGGCCGCCAAGCCCGACAAGCATATCTGGGGCATCTACATCGCTCTGGTAATCATCTCCGTAATAGAGCTTTACAGCGCATCGTCGCGCGAGGTGTCGGCTTCGTCGATGGGCGTCTTCGGTCCTCTGGTGCGTCATATGGCCATGCTCGGCATGGGCTTCCTCATCATCCTCGGCCTTCAGAGGGTCCATTACCGTCATTTCTATGGCTCGGCGGTGATCTTTGTAGTCTTGAGCGTATTGGCGATGGTCTATTGTATGCTCTTCGGCGATATTGTCAATGGTGCCCGGCGTTCGTTTACCATCGGAATTACCATCCAGCCGTCGGAGTTGATCAAGATCAGCGCGGTGTTTATCATCGCCATCATAGCCCAGCGGAGCCAGCTCAAAGGAGGGGGCGTGAGCAACCGGGGCGTAATATGGATGGCCTGTATAGTGATGCTGTTCGGCGGCCTGCTCGTGCAGCAGGGCCTTACGAATACACTCCTGCTTATGGGTATCAGCCTGTCGATGTTTCTCATAGGCGGTATGCAGTGGAAAAAGCTTGTTATGGTGCTGGGAGTCTATGTCGTCTGCTTCTCGGTCTTTTATCTGGTAAGCCACAGCGGCAGGGGCCACGATGATGAAGTCCCTGAGCAGACCGTAATGACAGCATCGTCGCAGACTGCCACCGACGCCGACGGCAAGCCCCTTAAGCGAAGCTCCACGTGGGCCCGGCGTCTATCTCGCTGGACCGATCCCACCCCTCGCTATGAACTTGAAATAGATGCCAAAAACCGCCAGGAGATGTATTCCTATATGGCTCAGGCCAATGGCGGCCTTTTCGGTGTCTTTCCCGGCAACTCCCGCGAGACGGCCCGTCTCCCTCTGGCCTTCTCTGATTATATCTATGCCATCATCATCGAAGACTTGGGTCTCGTGGGTGGCATCGTGGTGCTGGTGCTCTATCTGTGGCTTATGGCGCGCGCATCAGGGATAGCCGCGCGGTGTAATCGCGCGTTCCCGGCCTTCCTCGTCCTCGGCATGGCCGTGATGATAGTCATCCAGGCCCTCTTCCATATAGCCATCGTCACGGGTGTATTCCCCGTGTCGGGTCAGCCCCTGCCGCTGATCTCCAAGGGTGGCGGTTCAATCATAGTCACGTCGATAGCCTTCGGCGTGATGCTCTCGGTGAGCCGTTATGCCGGCCGCTCGGGCAGCAAGAAAGACCGCCTGGTGGCCGAGGCTGAAGCCGAGGCCCTCCCCGACGACCTCCAGACCCTCAACCCCACCCAGCTAAAATAATTCGCTCACGATAATCCCCCCTAACAGCAATGAAGATACTCATCAGCGGCGGAGGCACCGGCGGACATATCTTCCCCGCCCTGTCGATAGCCGACGAGATTAAGCGCCGCTACCCCGATGCCGAGATACGCTTTGTCGGAGCTCAGGGACGCATGGAGATGGAGCGCGTCCCCGCCGCAGGATATCCCATCGAGGGCCTCCCCGTGGCCGGATTCGACCGCAAGCGGCTATGGCGCAACATCCCGGTGCTCTGGAAGCTCTGGAAGTCGATGCGCCGCGCCCGCGCAATCGTGAAGGAATTTGCCCCCGATGCCGCCGTCGGGGTAGGGGGCTACGCCTCCGGGCCGGTGCTCAAGGCTGCCCAGCGGCGCGGGATACCCACTCTCCTGCAGGAACAGAACTCCTATGCCGGAGTGACCAACAAGCTCCTCGCCGGCCATGCCGATGCCATCTGTGTGGCCTATCCCGGCATGGAGCGCTTCTTCCCCGCCGACAGGATCGAGACCACCGGCAATCCCATCCGCCCGGCTCTCCTCAATTGCACCCTATCCCGCGCCCAGGCTAAGGAAGCCCTCGGCTTTGACCCCGAAAAGCCCCTTGTCGTGGCCCTCGGAGGCAGCCTCGGAGCCAGGACCATCAACGAGAGCATCACCGCCTCGCTCCCGATCCTCCGCGAGCGGGGAGCATCGCTGCTCTGGCAGACCGGCAAGCTGTATATCGCAGAATGTGCGCCGCGGGTGGAGGCCGATCCGGCCTTCCGCGCCACTGCCTTTGTCGACGATATGGGAGCGGCCTATCGCGCTGCCGACCTTGTGGTGGCGCGTGCAGGCGCCGGCACCATCTCGGAGATAGAGCTCCTCGGATGCCCGTCGATCCTCGTGCCGTCGCCCATCGTGGCCGAGGACCATCAGCGGCGCAATGCCGAGGCCCTGTCGTCGCGCGGCGCGGCAGTGATGATACTCGATGCCGATGCCCCCGCCGAGCTCCCCGGGGTAATCGCCTCCCTCCTCGATGATCCCGCCCGCCGCGACTCCCTGGCCGCCGGAGCCGCCGCCATGGCCCTCCCCGATGCCGCCGGGAAAATCGTTGACCGCCTCATTCAAATAATTGACTCCAAGAAATGACCCCGCAGTTTCCCCAGAATATATATTTCGTAGGCGCCGGAGGCATAGGCATGGCCGCTCTCGAGCGCTTCTTCCTCAGCCGCGGCTGCCGCGTGGCAGGCTATGACCGGACCGCCACCGAGCTCACCGATGCCCTCGCTGCCGAGGGGGTGGAGATAGCCTTTGACGATGATCCGGCCCTCATCCCCGAGGATATTCGCTCGCCCGAAGACACCCTCGTGGTCTACACACCCGCTATTCCCGCCTCCCACCGCGGCCTGAAGTGGTTTCGCGAGCGGGGTTTCAAGGTGGTGAAGCGCGCCGAGGTGCTCGGCATAGCCACCCGGGGCGAGAAGGCCATCTGCTTCTCCGGCACCCATGGCAAGACCACTACCTCATCCATGGCCTCCCATATCCTTCACAGCGGGCCTTATGGCTGCAATGCCTTCCTGGGCGGAGTGCTCCGCAATTACGGGACCAATTTCCTCCTCTCCCCCCGCAGCCCCTTTGCCGTGGTGGAGGCCGATGAATATGACCGATCGTTTCATCATCTGCGCCCCTATGTGGCCGTAGTGACAGCTACCGATCCCGACCACCTCGATATCTATGGCACCGAGGAGGCTTATCTCGAGAGCTTCGCCAGGTTTACAGAGCTCATCCGCCCCGGCGGGGCCCTGCTGCTTCATACCGGTCTGAAGCTCATCCCGCGGCCAGGAGCCGATGTCAGGGTTATGACCTATTCGCGCGACGAGGGCGACTTCCATGCCGTCAATATCCGCCGCAGCGAAGGCTCCATCACCTTTGACCTTGTCACCCCCTCGGGCCTCATACCCGGTATCACCCCGGGAGTGCCTGTGGAAATCAACGTCGACAATGCCATCGCCGCTCTCGGGGCCCTCTGGCTCGCCGGATGCCTCGAGGCCGACAGCGCCCGCCGCGCCATGGCATCCTTCATGGGCCCCAAGCGCCGCTTTGAGTTTCATCTTAAGGAAGATGGGCGAGCCATCATCGACGACTATGCCCATCATCCCGACGAGCTGGCCGCATCCATCTCCTCGGTCAAAGCGCTCTATCCCGAGCGTAAGCTGACAGTGGCATTCCAGCCCCATCTCTTCAGCCGCACCCGCGACTTTGCCGCCGACTTCGGCCGTGCCCTGAGCCTGGCCGACGAGGTGATCCTCCTCCCGATCTATCCTGCCCGCGAGGAGCCTATAGAGGGCGTGACATCCAAGATAATCTTTGACCATATCGCCGTGGCGTCAAAAATTTTGCTTGATGACAAAAAAGATTTGCCCGCAGAGATAAAAAAGCGTAACTTTGAAGTCCTTCTGACAGCCGGCGCCGGCGACATAGTCGACCTCCTCCCCGCGATAGTCGCCGCAGCGCGGTCATAAACCGATCATTTTCATTCCCCTCCCCAGCCCGATGCTCCGCCGTATCCTTCCAGCCCTGGCAGTAGTGGCCATGACAGTATATCTCGTCGTGGCTCTCTCCTATGTCAGAGGCAATGCCTCGACGAGGCTTTGCCAGGGGCTCCACATCGTGGTGCGCGACTCCACGTCCCACCCCTTTGTGACCGCCGCCGAGCTCAGGCGTGAGCTGGGGACTCTGCCCGATAAGCTCTCCTCCCTGCCGCTGCGGGCCATCAACACCGACTCCATCGAGCATCTCTTTGAGGCCATCGACAAGATCGAGAGCGTGAAGGTGGTGGAGCTCACCGACGGGCATATCCTTGTCGACGTGGAGCCTATGCAGCCCATAGCCCGCATCTTCCCCTCCAAGGGCCGCAGCTATTATATCAATCGCGCGGGCAAGCGGATAGCCGCCTCCGCCCGCTATCATACCGACGTGCCCATAATCCGCGGCGACTTCCCCGATGACTCCTTCACCCCCGCCTCCATCATCCCTCTGCTTGATTATCTTGACGAGCATCCGTCGTGGGGAGCACTGGTGTCGTCAATCAAGGCCGACTCGCCGAGCGACATCATCATCGTCCCGGTCATCCGCGGCCATGTGATCAATCTGGGCGATCTGAGCGACCTCGACTCCAAATTCACCCGCCTTAGCAAATTTTACGAGCTCGTGATGCCCTATAAGGGATGGAACACTTACGATACCATCACACTCAAATGGAATGGCCAGGCCGTGGCCTCGCGCCGCATCAAGTCGCTTCCTCCGCCTCCCCCCGTGGAGGATGTCGAGGAGGAGGTGGACACCAACACCATGATAGGCGAGGAGACCCTCCGCATCGCCCCCAATAAATTTGATAAACCTCAACGATAACCCCCCGCAAATAACATATCCTTAAGGATGAATCAGCAATCCGCCCCCATCAATATCATCGCCCTGGAGATAGGCAGCTCCAAGATACGCCTCGCCATGGGCAATGTCCGCCCCGGAGCCGACTTCTCCGTGGTGGCCGTCGAGGAAGAGTCGCTCCCGGCCGACTTGGTCCGTTACGGCGTGGTCCGCAATGTAGAGAAAGTAGCCGGCGCCATCGACCGTCTCCTCAGCCGTCTGGCATCACGCACCGCCCCGCGCTTCCCTCAGGCAGTCTATATCGCCTTGGGCGGACGCTCGCTCTGCTCGTTTGTCCAGACCGTAGAGCGTCAGCTCCCCGATGAGATGGAGATTACCGGGCGCCTGGTCGAAGAGCTTAAGCTCGATGCCCGCTCGATAAGCCGCGGCCCGCTCGCCGGTGTTGACGATCTTCTGGAGATTGTGCCGATGTCGTTTACCATCGACGGCACCACCACCTCCCAGCCCGAAGGCGAAGTGGGGCGCGACATCACGGCCCGCTTCCTCATCCTGGCCGCTCAGGAGAAGCTTCGCAAGAATATCGAGCGTGTGGTGGTGGAGAAGCTCGGCATCGAGATTGCCGGCTATATCACCCGCCCGCTTGCCATCGCCGACTTTGTGATGACCGGCGAAGAGCGCCGCTTGGGCTCTATGTTTGTTGATTTCGGCGCAGAGACCACCACGGTGGCTTTCTACAAAGGGGGTGTGCTTCGCTATATCACCACCATGCCTATCGGCTCGCGCCTGATCACCCGCGACATCATGGCCCTCCATTATCTCGAGGAGCAGGCCGAGAGCCTCAAGCGCAATGGCGGCCACGCATCGCCCAAGCTGACCGATCCCATCGTGGTGGGTGGCGTAGACTTCAAGGACATCAATAACTATGTGGCTGCCCGCGCCGCAGAGATCATCGCCAATATACGCAATCAGATCAATATGGCGGGACTCACGGCCGCCGATCTCCCTGCCGGAATTGTCATCACGGGCGGTGGCGCCAAGCTCCATGGCTTCAACGAGCGCCTCGCCGAAGAGACCAAGATGAAGGTGCGCTCCGGCATCCCGGCCCATATGGTGCGCATCCTCGACTCCTCGATCATCCCCGGCGAGCGCCTCGACATCCTGGCCTGTCTGGCCAAGGCGGCGGAATATCCGGTGGAATGTCTCTCCCCCGTGGTGGAGCCCGAGCCTGAAGAGGAGGTGATCGTAGAGCCCGCTCAGGAAGCCCAGGCTGCTCAGGCCGCTCCGTCAAAGAAGCCTGAGGCGCCCAAGAAGCCGAAGAAACCTTCGATTTTCAGCCGCATGGCCAATAACGTGGTGAAGTTTATGCAGGGCCCCGAAGATGATGAGCTCGACGAACTCAACGACGACGAATAACCGTCGCCGAGCACAATCCCCAGTTAATTTTCCAATCCAATCAAGAATATCCCCCTTAACACCCTATCATCCTAATGGACGACGATAAGGCACTCGATATAAACGGCCTCACAAATCAATTTACCCGTGAGGATCCCAACGACGCCCGCCACAGCACCATCATCAAGGTAATCGGCGTGGGCGGCGGCGGCAATAATGCCGTCAATCACATGTTTATGCAAGACATCAAGAATGTCTCCTTCGTGGTGTGCAACACCGACCGTCAGGCCCTGCGTAATTCGCCCGTGCCCGTAAAGGTGCAGATAGGCGACGGCCTCGGCGCCGGCAATAAGCCCGAGCGCGCCCGCAAGGCAGCCGAAGACGACATCGAGAAGATACGCGAGCTCTTTGACGACGACACCAAGATGGTGTTTGTCACCGCCGGTATGGGCGGAGGCACCGGCACCGGCGCCGCTCCCATCGTGGCCCGCGAGGCCAAGGAGCGGGGCATCCTCACCGTGGGCATCGTCACCATACCCTTCCTCTTCGAAGGGGACCGCAAGATCCTCAAGGCTCTCGACGGTGTAGACGAGATGGCCAAGGTGGTAGATGCCCTGATGGTAATCAACAATGAGCGACTGACCGAGATTTATGGCGATCTCGACTTCATGAACGCCTTCGGCGAGGCCGACGATACCTTCTCGACAGCCGCCTCGTCAATCTCCGAGCTGATCACCAACGACGGCTACATGAACCTCGACTTTGAGGATGTGGACACAACCCTGCGCAACGGCGGCGCCGCTATCATCTCGAGCGGCTATGGCGAAGGCGAGGGGCGCGTGACGGCAGCTATCAAGGATGCCCTCAACTCCCCGCTGCTCAAAAACCGCGACATCCTCTCATCCAAGAGCCTTCTATTCAACATATATTATTCCCGCAACGCTCAGCAAAACTTCAAGATGAGCGAGGCGCAGGAGATCACTGACTTCGTGAGCGGTATCAATCCCGATGTAGACGTCATCTGGGGTGTGGCCTTCGACGACTCCCTGGGCGAGAAGGTGCGCATCACCATCCTCGCCGCCGGTTTTGAGGTGACCATCCGCGAAGGCTCATCCCAACAGGATGAGGAGGCGACCCCCCAGGTAGCTCCTGGCAAGGAGCGCGGCACCATCACCTGGGGCCGCAAGCCCGAGCCCGCCCCCCAGCCTGCCAAGTCGCCCAGCAAGCCCATCGACATCATCTCCGAGCAATATGGCCGCGACAAGGTGGCTTCGATGCGATACAACTATATCGTCCTTACGCCCGAGCAGATGCTCGATGATACAGCCCTCGAGGCCTTCGAGTCAAAGCCCACCTTCACCCGCGACCGCAAGCGGACCGAGCTTCCCTCGTCGCGCCCCGCCGCCGCCGTTTCGTCGCCGGCTGAGCCCGAGTCGCCGGCCGGAGCAGGAGCCAAGATACAATTCTGATAATTCCGACCCGTTTACTCGCCCCTTCCCGGCCTTTGTCAGGGCAGGGGAGGGGCGAAGATCAGAATTATGACCCGCGTCGGGAACAATCCCGCGCTTTTGTGCATTATATAAGCAGACGCTCATCCGGGGCCCGGATTGCCCCGTGGCGAGAGTCGCCTATATCCATCACAAACACACCACACCCTCTTAGAGACCTCATCACCAGTTATGCGACGAATAATCCTCATCGGCGAATGTGCCCTCGACATCATCTTCCCGCCCACACAAAATAATTTCCCCCTGGCCACTCTCAGCAACCTCAGCGCCGTCCCCGGCGGCAGGATGCTCAATGCGGCCGCCCTTCTCGGGACACTCCACGATAATGTGAGCTATGTGAGCGAGGCCGCCCGCGACCGCATCGGCGATATGATTGTCTCTTATCTCGAAGCCAATAAGGTCAATGTGGCATCTATCGACCGATATGCCGATGGCGACACCCCCTCCAACCTCTTCTTTCCCGTCGACGACTCCCACCCTACGAAGTCGATAATGATTTATCGCCGCTATCCCAATGAGTCGTTTGATGTCAGATGGCCCGACGTGTCGGAAGATGATATCGTGGTCTTCGGCTCTTACTTTGCCATCGACCATCGGGTGAGACCCCACCTCAAGGAGCTCATCCAGTATATGGTAGACCGTAAGGCTCTCATCATCAACGTCCCCGGCTTCCTCAAGCAGCAGGAGCCACGCATCACCCGAGTGATGCCCGAGATACTCGAAAATCTCGAGATTTCCGATCTGGTCATCACCCGCACCCGCGATCTTGAGGATATCTTCGGCTCGCGCAATCCCGACGATTGCTACCGCAAACATATCAAATTTTATTGCCGCTCGTTTATCAACATCGATCCCGACAGCCAGGAGATGACCTTTTTCCATGATGATGAGAAAGTGTCCACTCCCATCTCGCGCCCCCCGATCTCACTGATGTGGAACTCCGGCGCTCTGGCCGGCATCGTCTCAAGCCTCATAGACCTCGGCATTACCCGCTCATCGCTCAAAACCCTCTCCAACCCCCAACTCTCTGACATCATCACCGAGGCCAATTCCATGGCCGACCATGCCGTGGCAAAAGCCACCATTGACCATCTCTGATGACCCGCGACATTTCAGACTACACCTCAGCGGCCCTCCAGCCGCTTTTTGTCCCCGGAGACACCCCCTCCGGCCCTCTGGCCGACCTTGCTTTAGCATCGGCCTCGCTCAGCGAGCTCCGTCATGCCATCGACGCGCTCCCCTTTAACACCTTCTATGACTATCTGCGACGAGGCGCGCGGCAGATGGTCGACTCAGGCGAGGCACCGCGCGCCATCAGCCTCCTTCACGACTTTGACGAGATGCTCTCCCGCGCCGGCAATCTCGACCGTCGGGTCCTCGACATCCACACGGCTCTGCTCCAGGTGCTCGCCGGCCTCCATCTGTCGCTGGGTGAGACCGCCGAAGCGCGCTCAGCCGCCTCGGAAGCCCTCGCACTCTTAGCCCAGGAGCCTAAGAGGAAGGATGAGCCCTTCCTTTCGCTCCTCGCTTCGCTCCTTTATGACCTGGCTATCATCCACTCGGCCGACAGCGAGTTTCAGCAGGCCGAGCGCTCCCTTGTCAAGGCGGCCAAGCTCCTGGCGCGCCTGGCCCGTCTCAACCCCGACCGCTACGGCCCCGCTCATGTGACCGTCCTTGAAGCAAACGTGAAGGTGTGCCGTAAGGCCGGCGACCAGGCCGATGCCCTCCGCGACTGCCAAGAGGCTACCAACCGCTATCTTGAGCTTACGCGTGAAGGCCTGATGGATGATGCCGTGGCTCACCTGGCCGACTCTATGGCCGAGCAGGGCCTCACCCTCGCCCGTATGGGTCGTCATCGAGAGGCAATCCTCTTCCTCTCCCGCGCCTTGCGCTATCTCACCCGCCTCCAGCCCGAGATGGATCTCCGCCAGCTCTCTCTCTCCACCGAGCTCGGCATCTCTCTCCTTCTCCAGAAATCTACCCGCGAGAAGGGCATCCATCTGCTCAATACCATGCTCCATAAAGCCACGCGCCTGGGCGCCGACGACCTCCACCGCCGCATTGTCACCACCCTGGCCGATGCCCGCACTCCCGCGCGCCTCGATATTCTCGGCGTGTGGCACAAAGTTTTTCCCCGCTAAAATCCCCTTCCCCTATGTCTACCGCAATCCCCTCGTCTCCCGTCCCCGCAGTCAATGCCGGTGCCAGAGTGGTGATCATCACCGCCGAATGGAACGGCCACATCACCTCAGAGCTTCATCGTGCCGCCCGCGAAACCCTCGAGGCTAATGGCATCATGCCCGACGATATTGTCTCGATACCCGTGCCCGGCACGGTGGAGCTTACCTTCGCCGCCTCCCGCGCCATCAGCGTCCTGAAGCCTGATGCCGTCATAGTGTTCGGAGCGGTCATCCGTGGCGACACACCTCATTTCGATTATGTCTGTCAGAGTGTTACCCAGGGCGTTACCCTCCTCAATGCTTCGGGTGCGGTGCCCGTAATCTTCGGAGTGCTTACGGTCGACAACGAGCAGCAGGCCCTCGACCGCATCGGAGGACCGGCAGGCCACAAAGGGATTGAGGCAGCAGAGACCGCCCTGCGCATGATAGCCATGACATCCAATCTCTGACGCTCCCTCCCCTTATTCATATCTCCCCTTCAGGCGCCGGTCCATCCCCGTGGGACCGGCGCCTCAGTCTATGTGCCTTTTCGGGCTGATTAGTAAATTGACAAGAAATAGAGTTTTATTGACAAAGACAGAGCTGTCGAGGATAAAGGGGGGGGGTGACGGCGGACAGGGGCAGTGTCCGAATACGGACATTTTGCTGAGGCGGCACTGCTGATAATCAGATAGTTGGCGGTTTGGCACGCTGTTTGCGGTTATTAAGGGCAAATACTTCTTTCATTCATTTTTTCTTTACAATGGACAAAGAGATAAGCCCTGAAATAAGGCGCCGCGCGCGCCGCAAGCGCATCATCATAGCCTCTGCCGCAGCGGCGGCTTTTATCGTGGTCATATGCTATCTGACCACCCTGGGCGGCCGGACTGTGAACAGCCGCGATATAAGGCTCGCTTCGGCCGACCGAGGCACCATCGATGCCGCCATCAGCGCCACCGGCCAGGTGGTCCCCGCATTTGAGCAGACCATCACGTCGCCCATCGCAAGCCGCATCATGGAGGTCTATGCCCGCAGCGGCGATACCCTCAGCGCCGGCACTCCCCTGCTTCTGCTCGATCTGGAGCAGACACGCGGAGAGCTCGATGCCCTGACATCGCAGCGGCGCATCAAGGAGCTCGAGATGGAGCGCAGCCGGGTTGATCTGGCCACCCGCCTGAGCGACCTCGAGATGCAGGTCAAGGTCAAGGAGATGACAGTGAGCCGCCTGGCCGCCGATCTGGTAAATGAGCGCCGCCTCGACTCGCTCGGCAGCGGGACGGGCGAAAAAATCCGCCAGGCCCAGCTGGCCTACGACACCGGAGTGCTCGAGCTCGCTCAGCTCCGTAAGCAGCTCGAGGGGAGCCGGCGCGCCGCCGACGCCTCGCTTGATGTCAACCGCCTCGACATTTCCATAGCCTCGGCTACCATTGCCGATAAGCAGCGCACCCTCGACGAGTCCAAGCTCCTCTCCCCCCGCGCCGCCACTCTGACTTTTATTGTCGATGAGATAGGCCGTCAGGTTGGCGCCGGCGAGCGTCTGGCAGTGATTGCCGACCTCGAGCACTTCAAGGTCGAGGGCCAGATCGCCGACAAGTATGCCAATGATATGACCGTAGGCCAGAGGGTTGTAGTGGTGTCGGGCAAATCGAAGATAGACGGAGTGGTGACCACGATCCGCCCATCTTCAGCCGGTGGAGTGGTGTCGTTTTCCGTGTCTCTCCCCGACGATGCCGGAAGCCGTCTGCGGCCCGGCCTGCGCACCGACCTGTATGTGATGACCGACGTCAAGGATGATTGCACCCGCATCCCCCGCTCGGGATATTACCAGGGCCCGGGGCGCTACGACCTCTGGATCGCCACCGATGGAGCTACGCGCCTGGAGCGCCGCGAAGTGACCCTCGGCGAGGGTGGCACAGAATATGTCGAGGTCAAGGAGGGCATCGCACCGGGAGAAGAGGTGGCCATCGTGGTGCCGTCTGACATACCGTCTGCGGCCAAAAAGCTTAAAATCAAGAGATAATGTCAAACAGTAATAACCATATCAATCATCATATATCATTATGTCAGTAATAGATCTTAAAGAAATATCCAAGGTTTACCGCACCGACACCATCGAGACCACAGCGCTCGACAATATCAACCTCACCATCGACAAGGGGGAGTTTGTAAGCATCATGGGCCCCTCGGGCTGCGGCAAGTCAACCCTCCTCAACGTCATGGGTCTCCTCGACCGTCCGACCTCAGGCAGCGTCATCATCGACGGCGCACCTACGGCCTCGCTCTCCGACAGCCGCCTCTCGGCCCTGCGCAACGCCAAGCTCGGTTTTATCTTCCAGTCGTTTCACCTCATTCCCTCCCTCTCCGTGGCCGACAACGTTGAGCTCCCCCTCATCTACCGAAGCGGCCTGAGCGAAAAAGAGCGCAGGCAGAGGGTAAGGGAGGCCATCGAGAGCGTGGGGCTCAGCCATCGCGTCAATCATCTGCCGGGTCAGCTCTCGGGCGGTCAGTGCCAGCGAGTGGCCATAGCCCGCGCCATTGTGGGCAATCCCGAGATAATCCTGGCCGACGAGCCCACCGGCAATCTCGACTCCCACATGAGCGCCGAGGTGATGGATATCCTCCATCGCCTCAACAGCGAGCAGGGGCGCACCATAGTGATGGTGACCCACAATGAGGAGCAGGCCAAGACCACGGGGCGCATCATCCGCATGTTTGACGGCCACCGCATCAGCTAATTCCCTCCCTCACCCCCTTTACAGCTCACTATCGTTATGAAAGCCAATATCATAAAGCAAGCCCTCTATGAGATGCGCCGCCAGCCCGTGGCTGCTTCGGTGACCCTCATAGGCACTGCCTTTGCCATCTTCCTGATGATGACGGTGATGATGATCCAGTCATCATCCTCTCTCCCTATCCCTCCTGAGAGCAACCGCCCCCTGATCCTCTACGGGATGAACTTCCACACTCAGGATCTGACCGAGACCTCCGAATGGAACGGCTCATCATCACGCCTCAGCCGTGCCACGGCCGAGCGTATCTATCGCGGTCTCGAAGGGATAGATACCATCTCCATCTTTTCCAACGACGTGGACCGCGTCGACGCCAAGCAGGCGGGGCGCCCCCAGGTGATGCTCAACCGTCGCCGGGCCGACGAAGGGTTCTGGACCGTCTTTGACCACAAGCTCCTTGCCGGGCGCACCTTTGACCGCGCCACAATCGAAGCCGGCGCCCCGGTGGCGATCCTCACCGAGTCGGCCGCCCGGGCCATCACAGGCAGCGACCCCGAGGGAGCCGTAGGCCAGACAATCAATGTAAGCCACTCCCCGGTGACGATAATCGGCGTGGTGGCCGACCATTCCTCCCTCGCCTCCCATGCTTATGCCGACATCTTCACGCCCATTCAGAACCAAAACGAGTCATGGGACCCCGACGGCATCTTCGGCAGCCTGGCCGTAGCGCTCCTGCGCAACCCGTCGGCCTCGGAGGAGGATATCCGCCGCCAGGTGATAGCCCGCTATGACCAATACAACGCCGAGCTCGAGGCTTCGGGGATGAAAGCCGTCTATCACGGCCAGCCTTACTCACCCCGCATGTCGTCCATGTCGATGGGCTCCAACTCAACGCCTTCCACCGAGGAGACCGACCGCAAAAATCTCCTGCTGATCCTTATCCTCCTCATAGTCCCCGCCATCAACATCAGCGCCATGACCCAGAGCCGCCTCTCGCGGCGCATGGCCGAGACCGGTGTGAAACGGGCCTATGGTGCCACCCGCTCACGCGTCTTCGGCGAGCTCCTGGCCGAGAACCTGGTCATCACCCTCATCGGCGGCATCATAGGCCTGGTGCTGAGCATCATCGCCGCCCGCCTTCTGAGCGCCACCATCTTCACCGATGCCATCGCCGACACGGCCGAAGTGAGAGTGCCCTGGCAGCTTCTCTTCAACTGGCAGCTCTTTGCCATCGCCCTCGGCGGCTGCTTCATCCTCAACATCCTCAGCGCTGCCCTTCCCGCCTGGATAGCCGCCCGCCGTCCGCCGGTAGACTCGCTCCGCGCCTGAGCATTATCACTTCCTACATTTATTCCCAACATCACACCCAAAATATATGAAACGCAAACTTCTGCGCCAGATTGCCAACGAATGGCGCGCCAACTTCTGGCTCGTCATCGAACTGATGATTGTCAGCGTGGCCGTATGGTATCTGGTGACCGATATATATATTGCCTACAAGGTGGCACACCTCCCCAACGGCTACAAGACCGACAACACTTACGTAATGTACTGGAACTGGACTCCCGATGCCGGGGAGATATTGGCCGACCTCGACTCGACCACCGTAACCGAAACGAAAATATCGCAGGTCAGGCTGCTCCTCAAGACTATCGAGGATATGCCGGGAGCCATGACCGTGGCCGTTGGCCAGAACATGATGCCTTACAGCTATAACTTTTATGGTCAGGGCGTCACACCCGGCGACATGGACTCTATCCGCATCTTCGGCAACACCCGCTTCGCCTCCCCCGAGATGGCCGAGGTCATGAACTGGAAGCCCCTCGCCGGAGCATCCACGATTGAAGAGCTCAAGGCCGTCTTAGAGCGCGGCGAGGCCATCCTCACGCGCACCTCAGGCCGCGGTCTCGCATATTATATTGATGCCGACGAGCTCGCCGAGGCCACCAAGGGCGTCGAAGACGAGGGCAACCTTAAGGAATCGGCCTATCTTATCGGGAAGACCATAGGCGATGACGACTCCTTTATCGTAGGCGCCGTGGTGGAAGATATGCGCCGAGGCAAATATGAGACAGCCAATTCAGGCTCCTTCATCCTCCCCATCCGCCGCGACGGCTCCGATGTCATCAATTATAACGAAATCATAGTGAGGGTAGACCCTCAGCGCCGCAATGACTTTGTCAAGGCTTTCAATGACGCCGTGACCGCCGACCGCCTCTCGCTCCCCCTCTGCTACATCGCCGAGATGAAATATCAGGACGATATTGCCCGGATCCATCACTCTGAAGTCGATACCCAAACCCGCAACAATACCATCATCATCTTCTTCCTGATGGTGAGCATCTTCCTCGGCATGATGGGCACCTTCGGCGCCCGGACCATCAAGCGCCGGTCAGAGATAGCCGTCCGCATCAGCACCGGAGCGACACGCGCCGACATCTTCCGCCGTCTCATCGGCGAGGGTGCCCTCCTTACGGTAATGGCCACCATCCCCGCCGTAGTCATCGACTGGGCCATAGGGTGGTATGTCATTGATTTGCCCTCCAGTCTCGGTTCGGTGTTCAGCCCCTGGGAATTCCTTATCGTATGCGCTGCCATCAGCTTCTGTCTCTTGTTGATGATGACAATTGCCGGCATATGGTTTCCGGCGCGCCGCGCCATGGCAATCGATCCGGCCGTAGCTCTCCGAGATCAGTAATCCCCCCAAATTCCTGCTATGAAAATCTTCTACGCCATCATAGCCATTGCAGCCACAGCCGCGTCGGCCCTCCCGCTGAGGGCCGACGAGCTGAGGCTCACCCTCGACGACTGCATAGCCCGCGCCCGCGAGATGAGCGTCGAGGCAGCCGTGGACCGCAACGAGCTCCGGACAGCCTATTGGGAATATCGCTCCTACCGCGCCGAGCGCCTCCCGGAGGTGACTTTCGCCGCCTCTCTCCCCGGCTACCATAAGACCTATACGAGCTATATGGATCAGAACGGCAGCTACTCCTTTGTCCGCACCAATTATCTCGAGATGCAGGGCGAGCTCTCCCTATCCCAGCAAATCACCGCCACGGGAGGCACCATCGCCCTCAACACATCGCTCGACTGGCTCCGCCAGCTCGAGAGCCCGGTCTATAACCGCTTCATGACCATCCCGGTCTCGCTCTCGCTCTCGCAGCCCATCTTTGGGGTCAACACTGCCCGCTGGGACTCCCGCATAGAGCCCGTGCGCTATCGCGAGGCCAAGGCTGCCTATGTCACGGCCACTGAGCAAGTGGCCATGATGGCCATCCAGAAATATTTCTCGCTCCTGCTGGCCATTGAAAATGAAAACATCGCCCGGCAGAACCTCGACAATGCCGTCAAGCTCCATGCCGTGGCGCGGGAGAAGCGCGAGATAGGGGAGATAAGCAAAAACGACCTCCTCCAGATGGAGCTCAACGAGCTCCAGGCGCGCTCGACCCTCACATCGTCGGAAAGCGACCGCAAGGCGGCGGCCTTTGACCTCCTTAACTTCCTTGACCTCGATGCCGCCTCGACCGATCTCTCCCTCGTGGTGCCCGACGAGGTGCCCGACATAGAGCCGGCTTACGATGATATCCTTCATAAAGCTCTGGAGCGCAATAGCCTCGCATCCAATCTGCGCCGCCGTCAGCTCGAGGCCGACTATGAGGTGGCCCGCGCCAAGTCGGCCCTCCGCTCGGTGGAGCTCCATGCCTCGGTAGGCTATACGGGCACCGACAGATCGCTCAATCCCGCTTACCGTAACCTCAAGGATAATCAGGTGGTTGAGGTAGGGGTGTCGATCCCTATCCTCGACTGGGGCAAGCGCCGCGGGCGCGTGAAGGTGGCCGAGAGCAACCGCGACGTGGTCAGCGCCCGCCTGCGCAAGGAGCGCCGCGAGTTTGAGCAGGATCTCTTTGTGCTGACCGAGCGTTTCATCAACCAGCGGGAGCAGCTCGCCATAGCCCTCCGGAGCGACTCCATAGCCGCCCGACGCTATCAGACCAATGTAGAGACATATCTCATCGGACGCATATCGACCCTCGACCTCAACGACTCGCGGACTTCGAAAGACACCGCGCGGCGCACATTCATCAACGAGCTCTTCTCCTATTGGTATTATTACTATCAGCTCCGCTCCCTGACATTGTGGGATTTTGCCTCAGGCTCTCCTCTGGAGCTCCCCGAAGCCGGGAAGTAATCTCAGGTCATAAAAAATGATTATCTTTGCATCGCCATCACCCTCCACGCCATGACAGAGATTAAGAAAAAGATATTGGTAGCCGACGACGATGCGGCCATCCGCCTCGCCCTCCGTCAGCTTATGCGCAGGGCCGGATATGAGGTAGCTACGGCCGATGGACCCGATGCCGTGGTGGCCGCTCTCCGCGCCCCCGACCGCCCTGACCTTATCCTGATGGACATGAATTTCTCGGGCGCCACCACCGGGCGCGACGGTCTTGAGCTCCTTGCTAAGGCGCGCATCCTCAGCCCGGCCACTCCGGTGATACTCATCACCGCCTGGGGCTCCATTGACCTCGCTGTGGCAGGCATCAAAGCCGGAGCTGCCGATTTCGTCACCAAGCCGTGGGACAACCGCGACCTCCTCGGGCGCATCGCCACCGCCCTGGAGCTCAGCGAGAGCCGCCGGGCCTCTTCTGTCGACGGCACCTTTGACCGCTGCGGCATCATCGGCGCCGACCCCGAGCTGCAGAGAGTGCTCCAGACCGTGGCGCGTGTGGCTCCTACAGATGCCTCGGTGCTCATCCTCGGCGAAAACGGCACCGGCAAGGAGCTCATCGCCCGGGCCATCCACGCCAATTCGCGCCGGCGGAGAGGACCGATGGTGAGCGTCAATCTGGGCGGCATCCCGCGCCAGCTCTTCGAGAGCGAGATGTTTGGCTATGTCAAGGGAGCCTTTACCGACGCCCGCGACACCCGCAAGGGCCGGTTTGAAATGGCCGACGGAGGCACTATCTTCCTCGACGAGATAGGTGAGCTCGATGCCCCGAGCCAGGTGAAGATGCTGAGGGTGCTCCAGGAGAAGACCTTTGAGCGCCTGGGCGAGAGCACTCCCCGCCGGAGCGACTTCCGCGTGGTCAGCGCCACCAATGCCGATCTGGCCGCCATGGTGGCCGACGGGCGTTTCCGCGAAGACCTCTTCTATCGCCTCAACCTCATCACCCTCCGGGTGCCACCCCTGCGTGAGCGTCCGGCCGACATTCCCGCTCTGGCCGAGGCGTTTGCCCGCAGCGTGGCCGCCGAGCAGGGCGTCAGGGCTCCCGGGCTCAGCCCATCGGCTCTCGATGCACTGATGGCTCATCCCTTCCCGGGCAATATCCGCGAGCTCCGCAACAGGGTGGAGCGGGCCATCCTCATCTATGGCGACGGCCGCGGCGAGCTCGGCCCTGAGTGCTTCGATCTCTCAGCGCCTCTCACCCCCTCGGCTACGCCTGCCGGAAGCCTTGATGATATAGAGCGGCGCGCCGTGGCCGACGCCCTTCTCCGCGCCGGGGGCAATATCTCCCGCGCCGCCCAGGCCCTGGGCCTTACGCGCCAGGCTCTCTATCGCCGTATGGAGCGCCTCGGCATCCCTCGTCCCAATCCCTCATCCACTGATTGCCCATGATGTCGCGCGTGACGTTGGCCATCCTTGCTGCCGTAGTGATAGCTATCGGTGTAGCGGCGCTGGCGGGCGCTTCAGCTACGGTGATAGCCATTCTCGCCGGAGCGGCCCTAATCCTCACAGTCCTCATCCTTCGCTTTTCCGTCCTCCCGATATCGACCCTGGCCCGGGGAGTAGATATGCTCCGGGGCCAGGACTTCAACTCCCGCCTGCTCAAGACAGGCCACGACGACACCGACAGCCTCGTGAGGATGTTTAACGATATGATGGCCGGTCTCAACACCGAGCGTATGCGGGTGAGGGAGACCAACCGCTATCTCGATCTCCTTGTCGAGGCCTCGCCGATGGGGATTATCAATCTCGATATCGACGGCAATATCGACCTTATCAACCCCGCGGCGGCCAAGCTCCTCGGGGTAGTCCCTGCGGAGATAAAAGGGTTGTCCCGCTCGGCTATCCCCGGCGTGGCCGGTCAGCGCATTGCCACACTCTCAGCCGGCCAGTCGGCAACCATCCATCTGCGCACGGCCGATCCCGCCGCGGCTGACGACAGTATCCTCGCCCTCTCGTGCTATTCGTTTATCGACCGTGGCTTCCCCCGCCTGACCATCTTCATTGAGCCGATGACCGACCTTGTGCGCGCCACCGAGCGCGCGGCCTACAACCGCATCATCAGGGTCATGGCCCATGAGATAAACAATTCGATGGGGGCGGTCCGCTCCACCCTTGACCTCCTGAGCGACACACCGGAGATAACCGCCGACCCGGATATGGTCGCCCTGGTGCGCAGTTGCTCCGACCGGGCTTCATCGCTCACCGCCTTTATCGACAGCTATGCCCGGGTGGCGCGCCTCCCGAAGCCCTCACCGGCCGTGACAGATATTCATGCTTTGATAACCAATATCTTCCCGGCTCTTCAGGCCCTCGCCAGGGGCGCTGAGCTCACCCTCGGAGGGGAGGGCTTCATGGCCTCGGTAGATGCGGTCCAGATAGAGCAGGTGATGGTCAATGTGGTCAAAAACGCCGCCGAGAGCATCCGACGCTGCGGTCGCCCCGACGGACAGATTACGATCACCCTGCGGGGAGCGGACCGCACCATCGAGATTGCTGACAATGGCGTCGGTATCCCGGCCGAGATTGCCCCCGATATCTTCACCCCCTTCTTTACCACCAAGAGCGGGGCCGAGGCCTCAGGCATAGGCCTCACTCTCACCGCCGACATCCTGCGCGCCCATCGCGCCAAATTTTCACTGGCCACTTCTCCCGCCGACCGGCTTACCCGCTTCACCCTCCGCCTCCCGCCGATATAATATGATCAATCCCCGGCGCAGGTCCTGCCGTCGGACGCATCGCGGCAAGCTTGCGGGCAGCCCTCCGCTCCATGTCTGCCGCGGCTCAGACGAGCACCTTTCCCTTAGCCATATGCCGCAATGCCCATTGGGTCAGAGGGGTCATGGCTTCAAGGAGAGTCCGGCCATAATCGGTCAGTTGATAATGAGTGCGGGGAGGATTAAGGGGCACGACACACCGACTGATTATCTCCTCTTCCACCAGGGTTTTCAGCGCCTGCGAAAGCATCTTGGGTGAAATGTCGGGAATGGCACGTCTCAGTTCGCCGAAAAACTTAGTCTGGCCGTCGCTCAGGGTGAAGACGACCAGCATAGGCCATTTAGCGGCAATGACAGAGAGGACGCTGCGGATAGGGCATCCGGCAACGTCCTCTGTCTGATAGTGTTGTTGGTTCATGACACTTCTGCGTCAGTCATGGTCCACTGTGTAAGGCTACCGGCCTTCACCTGGATGCAGATCTCGGTCATGTCGGTTTCGGCATGAAGCTTACGCTTTGCCTGGGGAGCTACACGCAGCCAGTCGCCGGCTTCGATGGCAACCTGCTCGCCATCAATCTCCATGATGCCTTTTCCGGAAACGATGAAATAGATCTCTTCATTTTCCTTATGGCTGTGGTAAAAGGGTATTACGGTGCCGGCAGGGAGGTTGTTGATCGACACTTCGGCGCCCGTCAGCGAGAGGGTGTCGTGAAGCTCTGTGCGGGGTGCGCCGGCTTCAACGTGGATTTTGCTGTAATTGCTCATTATATTGGGATTGTTTGGTTATGATGGTGCAAAATTACCTCTCTTTAGTTTATCCGTCAAGTAGTTACCTTTAAGAAACTATCTTACTTCAGGTAATAATATTTCTAAATCACCTGTTTACGGAATTGATATTAACATTCGTTAACCATTTCGCCGGCTTAAGAATGGAGGAAAGCCCATATGGAAAGTGCTTTCCGTCTTAAAAATTCCTTGGCTTTCGGAATCGGGCGACTTAAATATTCCCGCAGCTTTTTCATTTTTGAGCCGGTCTTCACTTCAACCTCTTTTACATTTGAGTCTGTGAGCTCTATCTCATAAGAGGCATGGGGCTCTTTTTCCTCCGAGGCCGGGAGTTCATTTTCATTTGATGCAGAGAGATCATTCTTTAGCTTGGCAAGTAAGAGAAGAAGTTCTTTTTTGCGCTCAATGAGCTCCATCTCTTGTGAGGGAGTGAGCGCTTTCTTTCGCGAGGCAACGTTATCTTTTTTACGTGAGGTGGAGGATGCTTTCTTTCGCGGGGCCGCGGGTTCTTTTTTCCGTGAGGTGGAGGATGCTTTCTTTCGCGGGGCCGCGGGCTCTTTTTTCCGTGAGGTGGATGATGCTTTCTTTCGTGGGGCCGTGGGCTCTTTTTCCCGTGAGGTGGAAGATGCTTTCTTTTGCGGAGCCAGGAGAGTTTTTTTATGTGAAGCAGGGAGCTCATCTTTTTGCGGGTCGGGGAGCTCCATTTGACTTGTGACTTTACGCTGCTCCCTGAATTTTTTCTTGGTTTTTGCAATCGCTTCCTCCAATTGCTTTTTCACTGACCGTGCAATCTCTATCTCTTTTGGCGAGGGAGACCTCTCTATTTCTTTGGGGAGCTCAGGGGGAGTGTCGATCTCATTTTTCTCGGGCTGAGGAGCGGGCTTAACTGTCGGGAAGTCAATTATCGGCTGACAGTCAAAATCTTCAATGAAATGTAGAATGTTTTGCTGTAAATCATAGAAGAGTTCATTGTGGAGGTCGGGAAAGCCGTTTTCGATGCAAATCAATATGTTGAGGCGACACCGTAGGATGTCGAGCGCAACGGTTGTCTCGAAGTTTCGATATCGAAACGTGTTGTCAACAATCAGGTATGAATATTCATCAGAAGCAATATCTTCAAAAGCCTGTTGCCGCGCATCACGCAATTTCGGGAAATCCCATTGACGCCAGAATTGGTTCCAAAACGACCGGTCGGCCCGCGTAGCCCGTCGGGTCTGATAAAGTTCCTCATAGCTATCCAACATGGCGAAAAGCACATCTTGCTCCCTTTGCTCGAGGCAATATTTAGCTTGAGATATTTTATCTAAATAATTGTGTAGTTGCATAAAAATGATTAATGCTATTGCTGACGGATGAAACCGGAAAAACAAGAAAACAACGGAGCCGAATGAGAAAGTATGACGGATATGGCCCTGACGTTTTTGATGTCGCAAAGTTAATGGTTTTTCCTTAAACTTTACTAATATTCATTAAAAAACAATGCGATGGCTTGAAATATTACTTTTCTGGGCCGATAAAGATACTGACAAATAAGCTATCGATGATAGCACACAACGTGACAAGGATATAACAACTGCGGACTCTTGCGATTTCCGGTGAACAAGATGATATTCTCAGACATTGTATAATCAGAATAGTAAAGATGCATTTCAATGAGCAAAACAACAATCTATGGTCGCTTTCAGGAGATAGTGAATAAATATCCTGAAAGCCCTGCGATAGTCGAAGACAATCGCACAATCAGTTACTCCGAACTTGACTCTATGGTCAATTCCATTCTTGCCAAGTTCTACGATAAGGGTGAGAAGTTTATCGGAA
>CAZAUV010000026.1:0-22286 GCA_964488335.1 uncultured Bacteroides sp.
CGACCCCCTGATTAACAGTCAGGTGCTCTAACCAACTGAGCTACTGAAGCATATCCCTCGGGCTGCCCTTCGCTAAGGGTGATTTGCGCCGAATGGTGATGCAAAGGTAGGCCTTTTCATTGAAACGACCAACATTTTCTGCAATTTTTTTTGAAAAAAGATTGATTTTGTCATTTTCGCTTGATTTAATCCGCTGAAAACCCTATCTTTGTGAGCTTATAGGGCTATTTTTTTGCCCGCTACGGGAGCCCCGGAGCGAATGCCCTGCAAAAAAGATAATTGATACCTTGACAATATATCCATGAAAAAATCTCTCAGAAGCCTGTTTGCCCTGGCGGCTCTCGCCATCGCGGCATTATTCTCCCAGGCCTCGGCCCACGAGAAGGCAATCGCCGACTTCCTCAACCGCATCGGCGGACAGGGGACGGCCGACCGCTTCGTCACCGAGCTCGTGGCGGCCGACGGCAAGGAAACCTTTACCATCTCCTCAGAGGCCGGAAAGCCCAAGATCAAGGGCAACTCCCTTTCGGCCATCACCACCGGCATAGGATGGTATCTCAACCACTATGCCGATGTCAATCTGGCCTGGAACAATCTGACTACCGACCTGACCTCCGCGACCCTCCCGGCTCCCGCCGCCGAGGAGACCCACACATGCCGCGCCGACTACCGATATTATCTCAACTACTGCACATTTTCCTACTCCATGTCGACCTACACATGGGAGCGCTGGGAGAAGGAAATCGACTGGATGGCCCTCCACGGCATCAACATGCCCCTGCAGATCATCGGCCTCGACGAGGTGTGGCGCCGGGTGCTCATGGAAGAATATAAATATACTCTTGCCGAAGCCAACGCCTTCATCGCCGGTCCATGCTTCCAGGCATGGTGGGGCATGAACAATCTCGAAGGCCACGGCGGCCCCAACCCCGAATGGTGGTATAAGCGCCAGGCCGGACTGGCCACCAAGATCATCGAGCGCGAGCGCTCGCTTGGCATCGAACCGGTCATCCCCGGCTTTGCCGGCACGGTGCCCCGCTCGTTCCAGTCCAAGACCGGCATCACGCCCATAGCTCAGGGCGGATGGTGTGGCTTCAACCGCCCCTATATCCTCAATCCCGAGAGCAGCGATTTCGCCGCCGTGGCCGAGAAATATTACAAGCATCTCCACGCCGTGATGGGCGGGCCGGCTAAATATTACTCGATGGACCCCTTCCATGAGGGCGCCAACACCAGCGGCATCAACGTGGCCGCGAGCTATCACGCCATCTATGAGGCTATGGAGAAGGCCGCTCCCGGCAACTCCATGTGGGTAGCCCAGATGTGGCAGTTCTCCTCCGCCCAGTGGAATATCGTCAAGGACGGCATCGTGCCGCTCCATCGCCTGCTGATGCTCGACCTCTATTCCGACGGCCGCCCCGGCTCGCTCGGCAACTACAAGGGCCATGACGTGGCATGGTGTGCGCTGCCCAACTTCGGCGCCCGCACCGGCTTCTTCGGACGCTTCAACAAGATTATCGACGGATATTTCGACGCCGTGGGCAAATACAGCAACATCACCGGCATCGGCGCCACTCCTGAGGGCATCGAGCAGACTCCGGTGATATATGACATCCTCTTCGAGCTCCCCTGGCACTCCACCAAGCCCGACGCCCGGGAGTGGATGGCCGGCTACACACGCAGCCGCTACGGAGTGGACAGCGAGGCTGCCCGGGCCGCATGGGAAGACCTGCGCCTCTCGGCCATCAACAACCAAAACGACCTCCAGGGCCCTCAGGAAGCCATCATATGCGCGCGCCCCTCACTGACGGTCAACAAGGTATCATCGTGGGGCAGCGCCAACATCTTCTATGATGTCAACAAGATGTTTGACGCCGCTTATCAGCTCCTCGAGGCCGGCAAGGATATCCCCGCCGAAAACGCCAACTACTCCTATGACCTGACCGACATATCGCGCCAGGCCCTGACCGACTATTCCAAGAGCCTCCTGGCCGGAGTCAAGGAGGCTTATGACGCCAATGACAATGCTCTCTTCGAGCAGCGCCGCGACGCATTCCTTGAGCTCATCCTCGACATCGACGAGCTCCTCAACACCAACCCCAACTTCATGCTCGGCCACTGGACGGAGCTCGCCCGCGCAATAGCCGACGAGATGCCCGGCACCACCGCCGCCGACCGCGACTGGCTCGAGAAAGACAATGCCCGCACCATCATCACCACCTGGGGCCCGAAGAACGCCTCTGAGAGCGGCGGCCTCCGCGACTACTCCTACCGCGAGATGGGAGGCATGCTCAAAGACTTCTACTATCAGCGCTGGAAGACATGGTTTGACAACGGCATGGCCGCCCCCGGCGGCGGATGGTTCCAGTGGGAATGGAACTGGGCCCACAACGACACCAAGCGCTATCCCACCGAGGCCACCGGCTCCACATATGATGTGGCCGGCAGTCTCCTGCCTAAATATATCGGCATCTTCCGCTCCGGCATCGACGGTGCCCTCCCCGTCTTTATCAAGATGAAGCTGGTCAACGACCTGACATCATCGCTGACCGACATCGGCTCGCGCGGCAACGCTTATACCCCCGACATCATATGCAGCCCCGACATCACCATCGCCGAGATAGCCATCGACTTCAACGGCAACAAGAGCTTCGACGACGAGGGTGAGACCTCGGCCACCGGCTCTATCTACATTCCGGCCGACACCCGCCTGGGCGACCGCCGGGTAATGGTGACCATGACCGATGGCACCGTCATCCAATATATCCTCTCCATCAGGCAGATCATCGAGGAGGCCCGTGAGATAAGCGGCTCATCGGCCGACGACTCCCAAGGCTCCGTGTCGCTCCAGAACTCCCTGGGCCAGGAGCTGGAAAGCCCCGTGGAGACCTCCGACTTTGTCAAGTTCATAGCCATCCCCGGCGATGGTTTTGAGTTTGACCGCTGGACCGATGCCGACGGCAATGAGGTGTCGACCGACAATCCCTTCGTCTACTATGAAGAGGCTCCCTTAGCTATCACAGCCCACTTCCGCAACAACCCCTGGGGCGTAATCAAAGGTGATAATAATTGGTCAAACACCGGCGACGTAGCCTCTTTCAAGCAGTGGCTGTCGACCTTCACAGTCACCCAGGGCGGGACCGAGAAAAATCTCCTCGAGGGTATGGACATCGAGAATGCTCCTGCCAAACCCTTTATTATGCTCCCGAGCCGCATCGTGGTGGCCCCCGGCGGTAAGATCAAGCTCCATTGGAGCGCGCCGGGCGATGGCTTGAGCTATGCCCTTATCACCGTATATCTCGACTGGGACGGCGACCATACCTTCAACACCCGGCCCTGGTCGGAAGCCAACCCTGCGGGCGAGCTGCTAAAACATGTCGGCACCCACGGCAAGCAGGATATGGCAGCCAACAGCGGCGATATCGAGATCCTCCTCCCCTTCGACGCCAAGCAGTGTCTGACCCATCTGCGCTTCCGCGTCGACGGAGCCTGGAGCAACACCGGCTGGGACGAGAGCGCCAAGGCCTTCCTCCCCGATGCCAACACCAACCGCTTTGTCTACGAAGTGCCGGTGCTCATCACCGACTCCCCCGACTATGAGATGGCCATCGAGGTTGAAGTCAACGACCCCAAGCTCGGATATGTCGATATCACCTCCTCCACCCTCCTCACCGCCGGCGAGGATGCCATCCTGCGCGCCTATCCCACCGACGGCTGCCGGCTCGACTACTGGACCGACCAATATGGCCGCGTATTGCCCGAGAAATGGATGGAGGGCGATATGCTCCGATTCCCCTGCTACGACTCCGGCACCTTCACCGCCCATTTCAGCATGCCCTCGGTGAAGTTTGGCGACTGGGAATTTGACTACAAATATATGGCCGACGAGACGTATCAGCTGACCGGCATAAAGAAAGAGGGCTCGGGCGACCTCGACCTCTCCGACCCTACCACCCCGGGCCTGACTTTCTCGTTTATCAAAGGCGAGCTGCTGGCCAACAATCCCGACATCAAGACCGTCAAGCTCCCCTCCAACAACTTCTCCACCGGCAAGCTGAAGATCTATAGTATCAACACCATCACCGGCGAAGGAAACCCCAACAATGTAAAAAACCCTTCCGTCCATCACTCACTCACAACTCCCATCCCCGCCAACTCACCCTTCGAGATTACCCTGACCGGCACCAGCTCCGGCAAGGATTTTGTCAACCAATGGGGCAGCGGTTTCTTCGCCACCGGCGACAACGCTCTCGGCGATACATACAACGGAGGCTTCCAGCTCTATCACCGCCAGAAGGACAATCTGATAGCTGTCAAATGCGGTAGTCTCAGCGGCGACGGTTATCTATTCTCCGAGGTCCCTATCGGCGAGGCTTTTGACATAGCAGCCAGTTATGACGGCAAGGACTTCACCGTCAACATCACCTCCGACGGCAACTCCCAGACCCACACCTTCGAGAATGTAAAGATGAACAAAATCGAACATTTCTCTTATGCCCTCCCTACCTCCATCAGTTTCTCCTACGACGTGTTTACCACCGAAGGCAACATCATCGGCAACATCTTCAAGGACTGCCGCAACCTGACCGCCTTCGATGCCGCCCCCGGATACTGGACCATCAAGGATGGCGCAGTGTTTGACGCCACAGGCCTCTGCCAGGCTTATCCCGAGGGGCGACTGTTTAACCACGCCTTTCGCCTGCGCGACACTCAGGAAGACCGCTATATAGTGCTATCCGACGTGGCCACCGATGCCCTGGGCAACGTCTGCGACGACGGTCGCACCGTAGGCCTTATCGCCGACAACGAAAACTTCACCCACTCCCGGCTGACCACCTCCATCCTCCGGTTTGAGCCCGCCCCGGGCGACGGCAAGGTGTATGTCAGACACGTCAATTCGGGCCTCCGCTTCGGCACACCGGGCGCCACCGTAGAAGTGCCGACCAATAGCGCCACCTCCACCCAGTGGATCGGCGCCTATGACTATGATGTCGAATATCTCCACCCCGAGCCCGTGATCCATCTCAGCCACGAGGGCAAGAACGCCCACCTGAGCGCCTGGAACCTCGGCTTCTCGGCCTCCGAGTCGTCATGGCCCTTTGCCATCGAGGAGGTAACGGAGCTGCATCCGCAGATGGATGCAGCCTCGGGCATGGCCGCCGTGGCATATCCGCTGAGCGTTGTTGTCCCCGACGGGAGCGACTATGAGTTTTATGTCGTAAAGAAACTTAATGGCGAGGGCGACGACACGGAAGCTCTCGTCTCCGCCATAGAGCCCGGCACCATAGTCCCCGCCGGAGAGCCGCTGGTGATCATCCCCGCCGCCACCGGGCTCGCGCGCGCCGAGGCCCCCCTCGCCCTCGCCGTCAACTACACCGAAGCGGCCCCGGCAATCACCGCCAATAAGCTCACCGCCGCCCTGACCAATGTCACCGGCCTGCCTGCCGACGGCACCATCTACACCATCGGCATGGTCGACGGCCGTCCCGGCCTCGTGCCCTCAACCTCCCCCACCCTCGGCTTCAACACAGCCTATCTCACCCTCCCCGCCGCCGGCCCCGCCCACATCCCCTTCACCACCACCCCCTCATCCTATATCCCCGGCGATGCCGACGGCAGCGGCCAGGTGAGCATCCCCGACGTGACCATGACCGTAGAGATGATCCTCGGCCGCAGCCCCCGGGGCTTTGTCTTCGAAGCCGCCGATATGGATGGCAACGGTAAGATCGAAGTGGGCGATGTGGTGGCTATCGTCAACCTTATCCTTCATCCCGAAATGGTGGGCATCACCTGCCTCTCGTCGCTCCCCTCCCACGCGATCTATTATATCGATGCCGACGGCTCTCTCTGGGTTGAAGCCGACACCGACATCGCCGGCATAGAGTTTGTCACCTCATCCCCCGTCTGGACCCCGTCGGCCGAGCTCGACATCCTCTCATCCTCCCATGGCACCACCGTCGAGGGCCTCCACACCATAGCCTACGGCAACGCATCGTCCTACCTCCCCGCCGGCCGCTACTGCCTGGGCACACTCGCCCCCGGCTCATCGCTCCCCTCGGGCCTCATCCTCTGCGACCCCCGGGGCTCCCGGATCGAGACTGAGCTCACCCCGACAGGCATCGGAAACCTCAACGCCGACATCGCCTCGGGCCGCGCGGCCGTCTACGACCTCTCGGGCCGTCGGCTGAGCCGCATCGCCGCCCCCGGCTTCTACATCATCGGCGGCCGCAAGACCTTCGTCAGATAATCCCCCGCCGCCCCCCTCATCCGGAGGCCGCTGCCCGCCCGCAGCGGCCTCCGGTTTTTTAGGTATCTAAAAAAAAATGAGCTACTTAGCCAATTTTGATGTTTTTTTTATTACTTTTGCCACGTAGATAAGCCCATGCACTAATATGCATAGTCCTTAACTATCATTATTCATTCATCACCATCAACTTATTCAGACTGATTACCAATGACTATACGCCAGTTGATTTGCCTGCTCTGCGGAGCTGTGACGGTCTGTCTGCAAGCTCACGCTGATGCCGACGGTAAAGGCCATCGCGCTGCCGTTATGACCGGTGTCTATGATTACATCACCGAAGAACCGCTATGGGGCGCCGAAGTGAGCATCCTTGCGCCCGACAGCACTCTTGTGACCACTCTTTCGGCCGACAGGAAGCATGGCGGCTCGGGCAACAAGACTTACAACATACGCGCAAAGGACTGTAAGACCGGTTATATCCTGGCAATAACCTGCCCCGGTTATTACCCTGCGTCTATTACCGTCCCGAAGATTGGAGGGCGGGAAGACATGATATTCATAACGCCCCGGCCCATGATGGTTAATCCGCTGGCGATGAAGAAACTCAAAGAGGCAAAAGATTCCACGCGGACTCTCGGCGAGGTGACTGTCGTGGCCACTAAGGTAAAGATGGTGATGAGCGGCGACACGATAGTCTATAATGCCGATGCCTTTGACCTGGCTGAAGGGTCGATGCTTGATGCTCTGGTAAAGCGTCTGCCCGGTGTGGAGCTCCGCTCCAATGGTCAGATCTTTGTCGGCGGGGAGAAGGTGGAATCGCTTCTGCTCAATGGCGAGAACTTCTTCAAAGGCAATCCCCGCATAGCCCTTGACAATCTCCCGGCTTATGCCGTCAGTAATGTAAAGGTTTATGACAAAGAAGACTACATAGGACAATATGGACCCGGGCAACGCAAGCCCAAGGTAATGGATGTAAGGCTCAGACGACAATATAATCAGGGCCTGATAAGCAATATAGAAGCGGGGGGTGGCACATCTGACCGATATATCGGTCGACTGTTTGCACTCCTATATCGCGATAAATCGCGCCTGAGCCTTATTGCCAACACCAACAATACCAACGATACCCGCAAACCAGGCGAAAGCGACACCTGGGACCCTGACTGGCAATCAGCCGGAAGGGCTGTCAACACGATGGGCGGCCTTGAATATGGGAGCAAGTTTGCCTCCGATAAGCTGTCGCTTACTTCATCGCTTCTCTTTGGCCATGAAAAGACCGATCTTACGACGGATGTCTATTCGGAGCGGTATATGGAGGGTGCGACCATGTTTACCCGCAGCTGCGACGGACGGCGCGACAAGGGACTGACAATAGACTTTGACAATGACCTGGTGGTGACCACCACGGGCGGTAACTACTTCAAGGCTCAACCATTTTTCCGGTTCAAGCGCCTGCGCAGCCGCTATGCCACCGTAAGCGAGAGCTCCGACATGGATTCCTACACCAATCTCATAAACTCCCTCTCTGATCTCGGCGCCTCTTTTGCCCGGCGGATAAACACCGGCTTTACAGGCTACTCCAACTTAAAGATTCCCCATACGCCCGACAAGATGAAGATCGAGTATAATCTGAGCTATTCTCACGCCCGGCAGGAAGAGCTCTCGCACTATGATCTCACATATTCCGACGACAGGGGTGGCGGGGGCGATCACCGTCGCCCATGGGTCCTTCAGCCGGCATCTGAGTTCCGGACTTTGTGGCGACTGAGATATGAGATATGGGGCCTTAATATATCTAAATTGAGCCTGGGCCTCGCCATAGGATATGACATCGGATATAACCACAGCTCAGCCGACCGAGACTATTACCGTCTGGAACTCGGCGACAGCATAATGACTGCCACCGACCCCCTCTCGCTCTCTCTCCCCTTACCATCGGCATATGCCGCAGAGAGCCGCCTCAGCCCCGACATCAACTACTCATATATATCGCGCCTTTCCGAACTCCAGCAGACCATCTACCCCAAACTATCCTTCTCTTTCCCCTCCGTCGGCTTCTTCAAGAAGGCCGGTTTCAATATGGAGGTCACCCCCCGCATAAGCTACGACCGCTCAAGGCTCAATTATGACCGTTTCGGCAACCATTACTTCTCAAAGCGCGACAAACTCCACCCCGCCATTGATGCTCAACTGACTATGTGGGGCATTTTCGTCAATTATGGATATCAGCAGATTATGCCTGACCTCCATCTGATGATTGGCATCACCGACTCCACCGATCCCCTCTTCGTAAGACTGGGAAATCCCGGGCTGAGGCCGGCCATAAAGCACACCTTGGCCATGGATAAAAGTTTCGGTAAATGGTCATCGGCATCGCAGGTCAATCTTCACGCCGAGTACAATAAGCTCGACAATGCCATCGGACAGGCGGCATCTTACGACCTCGCCACCGGAGTGACCACCTACAGACCCGACAATATTGATGGCAACTGGGACGCTGCCGGACGTGTACAGCTCACACACCGCTTCGGACCGGCCCGCAGGTTTACTCTCGAAAACACCGCCGCGGTAAGATATCTCCGCTCCGCCGACTTCATAAATTCAGCCCGTTCAGTAGCCCACAATACAATACTCAACGACGGTCTGAGCCTCGAAACATCTTTGGTCGATGATATGACCCTTGGCATCAACGGCTCCGTAGAATGGCGCCACGTCACCTCCTCTCTGGCTCAATTCTCAACCATCAACGCTGTTGACTATGACTATGGATTGACCTTCACGGCAGCAAAGCTACCCTGGGATATGTCGTTGACGACTGACCTCGTAATGCACTCCCGGCGAGGATATGGCGACCCGTCGCTCAACGATAATCAGCTCGTGTGGAACGCTCGGGTGGCAAAGAGCATGCTCCGGGGCAATATGACCATTGCACTTGACGGCTTTGACATCCTCGGACGTCTGAGCAATGTGCGTCTGGTCCTTAACGCGCAAGGGCGCACGGAGACCCGCTACAACACACTGCCACGATATGCGATGCTCCACATCATCTATCGTCTCAACATACAGCCCAGGAAACGACAATGAACTCCCCAGCCCTCATCCGGAGGCCGCTGCCCGCCCGCAGCGGCCTCCGGTCGTTTAAGCCGCCCGGAGCGCCATGGCGGACTTTTTGCGGCGTCGGGGGTAGAAGTCATATGATTTTTGTGTATCTTTGCGGGGCGATGGGCACAAGGCTGCCCCGACGCTCTCATCTCTGACCTGACACAATGCCAAATATCATTGTCCGCGCCATCTCGGGCGCCATATATGTAGCCCTCATCCTCGGCTCGCTCTTATGGAGCCCGGGGGTGGCTTTTCCGCTGCTGATGATGCTCTTTGCCATCATCGGCTCGCTGGAATATTCGCGTATGACCGGCGAGCGACGCCCGGCCCTCCGGCTGCTCGATATGGTGGCCGCCGCTCTGCCGTCGCTCTTCGTGGTGGCCCTCAGAGTCCCCTACCTGACCCTGACCCCGGCCTATGTCATAGCCTCGCTCCTGCTCCTCTATCCGCTGATCCGCCTGGCCTGCGAGCTCTCCAACCGCGGGGCCGACCCCCTGGAGCGCGGAGCGCGGAGCACCCTCGGGGCTTATTATCTCGGCATTCCCCTCGGCCTGGCGGCCTATGGCGCCGCCATCATGCCCCGGATGATCATCCTGATGATGGTAATGATATGGCTCAACGACACCGGGGCCTATCTCACCGGCCGCGCTTTCGGGCGCACCAAGCTGATGGAGCGCATCTCGCCCAAGAAGACGCGCGAGGGTGCCGCAGGCGGCATCATGGCCTCAATGGTGGCGGGCATTGTCGCTCCGCTGGTCTGTCCCTCGCTGGGGATGACAGCCGTAGGGGGGATGCTTTTCGGCCTGGTGGTGGCTGTGGCCGCCATCGTGGGCGACCTGGTGGAGTCGATGCTCAAGCGCCAGGAGGGCATCAAAGACTCGGGCAACATCATCCCAGGCCACGGCGGCATCCTCGACCGCATCGACTCGCTGATATTCGTGGCCCCCATCACCCTACTGGTGATATTCTGGCTCCTCCGCTGACCTGATAACCCCGGCCACCTCATAACTCTGACCTCATAACCCTGACTTCATAACTCTGACCTAAACAATGGGCAATAACCAACGATATATGCAGCGCGGCGTCTCGGCCGCAAAAGAGGATGTCCACGCAGCCATCCGCAATGTCGACAAGGGCCTCTACCCCAAGGCCTTCTGCAAGATTATCCCCGATATCCTCGGCGGCGACCCCGAGTGGTGTAACATCATGCACGCCGACGGCGCCGGCACCAAGAGCTCACTGGCCTATGCCTACTGGCGCCGCACGGGCGACCTGAGCGTATGGCGCGGCATTGCTCAGGACGCCCTGATAATGAACATCGACGACCTCCTCTGCGTAGGCGCCACCGACAATATCCTCGTGTCATCCACCATCGGCCGCAACAAGAAGCTGATTCCCGGCGAGGTGATTGCCGCCATCATCAACGGCACCGAGGAGCTCCTTGAGCGCCTCCGCTCCCTCGGCATCGGCATCTACTCCACCGGCGGCGAGACGGCCGACGTGGGCGACCTCGTCCGCACCATCATCGTCGACTCTACCGTCACCTGCCGCATGCGCCGCGCCGACGTGGTCAACAACGCCAATATCCGCCCGGGCGATGTCATCGTAGGCCTCGCATCGTTTGGCCGCGCCACTTACGAGAGCGACTATAACGGCGGCATGGGCTCCAACGGCCTCACATCGGCCCGCCACGACGTCTTTGCCCACGCCTTGGCCGCCGAATTTCCCGAGACCTATGACCACTCGATGCCCGACGACCTCATCTATTCCGGCACCATTGACCTGACCGACCCGGTCGAAGGCACTCCCCTCGATGCCGGCCGCCTCGTCCTCTCCCCCACACGCACCTATGCCCCGGTGGTCAAGGAGATGCTCTCCGAGATGCGCCCCGAGATCCACGGCATGGTCCACTGCACCGGCGGAGCCCAGACCAAGGTGCTCCACTTCATCGACGGGCTCTCGGTGGTCAAGGACAATCTTTTCCCCATCCCCCCGCTCTTCAAGCTCATCCACGACCAGAGCGGCACCGATTGGGAAGAGATGTATAAGGTGTTTAACATGGGCCACCGCCTGGAGGTCTACGTGGCCCCCGGAGAGGTAGAGCGCGTGATGGCCATCGCGGCCAAGTATGGCATCGAGAGCCGCATCGTAGGACGCGTTGAGCCGTCGGCCGACGGGCTCAACCACCTGACCATCACCACTGAAGCAGGCACCTTCACCTACTGACCCTCAGCGCGATGACCCGCCGAGCATCCCACATAATCCCCCTCCTCCTCCTCCTTGCCGCCGCCATAGGAGCCCTGACGGCCCTTACCGGCTGCGGATCATCGGGCTCCCACGCCCCTGCCGAGCCCGACACCGCCGCCCGCGCCTTCCCCGACACCCTCCGGGTCGTCACCCTCTACAGCCCGACGAGCTACTTCATCTACCGAGGCGAGCCGATGGGCTACGACTACGACCTTGTGGAGCGCCTGGCCGCCGACAAGGGCTCGGTCCTGAGCCTCGAAGTGGCCCCCAGCCTCAATGCCGCCATCGATATGCTCGACTCCGGCAAGGTAGACCTCATAGCCTACGAAGTGCCCATCACGGCCGAATATCGCGACCGGGTGTTGCCCGCCGGACCGGAGAACATCACCACCCAGGTGCTCGTCCAGCCCGCCGGCTCCGACTCCCTCGTGAGCGATGTCACCGACCTGGTCGGACGCACCGTCTATGTCGAGGAGGGCAGCAAGTATCAGGCCCGCCTGCGCAACCTCAATGAGGAGATAGGCGGCGGCATCGACATCCGCTCCATCGACCGCGACACCCTCATCACCGAAGACCTCATCTCGATGGTGAGCCGCGGCGACATACCCCTGACCATCGTCGACTCCGACATTGCCGCCATCAACCGCGCCTACTATCCCCGCCTCGACCTCTCCCTCCCCGTCAGCTTCGAGCAGCGCTCGGCCTGGGCCGTAGCCCCCGGCAATCAGTGGCTCGCCGACGCCATCGACGCCTGGGCCGCCGAGACACGCCCCCGCCAGGAGCAGGCCCTCCTGCTCAAGCGCTACTTCGAGCAGAGCAAGACCGACGACCTCGCCTTGCCATCCTTTGCCGACGGCAAGATCTCGCCTTACGACGACCTCTTCAGGAAATATGCCCGCGAGATAGGCTGGGACTGGCGCTTGCTCGCCGCCCAGGCCTATACCGAGAGCAAATTCAAGCCCCGCGCCACTTCATGGGCCGGCGCCCGGGGCCTGATGCAGATAATGCCCGCCACAGCCCGCGGTTATGGTGTGGCCACCTCAAAACTCTACGACCCCGAGACAAGCATCAAGACAGCCACCCGCCTCATCGCCGACCTCGACCGCTGGCTCGAAAGCCGCATCCCCGACCGCGACGAGCGCCAGCGCTTTATCCTCGCCGCCTACAATGCCGGCATCGCCCATGTCTACGACGCCATTGCCCTGGCCGACAAATATGGCATGGACCCCACCCGCTGGAACGGCAACACCGAGAAAGCCATCCTCATGAAGATGAACCCCCGGTATTACCGCGACCCCGTAGTCAGATATGGCTACTCCCGCGGCCGCGAGACCTACGACTACGTCCGCCGCATCTATGCCTTCTACAACAAAGCACGCGATGCCGTGGCCCCCTGAGACCGATCATCAGACTTTATCCATCCCCCCACACAACACAATAAACACATTATGCGCAAACTCTATCGCTCCGTAGCGGCCATCCTCGCCGCCGTGATGCTCTCCGGATCCTTCTCATCCTGCGTGGGCTCATTCGCCCTGACCAACCGCCTCCTCGACTGGAACCGCCATATCGACTCCAAGCTCGTCAACGAAATCGTGTTCCTCGCCTTCTGGATCCTCCCCGTCTATGAAGTATCGGCCCTGGCCGACCTCGTGATCCTCAACTCCATCGAGTTCTGGAGCGGCAGCAACTCCGTAGAGAAAGACCGCCGCGCCTCCACCAAGACCGTCACCGGCTCCGACGGCACCAAATATCTCGTCCGGAGCGACGCCAGCGGCTACACCATCACCACCCTCGGCACCGACGAGACCATCCGCCTCGAATTTGCCGCCGACGACAACGCCTGGGACATCATCAGCGCCGAAGGCACCCGCACCCGCCTGATGACCTTCGTCGACGACACCCATCTGGCCCTCCCCGCCGCCGACGGCCGCCAGACCATCGTCGAGGTATCAGCCGAAGGCCTCATGGCCTATCGCGCCCAGGCCATCCCCGCCTTCGCCTCCATCGACTGAGCCCCGGGCCCTTCCCCTGGACCTCCCTCAGGGCCTCCCCCCGGACCCGGGCCTCCGGCCACGGAGGCCGACAGGGCCATCCCCCCACCACACACAGGGGCCTCCCGCCATCCCCGGCGAGAGGCCCCTGAATTATGCCTTACTGAAGAGAAGTGACCTTCCGGACTGACAGAGCGGAGACAAATCTGCTCCGCCGCCTGGGCAAATTTTTGAATACTTTTTTTCTTGCCAATAACAGATAATTTCATAATTTTGCATCGCAAATCTACGCCGATGACGAAAAATTTCGTCGGTTGGGTGGGTTTGAAACATATTTCATAAGCGTTTACTTGCGCTTGATTCTTGGCTGCTAAGAACTTCGCAACTTCATTAGAAATAGTCGAGAATGAAGCAACTGTAGATGTCTTCGGGTATGACACACGTACCCTATGGGAGGATTGTGCCTTGGTGGTACAACCCCTTTGGGTATAATATATCATACGGCGTAGGCTCTGCGTTGCTCGTTCTACTATTTCGGGCAATGCGAAGGCCTTTAGCAGCAGGACGAGCAACAGTACGGATCCTGCGCTTTTTTTGTATCTATAATTTAGCAGTCCGATAGGGATTCGTGGGCAATCTATTCATAATGTTAAAAATTATTACCAATAATCCATATCGTGTTCTTGGCGTTTTGTCCAACTCTCCGCTCCGAGAGAGGGTTGGCAACCAAAATCGACTTGCTGCCTTTGCTAAGGTTGGTAAAGAAGTATCTTTTCCCAACGACTTTGCATCGGTGATTTCAGACAAGCCGTTAAGGACATCGGAAAGTATTTCAGCAGCTAACACTGCTCTTAACCTTGATAAAGACCAATTGAAGAATGCATTGTTTTGGTTTATAAGAGCTTCTCCCATTGAGGATATTGCATTAAAACATCTCCAGTCAGGAAATAAAGAAAAGGCTCGTGAGTTGTTTGAGAAAAAAGAAACTTTTTCATCACTTCTCAATGTTGGTGTTCTCCAACTGATTGACGGCAACTACACTTCGGGTTTTTCTAATATATCAATGGTTATCCATAATGCGGCTTACCGTTCAGAGATGCTTAATGCCTTAGGCGTTGCTAACCTTACAATGACCGAGGAAGAAATAGCCTCTATGTTTATTGAAGAATTGCTTAAGGAGATTCCTGCATCAGTGCTTCTGTCTGCTACATCTAACCCCAACGACAAAGCGATTATAGGCAAAACTGCACTTGACGAGCCTATTTCTCTAATCAACTCCGCGATTGCAACTGCAAAATCCGCTGATTCCAAAAACTCAAAAGCAAGTTTGGACGCGGGTACGAAGTTGATGAACTCAACAAAAAAGGCTCTTAAACAAGTAAAAGATATTGCCTGTGCATCAAGTCCGCAGTATCAAATGGTTGCCGATAATCTCGCAAAACAGATATTGCAGTGTGGCATCAACTACTATAAAAACGCCTCTGACGATGATGTTGAAGCACCGCGCAAAGCAATGGTACTTCAAAAGTATGCCTTAGACATCGCGGTCGGCCAATTGACAAAAGACCGTTGCAAGGAGAACTATAAGATAATTAAAGAAGCCGTTGACAATATGCCACCGGTAGAGGTTGCCCTTGAAACACGAAAAGTCAAAGATGAATTACGAAAATTCTGTGCACTTCCTGATAAGATTTCGTATTCAATAACTTTGTTGAATAACACGAAGCCTTTACTTCAAACCATCAAGACCAAACTTGGATCAACAAACGCTTTCTATCTCTCCTTGTCTACACAGGTGGTAGGTAATGCTTTACATAACCTAATTGAGGAAGTAAACCAAGTGCAAAATCTTCTCGGTGCTATTGTCGCGGCTGCAAAAAAAGCTGGGGTAGACCCCGCAATGCTCAATTATCTCGGCGATGAACACTCTCCAGCTAAGATTATTGATAATAAACTTAAGCCCGTCGTTCGAGAAGCGTGGAAAGCTACCACAATTATGGACACGTTTGATATGGAGTCAGATTTCCGCACCAACCGCTATAATGCTAATCGTAAATCACTCAAAGAGATGTGCGATAGTCTCCATATCTCAACAGCCGTTTCCACGCCCCGCTCTACACCAAGAACAACTACAACTACAAGACCGACCGCACCACGTACTACTTCCACAAGTTCATCATCTTCTTACGGTTCGTCATCTAATTCTCCTAAAGAGAAGAATACGAGATGGCCGGCATTTTGGATTGCCACGCTAATCTGTGCAATTATCGGTGCTATGGCAAACGGCAGCGAAGGCTTCTACTGTGGAGGAATCTTGGGTGCACTGATAGTTGGTAATATTGCACGTTCAATCTTTAGAGAAGACTAAACTACACCACCATATGAAAAAGATATTCCTAACCCTTAGTGTTGCTCTACTAACGCAAGTCTCTTTTGCGGCTACAGCATCCGACTCCTTGCGTACTTGCTTTTCTAAACTGCTAGCAACTGAGGCAACCGTTCAAGTGCTACAGCACGAAAATGATTTGCTAAAAAGCGAGGTTTCATCTCTACACGAAACTATAGCCAAACAGAATTCTGAACTTGATTCTCTTAGAGCAGAACTTGCATCGACCTCTAACAGTGTTACTGCTTTAGCCGATAGCCTTAATGTAAACATTTCGGCTACTCGTAGTGAGATTCAAACAAGTTCCGAGACCTTAAGTCATTCAATTGCCAAAACATCCAAAACCGGACTTTGGATTTTCGGATTGCTTGCCTTGGCTCTGATTGGTGTCGCCTTTATATTGGGTAAACTGATTGCCAAACGAGGCAACGAAGTTGCATCTCTTTCCGCCAAAGCTGATAAGCTCAACGAAGAAATTGTCAATCGTCTATCATCAGAGATGAACGATATGCAGACCATTTCCAAGCAAATAAGCACACTTGCCTCCGCTCAGGGAGCGACGCCCGAAAGCGAGCAAAAACTTATCACAACTCTTGCTGACCGCATAACCTTTATGGAAATGACCCTATACAAAATGGACAGTTCTGTCCGTGGTCACAAGCAGCTCTCTAAGTCTATCAAGCAGATGAAAGACAATCTCCTTGTCAATGGCTATGAGCTTGTTGATATGCTTGGAAAGGACTACCATGATGGAATGAAAGTGACCGCCAACTTCGTCGAAGACGAAGAGCTTCCGGCAGGCAAACAAATCATTACCGGCATAATCAAGCCTCAAATCAACTACAAGGGTAAGATGATTCAATCTGCCCAAATCACAGTAAGTCAAAATATCTAATCACACCTCATAACATGGCTCAATCCAAAATAAAATTCGGAATTGACTTGGGCACAACCAATTCCGCTATTTGCAAAATGGAGGGAGGTGAACCTGTCATTAAAAAGACAGATACACTTAAGGACACACTACCTTCATGCGTTTCTTTTACCAAAAAGAAAATCGCAAAAGTTGGTGATAGTGCCTATAACGACCTCCGTTCTGACAAATCTCGCGCTACAAAGAAATGGGCAAACGATAAAGAAAACGTTTTTATCGAGTTCAAACGTAATATGGGAACTGACAAAACTTATGAAAGTTCCTATATGGGAGAATCGTTCTCGTCAGAACAACTTTCGGCAGAAGTTCTCAAAACGCTGAAATCGTTCATAGGGGATAAAACTGTTTCTTCAGCGGTTATCACTATCCCTGCAAAGTTTAAAGCCGATCAAATCGCAGCAACCAAACGTGCAGCTAAATTGGCCGGTATTGAGCATTGCGAATTGCTTCAAGAGCCAATCGCAGCTTCGATGGCTTACGGCTTAAGCACCGCAAATAAAAATGGTCAATGGCTCGTCTTTGACTTTGGTGGTGGCACATTCGATGCTGCTCTCATCAAGGTTGAGGATGGCATTATGCAGGTCAAGGATACTGAGGGCGACAACTACCTCGGAGGTAAGAATCTTGACTACGCCATCGTTGACAACATCATCATTCCGTATCTCAAAGAAAACTACACCATTGACGAAATCATGGCAGACGAGACCAAACGCAACATTTTGCGTGATGCCATGAAATTTTATGCCGAGCAAGCCAAGAATCTGCTTTCGTTCAAGCCTCAAGCCGACATCACTTCCCAACTCGATGAGTTTGGAGAAGATGATGAGGGCGAAGAAATCGAACTCGACCTCATTATCACACAAGAACAGCTGAAATCTGTCCTTGCTCCTATATTACAAAAGGCTATTGACATCACCAAAAATCTACTGCAACGCAATGGTCTGAAAGGTAGCGACCTTGACAAGCTGATTCTTGTTGGTGGCCCGACCTATTCTCCTGTACTTCGTCAAATGCTTCGCGAACAAGTTACCCCTAATGTTGACACCGACATTGACCCAATGACCGCAGTAGCAAAGGGGGCAGCCCTCTTTGCTTCCGGCATTGATAGTGAAGTCAAAGAGGATATCGGAGTAGGAACCGTTGCTCTCTCTCTTTCTTATGAAGCAAACTCTGTGCAACCCACGGAGTACGTTACCGTGCAGCTCGCCAAAGACGACTGCACAGGCAGCTTGCCTTCTCAACTATTCGTTGAGCTAATCCGAAGCGATAATGGATGGTCAAGCGGTAAAGTTGAAATCAATGAAATCGGTGATGTTATTGAATGTCAACTTATGGAGGGTAAGAACAATGCTTTCTCCGTTGTCGCTTATGATGGTCAGGTCAATACCATTCCTTGCTTCCCCAAAGAAATCAACATCATGCAAGGCATCGTTGTCGGGAATGCCGTTCTCCCATACAACATCTCAATTGAAGCCCATGACTCCGGTCTTGACAAGAATGTTGTCAAGTCAGTCAAAGGGCTCGAAAAAAATCAACAACTTCCTGCCATCGGCACACTCAACGGACTCAAAACTCGCAATCAACTCCGTCCGGGCATAGAATCTGACACTTTGGTAATTCCTATCTACCAAAGTGAGCATAATGCCGATGGAACTTCTGCGGTTCATAACGACCATGTCTTTGACGTTGTCATCACCGGTGACGAAGTCGGCCAAATGATCCCAGTCGGTAGTGATGTAGATATCACAATCAAAGTTGACCGCTCACAGATGCTCAAACTTGAAGCATTCTTCCCCATCAGTGGAGAAACCGTAGAGAAAGAGGTTGAAATTGATCAACGTTCAGTAATCTCTACCTATGACCTGGAGAATCTCAAAAACTCCGCTAATTCTAAGCTCCGTACGCTAAAATCTTCTTCTGCAATCTCCGCATCGGAAACCGCAGAAGCAGATAAACTCATCACTGAAATCAACGACCGTTTTGAGGGTGAAAAGAGCTCTGAAGATGGCCGTATGCACCTGCAAGCTGACATACGTCGTGCTTTCCTCAAAATGGAGGAAGTGGAACAAGGTCACGAATGGGATTCTCTTGAAGCCGAAATCCGTGAAGAATTTGACCGTCTTGAAAAGGCTAACAACGAGCTGGGCAACAAATATGACCAACAAGTTGCAGCTGTGCGTAGCCAAGTAGATATGGCTATCCGCTCGAAAGATGTACGCCAAGGCCGTGCGGTTCTAGACGACATCAATAGCCTTTTCGTGGCTGTAACCCTCATTTACCAACTGATGGGCTTCATTGACTATCATCTGCGCAACTTCGTCTCTATCCAGTGGAAAGATGCCAACCGTGCACGTCAGTTACTCCAACAAGGTAAGGAAATCGCCAACACCAATCCTTCAGAGGGCACTCTGCATCCAATCGTTCGCTCAGTTATCGACTTGATGATTGAGCCACCGACAGGTGGCACCGGCGTCAGCTTCTAATCTGTATGAATGTCAACAGACTCAAGGATAACGCTAAAATTCTCTTCAACTCGCAGTTGTTTTGGATTCGAGTATGTGCCATAGGAATATGGCTGCTCGTAATCCAAAACTACTTCGGGGGAGAGGACACTGCCCAACGTGTCTATGTCGTGGGCGGTCAAGTGGACGCACGTATAAATAGAACTGTGGACGTAAATATTGAAGCAGTAAACGGATATCGCAACGCATTTTATGGCCCAAGCCAAGATGGCAGTTACGATGCTATACATGTATATACAGGAAGGTAATGACATATCAAGAATCTATAAATCAGCTGAACAGCCTTGCAGATTCTATGGCCAGTAAACCTCAAACTGTGGGATTTGTTCACAAATTCTTTGTACCAGGTTGGATTGGCTTTATCCAAGAGTGTATCGTTGAGAACAAGATGTCAAAGGCGGCCAAACAACCCCTTTACAATGGAATGGGTTATTTGGAGTGTGGCGATAAAATCGCAGAGTTAGTAGACAGGGCTTGCAAGGCACGAATTGAATCAGAGCCTAATTTCACAAAATCAAACGAAGACGATACTAATCTTCAAATTTTATCGGCTTCGCTTAACGCTTTAGAAGCATGGACCTATGTCTATCCGGAAATTGCATATTGGATGAACCAAAAGATAAATGATCAATATGTAACTAATGCTTTAGGTATTATCCAAGGAAATGTGAAGAACTCTATTTCAACAATAATGGACGTTCCCTATGAAAAAATAAGTAATAAATCAAGTTCATTTGCTAGTGAGATGAAAGCAATGGGCGGCCAAATTGCTGCGATGCTCTGTAACACAATTGTTTTTGCCGCCATGTTCTCTCTCCTTGAAGCAATATTTGGATAAATATGTTCACGCTGACGAAGAAGCAACAGTTGAGAAATTACACCATCACTTTCCCGGTAAAGGAGGGCGATTATGCCGAGACATATCGAGTTAAGGATTCGACCGGTAAAAATCGTTTCTTGAAACTAATAAATTGTGCAAAACTTCATCGCACCCAGTTTGATAAAGATGGCAATATCTTAGAAGTAGAGATTGCCAAGTCTCTCAATCACCCTAATATTGCCAAATACCATGATAATGGCGACACAATCATCAATGGACGAAAATATGCGTATATCGTATTTGACTATATTAGTGGAGAAACAGCCTCGCAATTTGTAGCTCGCGAGGGAAGTTTAAGTGTGTACGATGCAAAGAACATTGTGCTTGGAGTCCTTAATGGTGTAAAATTTCTTCACTCTCTTGCTGAGCCGGTCATACATAATGAATTGACTATTCAAAACATTATGTTAGATGTATCTACGGGATTGAACATTCCTCGAATTATAGACTTTGGCTATGCTCGTTATTTATCGCAAGGTAGTTCAGCGTTCAACAAAAATGGCTTATCCCCTTTTTATTTAGCATCAGAAGCTCTTAACGGAGTATTTTCTGTTAAGTCCGACATCTATTCTATTGGTGCAATCCTCTATAACTTATTGTTTGGTGTTCCACCGTACTTTATTGACTTGACCGACTGCAAAGATGATGTATCTTTGCAACGTGACAAAATTGAACGTCAGCGTGAATTACCTCTCCACATACCTGATGAGGATAAGTTTGAACTTGACGAACAACTCAAAAACACTATTCGTAAAGCTCTAGCCACCGACCTCGAAGAACGCTTTGAGACTGCTGATGATTTCATTAAAGCGTTAAATGGCGAAATAAAAATTGAGCGTGTTGATAATCAAAAGAAGATTCAAAGCTGTCAGTCTGAAAAGAAAAGAACTTCGGCATCTATTCCTAAGGGTAAAGGCTTTTCCGCAATAGCCGGAATGACTGAACTTAAAGAGCAAATGCAAGTAGAGGTTATCGATGCCTTACATTCTCCAGAGGAATATGCAAAATATGGATTAACTATCCCCAACGGAATGTTGCTTTATGGTCCTCCGGGCTGTGGCAAAACTTTCTTCGCAAAACACTTCGCAGAAGAAGTCGGATTCAATTTTATGCTTATAAAGCCCAGCTCTTTGAAAAGTAGATTTGTAAATGCCACCCAAGAGAACATAGCGCAAATGTTCAAGGACGCGGAAGCAAAAGCACCTACAATCATTTTTATAGATGAAATGAATGAGCTTGTGCCCAATCGAGACAGTGATGTTCACGAAATGGCTCGTAGTGCCGTTAATGAAATGCTGGCTCAAATGGATAGAACAGGAGAACGTGGCATTTTCATTATTGGAGCCACTAACTATCCTGATATGATAGACCCAGCAATTCTCCGTGCCGGTCGTCTCGATAAAAAGTATTACATCGGGACACCGGATTTTGAAGCTCGCAAACTTATGCTTGAGTTATATCTTAAATCTCGTCCCTATGATTTTGGCCTTGATTATGATAAACTCGCAACACTTACTGAAGATTACGTATCATCTGACATAGAAATGATTGTCAATGATGCCTCTCGTATTGCTTTGCGACAAAAATGCAGAATTAGCATGACAATTCTCGAGCAAGTCATCTCAAAGACCAAGCCATCACTGACGAAAAAAGAATTAGAAAAATATAGAAATATCAAAGCTAAGATGGACGGAGAACCGGCACAGCCGACTCGTCCTCGTGTTGGCTTTTAATCATCAAACAATATGAGACCAAGAGAACTCTTTCTTAAAACGCTCTTTTGCTGTAGCGCCTGTGATGGCGATATAGCAACTGAAGAAGTGTATCTTATAAAAGATCTTAAATGAAGGCATCTTCAATGACATTAATGTTAAAGACACCTATACAAGAGATATTAACGAACAAGGTAAGACATTTCTTCGCAACTATCTGAATGAAGTTGCCGACTCTGCTCTTTCTGAAGATGAACAAATTACA
>CAZAUV010000027.1:0-21911 GCA_964488335.1 uncultured Bacteroides sp.
TAAGTCGGGAAGCCCACGGAGTGAGATGCCCGCTAAACCCCCGGCAACTGTGATGTAGAGATGCCGGCTAAGCCGGGAAGCCCACGGAGTGAGATGTCCGCTAAGTCCCCGGTGACTGTGACACGGAGATGCCGGCTAAGCCGGGAAGCCCACGGAGGTGGGCTTAAGAAGTTAACCGCGGGTGAAACCCGTGGACCGGGCTCCTCCCTTCGCTTACGAACCCACAGCGTGGGTGACAGACAGCGCCGGTTACTAATCGCCATACCTATAACCCCCACACCTTACATAATACCAAATAAAATGAAAACCTATCTATTCTTTGCAACCCTTTTCATATCCATGATAGGGTTAGCGTGCCAGAGCTGCACCACCGCTGCTGAAGGCTCTGAGCCCCGAAACATCGAAGGCCACGTCCTTATCTCCCGCTCTAACGCCCAGGCCCGGCTCGACGACCTCCTCGACAACAATGCCTACCTCGACCTCGATCTGTCTCATCATATTGTCAACACGACCAGAGAGTTTACCGACTATGATATCCTCCAACATGCCGTCTTCTACCGCTTCTACCAACTGACCGGCATAGAAAACAACCGTATAGTTGTAAAAGGCACCGCCGCCGATATCAACATGTCAGAGCGTACGTTCAACCAATGCGTCCGCAATGTGGTAGATAGAGGTAATGAAATGATAGTTTTCTATATGTCGATGGGCTATACTCCTGCTGAGGCAGTCAAGAAGACCTATCACGTAACCCCCGAGAGCATCGCCTACATCCGCGTCCTTAGATAAGCTGCCGGCAGTATACCGAAGTATCTGTACTTTACGTCCTCAGGCACCCCGCGTCAATGCGGGCGCGGGGCGCCTTCCTGAGGCCGATCCCAAAACTATGGAAATCTGATGCTTACGACTGTTTTTTTTGAACTGATTTTGAACTAAAAATATTGTCGGATGTCAACAAAAGGACTAAATTTGCTGCGAAAAGGTTTCGCAACTATTTGTTCCGGAAATCCCGAATATAGCTCACCCGTTGGCCATATGTGGGTCATTGATGGAATCCGATATATATCGGTGGAAAAACCTGAGATTTGGCATCAGTTCCATCAGGTTTGGGGTGGGAGTCATTGTCAGACCTGGTCTGTCTTCTATAATTTCGGTTCATCAGACCTTTCCTACCAGTGGCATAATAAAATACTTTATATAGACGGATATAAATGAAACTTAAAAAATCTCTTCATCTACTGCAAGTTATTCTTATTATTGCTATAACAGTATCTTGCTCAGAAACAACAAGGGAAGAACCTGATAATCTCGGGGGCCCTACCAATTTCCCCTTAACATGGGCAACCAATGTAAATGTTTATTGGTCAACTACCGACACCGTGATATCACTTGATTCTTATTATCGAGACAACGTTATTGTTCAAGAAGAATGTGAAATATCTCAGTCGGGCATTTTCAGCATCGATAATGGAAAATATGAGAGAACTATCATAACCGGTAAGAATGAGACTGTAGACTGGGCCAACTGTACACTTAATGAAGATAAACGCGAGCTGCAGGTGTATTTTCAGCCCAACAATGGCCCCGATAACAGATATTTCAAAGCTGAAGTAACCGCTGTTCCAAAAGAGGGTAGGAAGATACTGATAATATTTACCTTCGACCAGCCGTGTGAATAACGAGAGCCGGTCATATTCTCCGGCACCCGCTTATTATTTTGTCGCTTCTTAAGTGACAATACTTGCGGCAGATTGATTGTCTTCCTCCCTCGGGGCTAATCTCTTATATGGAGCCCTCCGAGAAGTTAACTGAGACAATGCATCAAGGATTGATACACGGACAATCGATATTCTGTACTTTACGTCCTCAGGCACCCCGCGTCAATGCGGGCGCGGGGCGCCTTCCTAAGGCCGATTGCAAAACCGACGGAATATCAAGCGTTTAAGACAGTTATTCGAACGCTTTTCGAACGGTTTTCGAACACTTTTCAAAAGGTCTTCAAAATGTCCATGACAATCATCTGACTCCCTCTAACTCTTTTCTAACTCTAAAATTTTCATTATTAAATATTTAAGTATATTTTTGCGGCGTAATCAAGGCTGAGCAGAAACAGTGCCTGCCTCAAACGAATTAATTCAGATTTCTTATGCGAAGGGCCCTCGCTAAGTATTTCTGATTAGGTGGTCACACTTCATCCTCCGTCTTGAAATGCTCAAAGAAAACCGCGCGGTTTCATCTCCGCAAGAATACCCAGCCAAAACTTTCCTCGTATAAAAGTTTTGTTTCGTTCACCATCTTCTTGATGCCTAATTAATATTTCATCTACTTCGTATATCACAAATAATCAATTATTTCATTTCAATGAGAACAGTACTTTCGTTTGTTCTGATATTGATTGGTGCATTAGCTTCCAACGCTCAGATCAACGCCACTGTCTATCCCAGTGAAACTTACGAGATGGAGACCTTCAGTGACTTTGGAATGCAAGGTTGTCCTAAATTTTTCAATAAGTTTTTCACTACGGGGTTAGCTCAACAACTTGCTTTCAGTGTATACAATAAGTCATATGACGATGTTTCATTAAGCTTTACTTGTGAAAATCCTGCTGACGGGTTCAAGTACCATGACTCGTTCTTTGCAAGAGCCTATCGTCAATCAGACCGATATGAGTATATCTCAACCGGCATGTTGAATTATTCCTATTTTTGGGATACTGAATTGATTATTCATTTTCCCGCAGGATATAATTTCGAGGCCTACTGGATCTACCAAGTCCGAAATCTCTAACGCCTATAACCCTCAAAATCTTCAAATCTTACAATTATGAGAATCGTTAAACTGATGCTCGGCTTGACGGTCGCTATCAGCGGCTTTTTAGCCCAAGGATGCTCTTCCTCGGAGGAGACGGTCATCCCTCAGATGCAGAGCGAGCAGGAATTTTATTCCCGCAGCAATGCACAAAGCATGATCGATGATATGGTGGCCACCAACACCTATCTCGATTATGACTTCAGCGCCCCCGTTCACCGCACGGCTTCGCGAAGCGCCAACCTTATCTCGGAAGACGAGATAATAACCCGCGTCATATGGTATCGTTTCTACAAAATTGAGACAGTAGAAAACAATCGTCTCGTGGCTAAAGGCACGGCTGATGACATAAAGGTCTCGCAGCGGGCATTTGACTTCTGCCTGAAAAGTCAGCAGCGGACCAACCAGGTCGTCGGGCAGCTTATGGAAGAGGGATATTCGTTGAACGAAGCTTTGAAGCACGCCGGCTATAACGCCGATCCGGATGATATTGAATCCGTGATCCGACTCCGTTAATACAGGCTGAATTTTTCCGTGCTTGACGTCGCGGCTCCCCGCATCCTCTCCTGCGGGGAGCCGCTTTGCGGAATGACGGACGGGAAATCAGGGATGAGGAGCCGGGTTATCGGTCAGTGGCCGCTCAGCTCCGCAATGAATGAGGGTTGAGCGGGGATGCATCTTGGCAGGCATCGCCTGCAACACGGCATTACCCTTATTTTTTAATTTTTTTTCGCCGTTAGGGCAAAAATAGCTAATTTTGCAATCGCGAGCATGATTGCTCCCCTCTTGTGTAATAAATAACTCCCTACATATCAAAGAAATGAGAAAGAAAATTGTGGCAGGCAACTGGAAAATGAACACCACCCTGCCTGAAGGCTTAGAGCTTGCCAATGAAGTCAACGAGGCCCTCGCCGGCCGCGATGCCAAGTGTGACGTGATCATCTGCGTCCCCTTCACCCATCTGGCCCCCATTGCCGGCATCATCGACCCTGAGAAGCTCGGCCTCGGCGCAGAAAACTGTGCCGACCATAAGAGCGGCGCTTACACCGGCGAGGTGTCGGCTCCCATGGTGGCTTCCACCGGTGCCACCTACGTGATCCTCGGCCACTCGGAGCGTCGCCAGTATTATGGCGAGACCTCCGAGACCCTCCGCGAGAAGGTGGCCCTGGCTCTTGAAAATGGTCTTACTCCCATCTTCTGCATCGGTGAGGTGCTTGAGGAGCGTGAGGCCGATAAACACTTCGACGTGGTCAAGGCCCAGGTCGAAGAGGGTCTCTTCAACCTCTCGGCCGAAGATTTCGGCAAGATCATCCTCGCCTACGAGCCCGTATGGGCTATCGGCACCGGCAAGACCGCTACCGACGACCAGGCCCAGGAGATGCACGCCTTCATCCGCAGCGTCATCGCCGGGAAGTATGGCGATGAAGTGGCCGACAACACATCCATCCTTTACGGCGGCAGCTGCAAGCCCTCCAACGCCAAGGCTCTCTTTGCCAAGCCCGACGTTGACGGCGGCCTCATCGGCGGCGCCTCGCTCAAGTGCGGCGACTTCATGGGCATCGTCGACGCCTGGAACTAATCGGCTTCGCTGACACACAAAATCTCCCAAAATGCGGGCTGCATTGATGCTTTTTGCGTATCTTTGCAGTCCGCATCTTCTTTACTTTTTTTGATATGACACGTAATATTATTTCGATCATATTGGCGATGATGGCAGGCTTAATGTCGGCGGCGGCCCATGAGCCGGCCGACACCGTGGTGACCATAATATCGTCAATCACCGCCGACGGGCGCAACAGCGTGGCCCAGCCCGATGCTCTCACCCGCCTGCTCGAGCGCGCCGACAAGGCCCAGACCGAGCGCGCTGAAGAGGAGGCCCGACAGAGCACCCCGGGACGTCAGCGCGTCGGAGGCTTCCGTGTCCAGATGTTTCTCGACAACAACGCTTCGACGGCCAAGAACGCGGCGCGCCGCCGGGCGTCAGAGGTGGCGAGCCGCTTCCCCGAAATGCGCACTTACGTGACCTACAACGCTCCCTACTGGCGCCTCCGCGTCGGCGACTTCAAGAGTCAGGCCGATGCCAATGAGGCCGCCGCCAAGCTACGCTCCGCTTTTCCCGGCTCCGCCAAAGAGATAAGGGTGGTGCGCGACAATATCAACCGTTAATCAGATAATCATTTTTTTATGAGCACCGGAAACGACACCAGGAAGGGACTCAGCCGGCTCCCTCTGCTGGCCCGAATATTCATCGCCATCATCCTTGGCATTGGATGCGGATGGTTTTTTCCAGAATGGGTGGCAAGGGTCTTCATGACATTCAATGCCATCTTCAGCCAGTTTCTGAGCTTCATCATCCCGCTGCTTATCGTGGGTCTGGTGGCTCCGGCTATCGACGAGATTGGGACCCGTGCCGGCAAGATGCTGGTCTTCACCGTGCTTCTGGCCTATATCGCCACCCTCTGCTCCGGCTTCTTCAGCTACTTCACCTCCGTGACGTTTTTCCCCTCGATGGTAAGCGCCGACAGCTATATCGCCGCCGAGGGCAGCAGCGTCAATCTCGAGCCCTTCTTCGTCATAGAGATGGCTCCGCTGATGACGGTCACCTCAGCCCTCATCCTGGCCTTTGTCCTCGGCCTCTGTGTGGCGCGGTTTGCGCCGGAGAAGAGTGCCCTGCGGCGGGTGCTTGCCGATTTCCGCGATGTCATCGTGATGGTTATCGGCTCGGTGATCGTCCCTCTGCTGCCGCTCTATATCTTCGGCATCTTTCTCAATATGACCATGACGGGCCAGGTGGGGGGCATCCTCGTGTCGTTTATCAAGGTGATAGGGATTATCTTTGCGATGCACATTGTATTGCTCATCGCCCAGTATATCATCGGAGCGCTCATCGACGGCAAAAATCCCTTTAAGTGTCTCTGGACCATGATGCCGGCCTATTTCACCGCCTTAGGCACATCATCGAGCGCGGCCACAATCCCGGTGACTCTCCGGCAGGCCAAGGCAATGGGCGTCAATGAAGATGTAGCCTCCTTTACAATCCCTCTCTGCGCCACAATCCATCTCTCGGGGTCGACGCTCAAGATCGTCGCTCTCTCGCTGACGCTGATGATTGCCCACGGCTATGACTACAGCCTCGGGCAGTTTGCCGGCTTCATTGCCATGCTCGGCATCACGATGGTGGCGGCGCCGGGAGTGCCCGGCGGCGCCATTATGGCCGCTCTCGGCCTCCTCAGCAGCATGCTCGGCTTCACAGAGGCCGACAATGCGCTGATGATAGCGCTCTATATTGCCATGGACAGCTTCGGGACCGCCTGCAACGTGACCGGCGACGGTGCACTGGCCCTAATCGTCGACCGCTTCTTCGGGCGTCCTGCCAAAGCCACTCCCGCTCAAAGCGCCTGAGCTATGGGCGCCGGCTGCGGCCGAGCCATGTCAGGTGCATCTGACATTCCTTGCAGTCAAAGCTGAGGCCGAAGCGATTGCCGGCATCGTCAGCAATGGTCAGTGGCCCTTGCCACTGACGCCCTTCGGGTGTGGCGAGGCAGCGGCCCAGCTCGCGGCGAAGGCAGTAGCGGGTGGTCATCACCCTCTCCCCCTCCATCGCCCGGCCCGATGGGAAGCGGGTTTCGGCCGCCTCTATGCCCTCGGGCGAGAGTTTGCGGGCGAGGTTGTTGGCGATATTGGCCCCTCCGATGCGGGCTTTGGGGTCGCGGCGTCCCGGACGGGGAAATGAATAGGTTGCGGCGGCGGCATGGTCAACCGCTTCTATGAGGCGGCGGCGCAGGTCTGTCAAGGCCGATGCGGGGATAAAGATCCGGGGATCAATGGCATCGGTGAAGTCGACAAGGAGATAACCCGCAGCTCCTATCTTCTCGAAGGGTCCCCGTCGGCGCCCCTCCTGGCCTGAAGATGCCTCCTCGGCAAAACTATCGGCCGAAGTCACTGACACGGTCAGTCCCCTGGCCTGATCATAAGCCTCGGCCACCAATCGTCGGGAGGGAGTCTGTCTAATACTTATGGATAGCTCAAGGATGCGTCTGGCGGCATCGGGGCGGGTGAGCGCTTTGGCTCGCGAAGAGTCGAAGGTGCGCCTCAGAGCTGTGCCCCTTGCCGGCGCTCTGACTCCCGGCGGAAGGAATATCACTGACCCATCGACGCGGTTGACGCGGAAGCCGGCGGTGGTGCCCGTGGCATCGGTGTAGCTCAGGCCGTCGCCGGCAGAGAGCGTCACCCCCTCTTTGAGGCGCAGCTTCAAGCCACCTTTAGGGAGGAGAGCCGCCACAGAGCCAATCTCCCTGCCTGCCGTTCCGGGCGAGTCGAGCGAAGCCATCTTCAGGGGCATTCCTTTGGGAGGCACCCCGGAGGTGAAATATTGAGTGAAGCCCCGGTTAAAGGCGAGCGAAGGATCAGGGGAGAACGAGAGCTGCACCCGGCCAACAGAAGCACGTCGATAGCGGCCATCCGAGCCCTCGACCAGCCTGTCGAGCAGGCGTGAATAGTATGCCACAGTCTCGCGTACGTAGGTCTCGTCTTTGAGTCGGCCTTCGATCTTAAACGATGTTACCCCTGCAGCAGCCATTTCCGCCAGCCGGCTCGAGCGGTTGAGATCGCGCAGGGAGAGCAAGTGGGCCGGCCCGGCAAGGACGCGGCCCGCTCCGTCGCGCAGGGTATATGAGTGGCGACACATCTGGGCACACTCGCCCCGATTGGCCGAGCGTCCAGTGGCGGCAAAGCTCGCCCGGCAGTCGCCGGAGTAGCTCACGCAGAGGGCTCCGTGGACAAAGGCTTCTATCTCCATATCAGGTAGCTCGCGATGGATCCGGGAGGTCTCTTCCAGCGAGAGCTCGCGGGCCACGACGATACGCGTCATGCCAAGGGCAGCCATCTCACGTGCGCGTGAGGCCGAGCGAATATCTGTCTGTGTCGAGGCATGGAGTGCAATGGGTGGAAGCTTCATGGCTGTGATGGCCGGGTCCTGGATGATGAGCGCATCGGCTCCTGCACGATAGAGGCTCCATATCATCTCCTCTACATCTGAAAGCTCCTCGTCATATATGATGGTGTTGAGAGCTACGTAGACGCGCGCCCGGAAGCGATGAGCTTCGGCTGCAACGGCCTCTATGTCGTCGACCGAGCAGGCCGCAGCCGCGCGTGCGCCATGGGAAGGTGCTCCTATATAAATAGCATCGGCGCCGCAGGCCAAGGCTGCTAAGGCCGTAGCGCGGTCGCGAGCAGGAGCGAGGAGCTCGAGCAGGCGGACTTTGTTTTTTGAGTCGGTCATCGGTGTCATAGAGGGTAGGGGGGGATTGCAATTACAAAGATACATAAAAAGGTGACACAAATGGTCGGCACCGGGTTATTTCGGGCCCCGACAGACATTAATCTGCCCTTCCGCAAAAAAAAATGAATTTTTTTGCAAAAAAATTTGGTGGTGGAGAAAAAAGGCCTTACCTTTGCATCGTCAAAAGGAAATAAACCTGATGACAACGAATAAGTGCCCACGGCGCAACTAAATGGCGATTTAGTGTAGTGGCCTAGCACGCCACCCTCTCAAGGTGGAGACTCGGGTTCGATTCCCGAATTCGCTACAACCCCAAGCCGGACCTCCCTATCGAGGCCCGGCTTACTTATTTCCGTAGGTTTGCCGGCTTGAGGCTTACCGTGGGGAGCAACAACGGAATAAGCGGGTGATAGAAAACCACCGGAGAGGGGCGTGAGATCTGCCGGTCGGTGAATAATGCGGGTAGGGAGATTTCTCGGGGTCGCTCCCCGGGAGACGAGGTGCCCGTATGATGATACGAAATGTGGCGTTGAAAAAGATAGGGGAGGCGGACACATCCGGTCAGTGTCCGCCTCCCCTCAAATTTTATTTTCCGAATTTTCGGAGGGATATCAGATTATGACTTTCTTGCCATCGGAGGTGATATATACACCATGGCGAGGGTTGGTTACAGGACGACCCCAAAGATCATACAGAGTGGGTTGGGCATCTGAAGGCGTCACAATGACATTATCTATGGAGGTGGTCTTTATAAGATCGGTGATTTCAGTAAAGCGGAATTGGCAACCGGCATCAGCCTTGTTGGTGCCGTTACCCCAGTTGAAAATCTTGAAGCCGTTGGCCGTATTCGTCTGGTTGAGCTGCTTATTGCCCGATACGATGATGTAGTTGCCTTCGCCCTGGGCCGGCTGAATTTCCCAACCCTCAGAGGGCTCTTCGCTGACGAGAGCGATTTCTGAAGATGACGGGAGGGTAGAGGGGGAGACGTAGTTGCCGGTCATGAGGCTGATGATGTTAAAGGAGCCATCGGCGCGGCTTTCAAGTCGCCATGCGAGGGTGGGGGCATAAGTAGTGGTCTGAGTGCCCACCATGCCGTTGAGATTGGCGGTAAGGTAGCGATTATCACGCAGGGGGGTGAAGATGGCATACCAGCGGGGATTTTCGGCAGTCGAGGCTACGGGGGCGTCGGTCGTTGTGGGCAGAGTGACGCTGTTGGAAGGGTCGATGGGCTCAAAGAGCACTTCCTGAAGCTTGAACTGACATCCGGCATCGGAGTTGTTGGTGCCGTTACCCCAGTTGATGAGGGCATAATTACGTCCGGTGCCGGCAAGATTAAGCTGCGCACCCAAGTCTTCGGTATGGAGAATCATGCAGTCTTCGTTGGCTGCAGCCTCGATTACCCATCCATCCTCGGGCATGGCGTCGGTCACTTTCATGTCGCTGGTGTTGGTGATTCCGTCGGGGTTGATATACTGGCCGTTGTCGCGATTGATCAGATTGTAGGTGCCGCGACCGGCATCGACAAATTTCCACTGGGAACGAGCGTAAATACCGTCTGAAGCATTTGCGCCGACCAGGTTGCCGTCAGCGTCAATGGTGATGGTGCGGTTGTCGCGCAGCGGGGTGTAGATGTTGTACCAGTAGGAGGAGTTCTCGTCGGATATTTTGGGCATATCCTTAGGGAGGTTGGGCCCGGCGGGATTAGCCTTGGCATCCTTGAGGATGTCCTTCATCATCTTGAGAATTTCAGGCTTAGACTCGGCTAAGTTGGTGGTCTCGCCCTTGTCGTTGATCATGTCGAAGAGCTGGTCATAGGGCCTGTTGCCGTTTTCGATGGAGATGCCCCAGTTTGTGGCCTGAACGCCGTTGGTGGCCGGGAGATACTTCCATTCGTTAGTGCGGACACTCAGAGTGCGGGTGTGGTTGAGCTCTGACACCCAGGGGCGGTGCTCGGTGGATTCGCCGAGCATCTGAGCGAGCATGTCGCCGGAGTCCATGGCTCCGCCTTCGGGAACATCCTGACCGATAAGAGCTCCGAAAGAGCCAATGAGGTCGATATGGCTGAGGAGGGTGTTGTTGGGGCCATCAGCCGGCTTGATGCGCTCGGGCCAGCGGACGATGAAGGGTACCATAGTGCCACCCTCATAGCCTGAATATTTAAAGCTGCGGTATGGACCGGAGGGTGAGTGGCCGTTGAGGAGCTGCTCAGCCTGGTCGGCATAGCCGTCGTCAAGGATGGGGCCATTGTCGCTGGAGAGGATGATCAGAGTGTTGTCGGCGATGCCGGCGTCTTCGAGGGCTTGCATCACCTGACCCACGGTCCAGTCAAACTGTACGATGGCATCACCGCGGAGGCCCATGGGGTTCTTGCCGCGGAAGCGCTCGTGGGGCCAGCGGGGGACATGGACGTCGTTGGTGCAGAGATAGAGGAAGAATGGCTCGTCTTTGTGCTCATTGATAAATCTCACAGAGTGGGCCACGATTGAGTCGGCAATGTTTTCATCTTTCCAGAGAGCCTTGCCGCCACCCTTCATATAGCCGATGCGCGACAAGCCGTCGACGATTGACTGGTTGTGACCATGGGTCCAGTTGACCTTGAGCTGGTCGCGGTGGGTCACGCCGGTCGGCTCGCCTTCGAAGTTGGAGCTGTAGTTGACATATATGGGAGCGGTGGGGTCATAATTGGCCACGGTGTCTTGCTCGAGATATACGCAGGGGACGCGGTCGGCGGTGGCTGCCTGGATATAATGGTAGTCAAAACCGAGGTCGCGGGGAGTATGGGTCAGCTTGCCGTTCCAGTCTTGCTGGCCGGTGACGGGGCCGAGGCCGAGGTGCCATTTGCCGATAGCTCCGGTATAATAGCCGGCGTTGTGGAAGAGATCGGCCATTGTGAACTGGTCGGGTTTGATGATCGAAGCGGCATTGCCCTGGGCAACGTCGGTTCCGGTCTTACGCCAGGCATACTCGCCGGTCAGGATCGAGTAGCGCGAAGGGGTGGATGTGGCGGCGGTTGCATGGCAGTTGGTAAACATGATGCCGCCTTCGGCCAGACGGTTGACATTAGGGGTCTCGACATTCTTTGCTCCGTAGCACTCCAGATCGCCATAGCCGAGGTCGTCGGCAAGAAGCAATATCACATTAGGTTTGTTAGGCTCTGCCGGAGTGCTTTTGGGCTGAGCCGCAGACGCTATTGTTCCTGCAAGCATCGCTGATAAGCAGGAAAAAGCGATAGGAAGACAGTCTTCTCTCATCAGTATCTAAGAATGGTATTATTATTTTTAAGGTGAAGATAGGATAATGCCGTGGGAGGCACTGAAGGAGCCAGTGTAGTTCATCCCCGACAATATTTTATGCAAATTTAGTGATTTCACGGATAACATCAAAATATAAACGTAACTTTTTTGGACGAGAAACACGGCACGGCTTCTTTTAACAGTCGGCGGAATGTCAAAACTTATTGGAGTGCACAATAAATCGCCATCACGAAAGTTATATAATAAGACCGTGGGGGGAAACAAGATTTCTCTGTTTCCCGCCCATTCTCCTCTTTGTCATCATCCTCCACGATTAAGATGAAACTCCGCCACATATTCCCGATAGCTCTTGCCTTAGCGGCGCTTGCCTTCCCGGCAGGTGTCTTTGCTCAGGACAAGAATGACTTCAACCCGATACAGACGGGCGTCAACTCGCTCAATATAGCGCCTGATGCCCGAGGAGCCTCTCTGGGCGATCTCGGCGCGGCCACCGAGCCTGATGCAAACTCGCAATTCTGGAACCCCTCGAAATATGCTTTTGCTTATTCCAAGGGGGCTCTCTCGCTGAGCTACACCCCCTGGCTCCGTCAGCTGGTCAACGACATCTTCCTGGCTAATCTGTCGGGCTATTTCAAGGTGGGCGGCAATGACAATCAGGCCATCGGCGCCACCCTGCGCTATTTCTCTCTGGGCGAAGTGGTGACTCAGGGAAACGATATGCAGACCCTCAACCCTTATGAGATGAGTTTTGATGTGGGATACTCGCGCAAGCTCTCTGAGAAATTTTCGATGGGCGTAGTCTTCCGCTATATATATTCCGACCTCGGCTTCTCCGACTCCTATGCCGGCGATATGAACACCGGAGCCTCGGCCTTCTCGGCCGACATTTCCGGCTACTATACCACTTACCCGATTATCTCACGCAATGAGTGTCAGTTTTCATGGGGCTGGAACATCTCTAACATAGGCACCAAGGTTGCATACAACGACGGCGAAAATCCCGCTTTCCTGCCTACCAATCTCCGCCTCGGCACCGCCTTTACCTTTCCCCTGGCCGACTACCATAATCTGACCTTTGCACTTGATGCGAATAAGCTCCTCGTGCCGGCCCGTCCGCTCGAACGCAATTATGAGATATCCACCCCCGAGGGTCAGAAAGAATATCTCGACGCGCTGGAAAACTGGGAGAATATGTCGCCCATCACCGGCATCTTCAAGTCGTTCAGCGATGCCCCCGGCGGCTTCTCCGAGGAGCTGAAGGAGATAATGTGGAGCCTGGGAGCCGAGTATAGCTACAACAGTCAGTTTTTTCTCCGCGCAGGCTATTTTTATGAGAATGCAGCCAAGGGCAACCGGCAATACTTCGGCCTTGGCGCAGGCTTCTCGCTCAATGTGCTCCGCCTCGATGCCTCATATATGCTTTCCACGGCACAGACCTCGCCCCTCGACCAGACCCTCCGCTTCACCCTCACCTTTGATATGGACGGTCTGAGAGAAATCCTTGGCCGCCGTCGTTAATCCGCAGTCAGTTCAGATCTATGTATCGCATAGGAAACGGTTTTGACGTGCATCGCCTCGTTGAAGGTAGGCGATGCATCATCTGCGGGGTGGATATCCCTCACCGGCGCGGACTGCTGGGGCATAGCGATGCCGACGTTGCTCTCCATGCCTTGGCCGATGCCCTTCTCGGCGCAGCGGCTCTCGGCGACATAGGTCACCTCTTCCCCGACACTGACCCGGCTTTTGAGGGGGCCGACTCTCAGGAGCTTCTGCGGAGTGTTGTCCGAGTAGTGGCTACCAAAGGCTATCGACCCGTCAATGTTGACATTACCATCATAGCCCAGGAGCCTAAGATGGCCCCTTACATCGGGCAGATGAGAGAAAATGTAGCCGCCTGCCTCGCTGTCGCTGTAGAGGACGTATCCGTCAAGGCCACCACTACCGAGCGCCTGGGCTTCACCGGCCGGGGCGAAGGGATCGCCGCGCAGGCCACGGCTCTCCTTGCCCGACTCTGAAATCAGGCTGTTAATTCCTCCCCTCCCGTTGTCCCGTAGACGACCCTTGTAGGGTCGAGCATCGCCTTGCCCAGGCCGCCAAGATAGTCAGCCATAGCGAATAAGCGGCTACAAAGATTACCTCCGCCACTGGTAGCGATATGCCCCTACCCAACAAACCGTTGTCTCTTTGCGCTGATTATAAACCGGTGTGATTATAAAAAATAGTCTTCACCTTTTTGTGAATGAAAAAACTATTTTTACCTTTGCAACATTAAAAAATCAGACATGATAGTCACGTTTAATGAGACATACCTAAAAGAATTGTATGAAAGAGGTAAAACTTCAGACAAGAAGCACCGCTTTCAGCCAACCATTGCTAAACGTTATAAGGAAAGAGTTGATCTCTTGAAGAAAGTAACTTCCAAGGAGGAACTTTTCCCTTTTAAGTCGTTACATTTTGAAGCACTTCGTGGCGATAAGAAAGGGTTGTTTTCCATTAAGGTTAATCTCCATTATCGGCTTGAGTTTTCATTAGATGAAAAACCTGAACAACCAATTTTGACTATCTGTAAAATTGTAGAACTATCAAATCATTACCAGTAATATGATTAATCTTCCCAACGTTGACCCGGAGATGATTGCCAATAACCTTGTTCCGTTTGAACCTACTCATCCGGGGTCATTAATCCGAGATGAGTTAGAAGACAGAAATATGACACAGGCCCAACTTGCAAAGCAAATTGATGTTTCGCCATCGCTTCTTAATGAGATTATAAATGGGAAACGTGCCGTAAACACTGAAATGGCTTTGCTGTTGGAAGCAGCGCTCGGAATAGATGCTCATATTTGGCTCGACCTTCAATCAGATTATAATATGCAGATAGCCAAATCTGACTCTTCATTTATGAGCAAGCTCGCAAAAATCCGTAGCGTAGCAGCGATTTTTTAGAGTTTCTATTATCTCTGTCGTGAGATTTGCGTGATGGTGGATATTCTTTTTTTGCTTACCTTTGCGAGACCTAAGCAAACGAAACGCTATGAATAGAGTGACATCACGCATTGAGTTTGTCGGCGTCGACGACGACAATCTCGGCCTCTTCGAGAACCAATATCCGGTGGCTGCCGGCATATCTTATAATTCCTATCTTGTCAAGGGCTCAGAGACCCTGGCCGTGGTGGATGCCGTTGACGTCCGTCGCCGCGATGAATGGCTCCTCCGCCTCGAGGGCGCTCTTGGCGACCATAAGCCTGACTATCTGATTGTTCAGCATATGGAGCCCGACCATTCGGGAAGCATCCTTGCTGCTCTTGAGCGCTATCCCGAGATGATGATTGTGGCCACGGCCAAGGCCATAGATATGCTCGGCCGCTTCTTTCCCGGAGCTTCATTTGAAGGCCACACTATGGCGGTAGCCAACGGCGACACCCTCTCATTGGGCGACATCACCCTTTCATTCCTTACTGCCCCGATGGTCCATTGGCCGGAAGTGATGGTCACTCACTGCTCGGGACGCCTCGACCGGGTCAATCCGTCGCTCAAAGGCGTCCTTTTCACCGCCGATGCCTTCGGCTCTTTTGCCCTGAGCGGCGACATCGATGATGCGTGGCCCTCGGAGGCACGCCGCTACTATGCCAATATAGTCGGTAAATATGGAGTCAGTGTCCAGACCCTCCTTCGCAAGATCAAAGATCTGCATATCGACATATTAGCTCCGCTCCATGGTCCGGTGCTCCGCGAGGAGATCGGTCATTACCTGAGCCTCTATGACCGATGGAGCCGTTATGTCCCTGAGTCGGAGGGCGTCTTCATCCCTTATGCATCCATCTATGGCGCGACGGCCGATGCCGCCCGGGCCCTCGCCGCCATCCTGCGGCGGAAGGGGGCAGGGGAGGTGAGACTGATGGACCTCTGCCGCCACGATGTGTCGTTTGCCGTGGCCGAGGCCTTCCGTTTCAGCCGCATGGTCCTGTGCTCCGCCACTTACGACGGAGACCTCTTCCCTCCGATGCACACCTTCCTCCATCACCTCAGCCTCAAGGGCTTGCGCGGACGCCGCATAGGCCTTGTAGAGAATGGCTCATGGGCTCCCAAGGCAGCCGACAAGATGAAAGAGATGCTTGGAGAGATGCTCGGCATGACCATAGCAGGCGCTCCCGTCACTGTAAGCAGCCGCATGACTCCGGAGACTCTCATCCACCTCGAAGAGCTTGCCGACGCTATTCTTGAATAATATCCCCCCTCGCCGCCATGACCGCCGCCGAAAGAGAGATTGCGCGCATGCGCGCCCTGCTCACCCTCGAATATGAGGAGGAGCGCGAGGCCTTTACCAGCATTGTTGACCGCATGGGCATCGACCGCCTCGCGGCCCGCGGCCACGCGCGCTTTCCGCTCGTCCTCGGCCGCGATTACTACAATTCGCTGAATAACAGAGTCGTAGAACTCATTGGCGGGACTGAAGAAGACTGCGCATATGAAGATGAAGGCTCGCGCGACTTTGAACCGGGGCGTCAAGTGGTAATTGTGGAGGTCAATGGCGATCCAGGCTCCTCCCCACGGCGGCTGATGCCTGCCACAGTGAGTTTTGTCGACGGCCCACGCATGGTGGTTGCTCTCCCCGAAGGGGCCGATATCGGCATGCTTCGCGAAGCCCGGGGGAGTCTCGGGGTGATACTCTCCTTTGATGAGACTACATACCGCACCATGTTTGAAGCTCTCGACCGCCTCGCTTCAGCCAAGGGTCGCCTCGGCGAGCTCCGCGACCTAATCTATGGCCCTGCGGCCGCAGGCGAGCTGACCCTTGCGCCGATGCGCTTCCCTTATCTCAATGCATCTCAGGAGAGGGGCGTCAATAAGGTGTTGAGAGCCAAGGATGTGGCCGTGGTCCATGGTCCTCCCGGCACCGGCAAGACCACAACCCTCGTAGAGGCCATCGCCGAGACCCTCCGCCGCGAGAGTCAGGTGATGGTGTGTGCCCAAAGCAACATGGCCGTCGACTGGATTTCCGAGAAGCTTGTCGACAGGGGCATCAATGTCGTGCGCCTCGGCAACCCTTCGCGAGTCAATGACAAGATGCTCTCCTTCACATATGAGCGGCGTTTTGAGGCCCATCCTGATTATCCTACTCTCTGGAGCATCCGCAAGGCCCTGCGCGAGCTTCGCGGCGCCCGGCGTGGCACCGATCAATGGCACCAGAAGGTCGACCGCCTCCGTTCCCGCGCCATAGAGCTGGAGATCCGCATCAATAACGACATCTTCGCCTCGGCCAATGTAATAGCCTCGACCCTTACCGGGAGCGCATCGCGCCTGCTCGAAGGGATGACCTTTGCCACCGTCTTTATCGACGAGGCGGCCCAGGCCCTCGAAGCAGCGGCGTGGATACCGATGCGGCGAGCCCGGAGGATGGTGCTCGCAGGCGACCATTGCCAGCTGCCCCCGACGGTCAAGAGCTTTGAGGCAATGAAAGGCGGCTTGGGGCGATCTCTGATGGAGCGCATCGTCGGGAGCCATCCCGAGGCCGTGACCCTCCTCACCACCCAATATCGCATGCACGAGGATATCATGCGCTTCTCCTCCGAGTGGTTTTATGGCGGAGAGGTGGAGGCAGCGCCCGAGGTGCGTTATCGCGGTATCCTTGACTTTGAGATACCGATTACCTGGATCGACACCACCGCCGAGCCCTCGTCCCCCGGGGAGCAGGCTGACACCGACGACTTCCGCGAAGCCCTCAATCCCTCGACCTTCGGACGCGTCAATAAGGCCGAAGCCGAGCTTACCATCAGGCTCTTGGGAGAGTATATCACACATATAGGGCGGCAGAGGGTCATCGACGAGCGCATCGACTTCGGCATCATTTCTCCCTATCGAGCTCAGGTCAACTATCTGAGGCGACTGCTCCGCAACGAGTCGTGGGCCCGCCCCCTGCGTCACCTCATAAGCGTCAACACCGTCGATGGATTTCAGGGTCAGGAGCGTGATGTGATCATCCTGTCGCTCGTACGCTCCAACGACGATCATTCCATCGGTTTCCTCCGCGATCTGCGGCGTATGAATGTGGCCATGACACGGGCTCGCTCCAAGCTGATAATAGTAGGCTCGGCCGACACCCTGGCGGGTGCCCACCCATTCTATCGCCGTCTGCGCCGCTATGTGGAGCGTCTGAGCGACTTCTGATTACAGGTATCCGCCGGAGAAGCGCTGCTCCACATCATTGACCACCTGGCGGATCTTCTGCTCATCGGCCTTGGGATAGATAAGCAGCACGTCGCCAGAGTCGGCCACGATATAGTCCCGGAGGCCGCGGGCCACGATGAGCTTGGCCTTGTCGGTCACGGCAAAGATGGAGCCGGAGGTGTCGGAAGTAATCACGTTACACCCCTGGGTGACATTCCCTTCGAGATTTTTAGGCGACGTGTCGTAGAGGGCACTCCAGGTCCCGAGGTCGTTCCATCCGAAGTCGACACACTCCACAAACACATTATCGGCCTTCTCCATTATCGCATAGTCGATTGATATCGAAGGGCATGACGGGAAAGCCCGGGCGATAAATCCGCGCTCCGCTTCCGTCCCAAACTCATCTTTCCCCGCGGCAAAAATCTGATTGAGATCAGGAGCAAAGCGCTCAAACGCATCTATGATGGTGCTGGCTTTCCATAGGAAAATGCCTGAGTTCCAGAAAAATTCGCCTGTCTCGAGGAAGACCCGCGCCAGATCCACATCGGGCTTCTCAGTGAAGGTCTTTACCTTGAGTATAGGCGCCTGGCCGGGGAGGGCCCGGTCGTCAGCGGGGTCGCCTACCTGGATATATCCATATCCCGTCTCGGGACGCGAGGGCTTGATGCCGAGGGTGAGCAGGGCGGGGTGGGTCTCAACAAAATCAAAGCCCCGGGAGATGCACTCCTCAAAGACCCTCTCGCGGGTGATGACATGGTCGCTTGGAGTGACTATGAGAGAAGCCTCGGGGTCGATGGCCATAATATGCCTGGCGGCCCATGCTATGCATGGCGCCGTGTTGCGGCGCTGGGGCTCGGCGAGGATGTTTTCGGGCGAGAGCTCGGGGAGCTGCTCGGCCACTAAAGGAGCATAGGCCTCGTTGGTGACCACGATGACATTCCCGGCAGGGACGAGATGGGCGATGCGGTCAAAACTCGCCTGGAGGAGCGAGCGGCCGGTGCCGAGGAAGTCGATAAACTGCTTGGGACGGTCGTGGCGGCTATAGGGCCAGAAACGGCTGCCGATGCCGCCACACATTATGACGCAAAAGCGATGATTATTCACGATATAGATCCAAGTAAATTAAGGCATTGGCGGGACGCCGGGCGGTCCCAGAGGGTATAATCCCGAAATATGTCGCTAATTTAGATATTTTTTCTCATTGCACCAAAAAAAGTTGCCGCCGGCGACGGGCCTTGATGTCAATTCTTTTTCAGGCTACTCTTTATTAAGGTTTTATTTTCGCATATCGGCAATATTGAGTAACTTTGCAGGCTGAAACGGAGGGCCGGCACAATGGCTTAGGCCTCCTTGCGAGGCTGACCGTTTCCGACAATAGCCTCACTGAATCATCTCACAGATATGTCAACAACACTGGTAACCACCGACTATCATTTCCCGGGCCAGACCGCCGTATACCACGGCAAGGTCCGCGACGTCTACACCATCAACGACGATCTCCTCGCCGTCATTGCTACCCTTACAAGGGTCAGGTGCTCAATCAGATAGCTGCCTACTTCCTGGAATCGACCGCCGATATCGTCCCCAACTGGATGCTCTCTACTCCCGATCCTATGGTGACCCTCGGCACCCGCTGCGAGGGCTTCAAGGTGGAGATGATAGTCCGCGGCTACATCGCCGGAAGCGCATGGCGCGCCTATGCCGCCGGCGACCGTGAGATATGCGGCGTGAAGCTCCCCGAAGGCCTCCGCGAGAATGAGCGTCTCCCTCACCCCATCATCACCCCGACTACCAAGGCAGATGAGGGCCACGACGAGAATATCTCGCGCGAGGAGATCATCGCCCGGGGAATCGTCAGCGCTGAAGATTATGCCGTGATGGAAGACTATGCCCTCAAGCTCTTCAACCGGGGCACCGAGATGGCTGCCGAGAAGGGCCTCATTCTCGTCGACACCAAATATGAATTTGGCAAACGCGACGGTAAGGTATATCTCATCGACGAAATCCACACCCCCGACTCCTCCCGCTATTTCTATGCCGAGGGTTATGAGGAGCGTCTTGCCAAAGGCGAGCCCCAGCGCCAGCTCTCCAAGGAGTTTGTACGCCAGTGGCTTATTGACCACGGCTTCATGGGCCAGAAGGGCCAGACCGTTCCCGAGATGACCCCCGAGTTTATTCAGAGCGTCACAGACCGCTATATCGAGCTCTATGAGCATATTACCGGGCGTCCCTTCGTAAAAGCCGACGAAAGCAACCTCACCGACCGCATCGCCGTAAACGTGATGGATGCGCTTGACCGCCTCAATCCGTAACCTTAAAATAATGGCAGAAGAGCCAGAGTGTCAGAGCGTCAACCCCTATCTTGACGATAGCCGGGGAAAGGGGGAGCAGGTCAGGGAGATGTTTGACAGCATCGCCCCGGCCTATGACTTTATGAACCGCGCCATGACCCTCGGCATTGACCGCCTCTGGCGCCGCCGCGCCATCAGGGAGATTGCCCCTGGAAAGCCGGGCCGCATCCTCGACGTGGCCACCGGGACTGCCGACCTCGCCCTTGAGCTCTATCGTCGCCTCCGCCCCGGGAGGGGTATCGAGGGCGTAGACCTCTCGGAGGGAATGATAGCCATAGGGCGCCGCAAGGTAGAGGCCGCCGGAGCCTCCGATGCCATCACCCTGCGGCAGGCCGACTGCCTGAGCCTCCCATTTGAAGATGGAGTGATGGACTGCGTGACGGTGGGCTTCGGAGTCCGTAACTTTACCGACCTCGCCGCCGGCTATCGTGAGATGGCCCGCGTGACCCGCCGTGGAGGGACGCTCTGCGTCCTTGAACTCTCTACCCCCCGCGGACGCGTCACCGCCCCCCTCTACCGCTTCTATACCCGACGGATCATCCCCGCCGTGGGGCGCCTCATCAGCGGCGACAGCCGCGCTTACACCTATCTGCCCGAGAGCATCGCTGCAGTGCCTCAGGGCGACGAGATGCTTAGCCTTATCCTCTCCAACGGCTGGTTTTCGGCCCGCGCCATCCCCCTGACCTTTGGAGTGGCATCAATCTATATTGCAACCAAATAGGTATATCTCTATCAATCAATTTTCATTAATGAAAAAGTCAACAATTCTCACTGTCATTGCCGGTGCAGCTCTCTGTGGCGCAGTATCCTGCTCCACATCGAGCAACGGTCACCTCAAGAGCCTCGACATAGCTCAGCTCAATGACTCCATCGCCCCCGGCGACGACTTCTATGAGTATGTCACCGACCGCTGGCAGAAAGCCCATCCCCTCGGCCCGGAATATGCCCGCTTCGGCATGTTTGACCTCCTGCGCGACACAGCCGAGGCCCGTGTAAAGGCCATCGTCACCGGCATTGCCGACACCAATCCCGAACCCGGCTCCAACGCCTTCAAGCTCGCAACCCTCTACACTCAGGGCATGGACTCGGCCCGCCTTAACTCTGAAGGCGCCGCTCCCATCCTCGCCGACCTCGAGAAGATTGAAAACACCCCTCACGAAGGGATGACCGACCTCTTCCTCTGGTTCCAGACCGAATATGGCTCACCTTTCATGGGCGCCTCTCCTTCTGTCAACGAGAAGAAGTCTGACGAATATGCCATGTATGCTTCCGGCGGCTCAATGGGCCTCCGCGACCGCGACTATTATCTCAAAAACGACTCCAACACCATCCGCATCCGCGATGCCTACAAGACCCTCATCACCTCACAGCTCGCTAATGCCGGATATGACGAGGCCACGGCCAACCGCGTGATGGAGACCGTGATGAAGATCGAGACTTCCATGGCCGAGGCCGCCCGCACCCGCGAGGAGAGCCGCGACGTAGAAGCCTCCTGGAACCCCGCTTCTTTCGAGAGCATCAAGGCTTCTTATCCCGCCTTCCCCTGGGATCGTTACTTCGTGGAGACTATGGGTATCACCACTCCCATCGACACCATCATCATCGACAATCCCAAGGCTATGGCCAAGGCCAACCAGATTTTTGCCTCGCTCTCCGACCGCGAGCTTAAGGATTATTACATCTGGAAATATATCAATGGCGCTGCCCCCTATCTCTCCGATTCCTTCACCGATGCCTCTTTTGAGTTCAATAAGGTGATGAGCGGCGTCCAGCAGCAGCGTCCCCGCTGGAAGCGCGCCCTCGGCACTGCTGAAGGCTCCCTCGGCGAGGTTGTAGGTCAGATCTATGTAGAGCGTTATTTCCCTGAGAGCTCCAAGCAATATATGCTCGGCCTCGTAGAAAACCTCCGCGAGGCTCTCGGCCAGCATATCGACTCCCTGACCTGGATGAGCGATGCCACCAAGGCCAAGGCCCATGAAAAGCTCGCCGCCTTCACCGTCAAGACCGGCTATCCCGATAAGTGCAAAGACTATTCTTCGATGGAGATCG
>CAZAUV010000028.1:0-20954 GCA_964488335.1 uncultured Bacteroides sp.
CGACCTAATCATTTATTCGGGTGCGACGAGGCGACCCGCAGCGCGGGTCTAAGGATGTTAACCGGGGGTGACTGATGGCCCGACCGCCTCCGTCGCCCTTCCGTCACCCGCTCCGCGGGTTCTTTCCTTAGGGTAGCCGCCTATCCCCGGGTTACGCAAGCTCCACCCGGGGTTAACGTCTTATACCCGCTCCGCGGGTAGTATATCCCCATGAATATAAATGATTGTTCCGCCCTCTCGCGGCATGCCGCGAGGCTACATTACGGCCGGAACTTGGCGGAGTCCGCGCCTCTTCCGGCTGTTTCTCGGGGTGAAAAAGCAATTTTATTTGGTCAATTGGGCGAAAGTGAGTAACTTTGCCGACCGATTATGTCCAAACCATAACCGTCGGCCCGCCGCGAGGGACGCCATTGGCCTGTCGGCCCGCTCGGCGAGCGACCAATCAAATCATTATTAACCAAACAATTAAAGTGGATACTTTAAGCTACCGTACCTCCTGTCCCAACGCTGAGAGCGTGAAGAAAGAGTGGCTGCTGATCGACGCAACCGACCAGCACCTGGGACGCCTCTGCTCAAAGGTGGCCAAGATTCTGCGCGGCAAGAACAAGCCTTCGTTCTCGCCCAACGTGGACTGTGGCGACAATGTGATCATCATCAATGCCGACAAGGTGCAGCTCACCGGCAAGAAGTGGACTGACCGCGAATATCTCCGTTTCACCGGCTACCCCGGCGGCCAGCGCGTCAATTCGCCCCTCGACCTGCAGAAGAAATCGATGAACAAGCATCTCAAGCCCGGCTACAACCCCCTCTTCATCAAGGTTGTCAAGGGTATGCTCCCCAAAAACCGTCTGGGTCGCGCCATCATCGAGAACATGCATGTCTATAACGGCCCGGAGCATCCCCATGAAGCTCAGAGCCCCCGCGCCATCGACATCAACGCCATTAAATAATATTAACCCCTATCCCCCAACCAACTGACCCATTATGGAAACAGTACAAGCAGTAGGCCGCCGTAAAGCAGCCGTGGCCCGCGTTATCGTCAAGGAGGGTAGCGGCGTGATCACCATCAACCACCGCGACATCGAGGTTTACTTCCCCAACCCCATCCTCCGCTATATCGTCAACCAGCCCCTCCAGACCCTTGACTGCGGCGAGAAATATGACATCAACGTCAATCTCGACGGCGGCGGCTACAAAGGCCAGGCCGAGGCTCTCCGCCTTGCCATCGCCCGCGCTCTGGTGAAGATCAACCCCGACGACAAGAGCGCCCTCCGTCGCGAAGGCTTCATGACCCGCGACCCGCGCGCCGTAGAGCGTAAGAAGCCCGGTCAGCCCAAGGCTCGCAAGCGCTTCCAGTTCTCGAAGCGTTAATATCCCGGAGATGGTGCCCGGGCCCGTCGCCGACGGCCGTCCTGCGGCTTAATCTCCACAACGCTGTTTAGCATCTAAATCCGGATGGATGGAAAATGCGTTCCCTACCCCCGGATTGAAAACTCCCAAGAACGTAAACACCCCCCAACAGAAACAGACACCAATGTCAACCCCTACATTTGACCAACTCCTCGAAGCAGGCTGCCATTTCGGCCACCTCAAGCGTAAATGGAATCCTGCAATGGCGCCCTACATCTTTATGGAGCGCAATGGTATCCACATCATAGACCTCTACAAGACCGCCGCAAAGGTCGAAGAGGCCGCCGAAGCCCTGAAGAACATCGCCAAGAGCGGCAAGAAGGTGCTCTTCGTCGCTACCAAAAAACAGGCCAAACAGGTTGTTGCCGACAAAGCACAGTCGATCAACATGCCTTATGTCATCGAGCGCTGGCCCGGTGGCATGCTCACCAACTTCCCCACCATCCGCAAGGCCGTCAAGAAGATGACCTCCATCGACAAGATGACCAAGGACGGCACCTTCGACAACCTCTCCAAGCGCGAGAAGCTCCAGATCACCCGTCAGCGTGCCAAGCTCGAGAAAAACCTCGGCTCCATCGCCGACCTCAACCGTCTGCCCTCGGCTCTCTTCGTTGTCGACGTCCTCAAGGAGCATATCGCCGTGGCTGAAGCCAATCGTCTCGGTATCCCCGTCTTCGCCATGGTCGACACCAACTCCGACCCCTCCAACATCGACTTCGTGATCCCCGCCAACGACGATGCCTCCAAGAGCATCGAGATCATCCTCGACACCGTATGCGCCGCTATGGCCGAAGGCCTCGAGGAGCGCAAGGTTGAGAAAGTCGACGCTGCCGCCGCCGGCGAGCAGGAAGAGGGCGAGGGCGAGCGTCAGCCCCGCCGCGAGCGTCGCCGCATCAGCCGCAAGCCCGCAGCCGGCGAAGCTCCCGTAGCCACCGCCGAGGCCGAGGCTCCCGCAGCTGAGGAGGCAGCCCCCGAGGCTGAGGCTTAATCAGCCCTTTTTCTCATTTTCTTATCAACACTCCCTTTTTCACCATAAGATTACTATGGCAGTAACCATGGAACTGATCACCAAGCTGCGCAACATCACCAGCGCCGGCTTGATGGACTGCAAAAAGGCTCTGGCCGAGACTAATGGCGACATCGAAGCCGCCATCGAGATCCTTCGCAAGAAGGGCCAGGCCGTGGCCGCCAAGCGCGAGGACCGCAACGCCGCCGAAGGCTGTGCCCTCGCCAAAAACGAAGGCTCCTTTGCCTGCATCGTGGCTCTCAACTGCGAGACTGATTTCGTAGCCAAAAACGCCGGCTTCATCGGTCTGACCCAGCAGATCCTCGACGCCGCCCTCGCCGCCAAGGCCGAGAGCAAGGAAGCCGTAGAGGCTCTCGTCATCAATGGCCGCACCATCCACGACCTCATCATCGAGGAGAGCGGCAAGACGGGCGAAAAGATGGAGCTCGGCGCCTATGAATGGCTCTCAGCCCCCTCCACCACCTCCTATATCCACCCTGGCAACCATCTGGCCACCATCGTGGGCTTCAACCAGGAGGGCGTAGACTACCAGGTGGGCCGCGACGTGGCCATGCAGGTAGCCGCCATGAACCCCATCGCTCCCTGCCGCGAGGATGTCCCCGCCAGCGTTGTCGAGAGCGAGCGCAATGTAGCTATCGATAAGACCAAGGAGGAGCTCGTCCGCAAGGCCGTCAACGCCGCCCTCGGCAAGGCCGGCCTCAACGCCAACCACTTCGACTCCGAAGACCATATCAACAGCAACATCACCAAGGGCTGGATCACCGAGGAAGAGGCTGCCAAGGGTCGCGAGATCATCGCCACCGTCTCAGCCGAGAAGGCCGCCAACCTCCCCACCCAGATGATCGAGAATATCGCCAACGGCCGTGTGGGCAAGTTCTACAAAGAGAGCTGCCTCATGGAGCAGGAGTTTGTCAAGGATGCTACCCTGACCATCGGTCAGTATCTCGACAAAGCCTCCAAGGGCCTCGTGGCCATATCCTTCAAGCGCGTTAACCTCAACAAGGACTGATTTCGCATTGAAATAAAGACGAGCCCCGCATCTCCTGCCCCTGCGGTCAGGAGATGCGGGGCTCATCCTTAGGGCCGACGGAAGCCGCGCCGCGAAAGATGTTTTTTACCATAAAAATTTGGTGGGGTAAGGGAAAATATCTACCTTTGCACCGACCAAAGAGGAAAGATGGCAGAGTGGTCGATTGCATCGGTCTTGAAAACCGACGAGGGTCACACCTCCGGGGGTTCGAATCCCTCTCTTTCCGCTCCAAGAGCTGCAAGCCCCGCCTTGCGGCTCTTTTTTAACCTCCTCAGAGGAGCCGGGGCGCCCACAGGAGCGCATTAAATGAATTATGTTGCATAATATATTGATTATCGGGGCCGGGAGCGCCCTCGGCGGCATAGCCCGCTACCTCGTCGGGCGGGTGATCGGTCAGGCGGGAGGAGACTCTTTTCCGTGGGCCACCCTGACCGTCAACCTCGCCGGCTGCCTCATCATCGGGCTCATATGCGGGCTTATGGCCAGAGGCGCCGGTCTGGGCGACGGATGGCGACTCTTCCTGACCGTAGGCTTCTGCGGCGGCTTCACCACCTTCTCGACCTTTATGAACGAGGGGTATATGCTCATCGAAGGGGGCAGGCTGCTGAGCGCTGCAATCTATGCCGGCGGCAGCATCGCCGGCGGCCTGGCGATGGTAGGGCTCGGCTACTGGCTGATGAGGCCGTGAGCAGGCCCGGGGGGCGGGGATGAAAGTTTTTGCGAAATCAGCAAAAAATGGCTACCTTTGAGGGATAATCAGCGAGCCATCTGCTCACAACCCTCAAACTCATCCCACTATGAATAAGATAATCAGCATATTGGCCGGCATAGCCATGCTGCTCGCCCTTCCAGCCCGATCTCAGGAGACAGCCGTGGACCTCCAGGCGCAGCGCCATGAAGTGAGGGGCGTCAACCCGGTAGGCGGCCATAGCGTGGGCCGCACCGCCGGGACCACCGTCATCAGCCCCACCCCCCGCCGGATGACCATGAGCGACAATGAGTTTCTCCTCTTAGGCAACAGATGGAAACTGTCGGCCCCCAAGGATCTGCGCGCCGCAGTGCCGCAAATCCCCGAGGGGGGGAGGGTGGAAGCCTCCGGAGCTACCCGCCTGACCGTCAGATATGGCGATAAGGAGGCCGGAAAAGCCGGCGTGCCCGATCACGCCGAGGCCTATCGCCTGATTATCGACAAAGATGGAATCACCGTCACCGGCAGCGACCTCCGGGGCGCCCGCTATGGCCTTCAGACCCTCGCGCAGATCATGCAGGGGCCATATATGGAGTTTGATATGGTGCCCTTCTGCGATATTACCGACTGGCCCGAGCTGCCCCGCCGAGGCCTCGTCGAGGGCTTCTACGGCACCCCATGGAGCCACTCCACCCGCCTGGCACTCATCGACTTCCTGGGCGACAACAAGATGAACACCTACATCTATGGCCCGAAGGACGACCCCTACCACAGCTCGCCCAACTGGCGCCTCCCCTACCCCGCCGACGAAGCCGCCAGGATACATGAGCTGGCCGAGCGTGCCCAGTGCCGGGGAGTAGACTTCGTGTGGGCCATCCATCCCGGCAAGGATATCCGCTGGGACGATGCCGACCGCGACTCGCTGCTGATGAAATTTGAAGCGATGTATGACCTCGGGGTGCGCGGCTTTGCCATCTTCTTTGACGACATCGAGGGGGCGGGGACCGACCCTCGCCGCCAGACAGCCCTTCTCAACGACCTCAACCGGAGCTTTGTCGCCCGCCATAAGGATGTGGCGCCGCTGTCGGTGTGCCCCACCGAATATTCCCGCGGGTGGATCAATCCGCGGCCCGGGGGAGCCAACGACATCTATGGCCAGACCCTCGACAGCGATGTAAGCGTGTTTTATACCGGCAATGCCGTATGCTCCGACATCACCCTTGAAAGCCTCCACTTTATGAGCGGTCTCATCAGGCGGCCGCCCTACTTCTGGTGGAACTTCCCCGTGAGCGACTATTGCCGCAACTATCTCCTTCAGGGCCCGGTCTACGGCCTGACACCCGATGTGACGGCCGACGACTGCGTAGGAGTGGTCTCCAACCCGATGGAGCATGGCGTCGCCTCCATGGCCGCCCTCTATCAGCTCGGCGACTACACCTGGAACCCCTCGGAATATAACCCCATAGACTCGTGGGAGCGCGCCATAGCCGTCGTTGCGGGTAAGGATGCCGCCGAGGCCTACCGCAATTTTGCCATCCACTCGGCCGACACCAAGACCGGCTATCGGCGCGACGAATCCTGGGAAATGCCCGCAGGCGCCCGGTACTTTCCGCTCGACAGCGCTACCGCCGCTATCCTCACGAGCCAGTTTACAGCCCTGCGTAACGCGCCCGCCGAGCTCCGCGCCAAGAGCGGCAACAAGGCACTCCTGAGCGAACTCTCACCCTGGCTTGACCAGGCCGAGCTCTTAGGCGACCGGCTGATGGCCGCCCTTGCCCTTGCATCCTCGGAGGCTCCCGCCGACACCACCCTCGCCGGGTGGGAAGCGATAGCCGCCGCCCTCCCTACGGCCGCCGAGGCAGAGGCATTCGCAGCCCATAGCCTTGGCACCCTGCGCCTCGTGCCCTTCATAGAGGAAGCCACCGGGCGCGCCGGGGCAGAGCTATATGGCGCCCTGACAGGCCACGGTCAGAATGCTTCCGACTCAACCGCCACGGCTGAGGACCTCGGCCTGCGCTCGGGCGATCAGTTTAAGCTCCTCGCCCCTGACTGGCTGGCCGTTACCGACGGCTCACTGACCACCTCCATGCCTCTTGACGCCCGGAGCGGGGCCTTGATCTATGACCTCCCGGAGGGCACGGAAGAGGTGATTGTCCTCACCGGCAAGAGCGGCACCGACCTCACCGCCGGATGGGTCGACGCCGAGGGCCGCAGCATGATCTTCAACGACATCACGTCCCCGCTGGCGCGCCTGCGTGTCCCATCCGGCGCCCGCACCCTGCGCCTGGCCGGAAGTGCCACCCTTCATGAAATCATCCCTCTGTAACAATGCATCTGATTCTGGATAATTATCATACAGAAAAATGAAAGCTAACGATTTGATGCCAGCATATCCTACCCACCCCGGTACATTACTGAAAGATGAACTTGAGTATCGGGGTTTGTCTCAGAGACGTCTCGCAGAAGAGATGGGCTTGAGATATACTGTCGTTAACGAAATCCTCAACGGCCACCGGCCTCTGACCGAGAAGACCGCTCTTCTGTTTGGAGCCGCATTAGGGATAGATTCTGAACCGCTAATGAGACTACAGACAAAATATAATATGCTCGCTATCAAGCAAGATAAGTCGTTTATGGAACGCCTGTCGCACCTAAGCCGGATTGCAGCCTTATAAAATAAACTGTATCTTTTTATCATGCATCATGTTGAACCTTCATTCACTGATAAGATGCCAATTCTGCTTCATCATCATTTGAAGGTAAAGCTAAGACAGCCAATGTGTGGATAATTTTTCAGAATATTTTTCAATTATCACAATATGACACCACTTGTAAGCATAATAATGGGGAGCACGAGCGACCTGCCCGTGCTCAGCAAAGCGGCCGACTTCCTGGAGAAAATGGAAGTGCCATTTGAGATGAACGCCCTCTCGGCCCACCGTACTCCCGCCGAGGTCGAAGAGTTTGCCCGCGGAGCCAAAAGCAGAGGTATCAAGATAATAATCGCAGCCGCCGGTATGGCCGCCGCCCTCCCCGGCGTGATCGCCGCCATGACGCCGCTGCCGGTCATCGGAGTGCCCATCAACTCCACCCTCGACGGCATCGACGCCCTCCTCTCGATAGTCCAGATGCCCCCGGGCATCGCCACAGCCACCGTGGGCATCAACGGAGCGATGAACGCCGCTGTCCTTGCCGTGGAGATGCTCGCCCTGGGTGATGAGGCCCTCGCTGCCCGCTACGACACCTATCGCGCGGCGCTCGCCGATAAGATCGTGAAGGCCAACGCCGACCTTAAAGAGGTGAAATACAGTTTCAAGACCAACTGATGGCCCGGATAACCTACAGCCGTCGCCCTACGCTCGAAGTGGCCGTGGGGAGGACCGCTATCGGCGCCTCCAACCCGCTGCGGCTCCAGTCGATGACCTCGACCTCGACGATGGACACCGCCGCCTCCGCCTCCCAGGCGCGCCGCATCGCCGATGCGGGGGCCCACCTTGTCAGGCTCACCGCCCAGGGAGTCCGCGAGGCCGCCAACCTCACGGCCATCCGCGATATGCTCCGCCGAGATGGATGTGACGTGCCTCTCGTGGCCGACATCCATTTCAATCCCCGGGCCGCCTTTGAGGCCGCCGCGAGAGTGGAAAAGGTGCGCATCAATCCCGGCAACTTTGCCGACCCCGGGCGGACCTTTAAGAAAATCGAATATACCGACGAGGAGTATCAGGCAGAGCGGCAGAAGATTACCGAAGCCCTCCGCCCCCTCATCGAGATCTGCAAAGCCCACGACACCGCCCTGCGCATCGGTGTCAACCACGGCTCGCTCTCTGACCGCATCATGAGCCGCTACGGCGACACCCCCGCGGGAATGACCGAGAGCGCGATGGAATATCTGCGCGCCTGCCGCGAGCTCGGATTTGAGCGTATCGTGGTGTCGATCAAAGCCTCCAACGTAGGGGTGATGGTAGAGACAGTGCGCCGGGTGGCCCGCGCGATGGATGCCGAGGGGATGGCCTTCCCGCTCCATCTGGGAGTGACCGAGGCCGGCAACGGTGAAGACGGTCGCGTCAAGAGCGCCATAGGCATCGGGACACTCCTTGCCGAAGGCCTCGGCGACACCATCCGCGTGAGCCTCAGCGAAGAGCCGGAGGCCGAGCTTCCGGTGGCGCGGCTGATAGCGGAGCATATCGGGCGAATAGCCGCGGCACCGGTCTTCGAAGGGCCTGACGGGGCTGTGGAGGAGATTGCCGTCTCAGAAGTAATTATCACTGAGCAAGGTCGCAAAACCGCCGTGGCAGGCGGAGGGAATGTGCCGGTAGTGATTGCCTCCACCACTGATGGCAGCTACGAAGAGGGGCGCGAGCCCGACATCATAGCCTCCCGCGCTGACAATCTCGTGGAAATCAGCGCCGGGAGCATCCTCGACCGACTCCCAGCTATCGCTCCCGACAAGGCGATAATCATCACCTCGGCCCATAGCAACCGCCCTGCCCACCTACGCGCCGCCATCACGGCCCTGCGCCTCGGCGGTATATCCAATCCTGTGATAGTCAAAGCCCAAGCCGACGGAGAGAGCGCTGATGACGCCATCGTAAGACTATGTATCGATCTGGGCGGACTCTTCCTCGACGGGCTCGCCCAGGGCATCATGATAGAGCCCGGGAGCGGCATTGCTGACCCCGCCGAAGCCGCCTCGCTCGCCTTCGCCATCCTCCAGGCCACGCGCCGCCGCATCACAGCCACAGAGTATATCGCCTGCCCCTCTTGCGGACGCACCCTCTTTGACCTTCAGACCACCCTGGCGCGCATCAAGGAAGCCACCCGTGGCCTCAAAGGGCTGAAAATCGGCGTGATGGGCTGCATAGTCAACGGCCCCGGCGAGATGGCCGACGCCGACTATGGATATGTTGGCGCGGCGGCAGGGTGTGTCAGCCTCTACAAAGGCAAGAAATGCTTAGTCAAAAACATCCCGCAGGAGGAGGCAGTAGACCGCCTCGTGGCGCTGATAAGAGAGGAGGGAGATTGGAAATAGATAAGCGCATGATGGCCCGCGCCCTACAGCTTGCGCGCAACGGCCACCTCAATGCGTCGCCCAACCCAATGGTGGGCGCCGTGATTACTGACCCCTCGGGCCGCATCATCGGCGAGGGATGGCACCGGCAGGTAGGTCAGGCCCACGCCGAGGTCAATGCCATCGCCTCCGTGGCCGAGGCCGACCGCCCGCTCCTGCACGAGGCGACGATGTATGTGACCCTCGAGCCCTGCTCCCACTGGGGGCGGACCCCCCCCTGCTCCAAACTCATCATAGAGACCGGCATCCCGCGCGTGGTGGTGGCCATGACCGACCCCTTTCCCGAAGTGGCGGGGCGCGGCATTGCCATGCTCCGCCAGGCGGGCATTGAGGTAGAAGTGGGGGTGATGGAGGCGGAGGCCAGGGAACTCAACCGACGCTTCATCCTGGCCCACACCTCAGGGCGCCCGTGGGTGACGCTCAAATGGGCCCGGAGCTCCGACGGCTTCATCGACATCAGGCGCGGCGAAGAGGATCATCCCTACCGCTTTTCGACCCCTCTGGGCTCAGTGGCCGTCCACCGCCTGCGGGCGCTCCACGATGCCATCCTCATAGGCTCCGGGACCGCAATAGCCGACAATCCCCGCCTTGACACACGACTCGTTGATGGGCTCCGCTCACCCCGCCGCGTGGTCATCGACCGCCGGGGGCGCATCCCCTCCGGCGCCCGGCTCTTCGAGCCCCCCTACTGCATATATTTCACGGCCTCGCGCCGCACCGACCTCCCCGAAGAGATTGAGCAAGTGATTATTGCGCCTGATGCGGGCCCCGGCGAAATCCTCTCGGCCCTCCGTAGCAGAGGCATCACGTCGGTCCTCGTAGAGGGAGGCCGCGAAGTCCATCAAGCCTTCCTCGACGCCGGGCTGGCCGATGCCGTCCGCATCGAGACCTCACCAGTCAGACTTGGCCGGCAGGGCGCTGTCAATGCACCCACGCCCTCACCTGAAATACCAAACGACATAACACCATGACAATAGGAGGTATCATCAGCGGCATCCTTGCCGGTTACATAGCCAGTCTATTGAAAAAAGGACGCGGCAGCGGCTGCCTGCTCAATCTGATTCTTGGCGTAGTGGGCAGCGTTGTAGGCGGGTGGATATTCAGCCGGATAGGTCTTATTCCCGGATCATGGGTGGGAGAACTGATTGCGTCCATCGTCGGCGCAGTTGTCCTCCTCTGGATCACGAGCCTCTTCACCGACTGATTTCCATCCCGTCAGAGCTCATACAGACATCCTTTTCCCACGCAAAAATCATATCAATATTCCTGTTCTGAGAATATCGGAATACAGGGAATTATGACGGTCTTGAAACGGATAATCCTGAAGTAATGACAGCCCGGGCCGGCGAGAGAGCCGGTCCGGGCTGTCGGTTATTAGGATGAGGAGCGATCAATATGAGATAGCGGGCTCCATCTCTTTGGCCTGCTCTACCATGCGGGCCACCTCGCTCTCGGCGGGAACGCGGTTGCAGAGGTTCTTGGCCTCATTGGTCTCGACGAGCTTGGCATGGAGGTTGGCGGGGACACGATGGCGGAGCTCCTTGACGGTGTCGACGCCGGCAGCCTCGAGGAGCTCGGCAAACTGGCCGCCGATGCCCTTGATGCGCATGAGGTCGGAATGGTTGGCCCACTTGAGGATGAGCTTTTCAGAGATGCCCGATTCTTCGGCGAGCGCCTCGCGGCCTTTCTTTGTGGCGGCGCGGTCGAGGAGGTCGTCAGTGGTCTTGACGCCTACGGCTTCGAGTTTCTCCGCATAGACGGCGCCTACGCCCTCGATTTCTTCTACTTTGTAAGTCATAGGTATTATAAGGTAAGTGGATTGGGGGAGATCATTCAGCGGGGTCGAGGATGACGACGATATAATTGTTTTGATCGTTCATGGCCTTTACGAAGGCTTTGACATCATCTTCGGTGATGGTCTGGAGGCTCTCGGTGTCGCCGTTGAGGGTGTCGACGCCGTTGACGGCGACGCCTGCGATGGCCGAGATCCAGCCGGAATTTTCCTCGCGGGAGGCGGCATATTGCTTGGCCATATACTCCTTGGCCTTGGCGAGCTCGGCGGGGGTGATGGTCTTAGTGAGGTCGTCGATCTGCTCGGCGATGATTGCGAGCACTTTGTCGCGCATCTCGGGCTTCATCGGGAATGCGCTCTGGATCATGGTGTTTTGGTCAACGGCGCGGTTCATCGAGCCGGAGGCGAAGATAGAGTAGACGGCGCCCTCCTTCTCGCGGACAATCTCGAGGAGACGGTTGGAGAGGATCTGTCCGGCTATGGATGCGAGCTGGCTGTTGCGCAGGGTGTAAGGCATATTGGCCCATTCGAGGATGAAGGCATAGGTCTGGGGGGTCTGCATCTCGGCCTTGGATATATCGGTCAGGGCACCATGATGGATGTCCATGGCGGGATTGAGCTTGAGATCGGTAGTCGATGTTGACGTGGCTGCGTCGCCGGGGAGTGTAGCGATATACTGCTCGATGAGGGGGCGGATGGAGTCGATGGTGAAGTCGCCGGCAAAGATAAATGTGAAGTCGGCGGCATTGGCTGTCAGCTCCTTGGCCAGGGCCCCGAGCTTGGCACGGTCGGCTGCGGCGAGGGTGGCGAGGTTGAGGGGCTGCTGCTTGGCTGAGGTGTAGAGGTTGGAGCTCACGGCCTGCTGGAACTTAAACTCGGGGGTGGCTTCCTGATTGTGGAGCACGGCGGCGAGCTGACTGCGGAGGGCCTCGAGCTCCTCGGCGTCGATGTTGAGCGATGTCATGGTCATGTAGATGAGCTCCATGAGATAGCGCAGGTCGGTGGCAGTGGCGGAGCCGGAGAGGGAGCGGCTATAGGCCGATGACGAGAAGGTGAGGCTCACCTGCTTGCCGGCAAGATACTTATTGAGGTCGGAATGGGTGAGGCTGCCCAGGCCCGACTCGGAGATGACATTGTCGAGGAGGATCACCTCGGGGGCGAGGGAGTCGGGCACCCAGGCGGTGCCGCCCTTGGCCACGGCGCGGAAGAGGATCTCGCCGGCACGGAGCTGCGAGGGGCGCAGGACCACTTTGGCGCCGTTGGAGAGGGTGAGGACGGTGGCATCAAAGCGGGGGTCGGGTGTGGAGGAGGTGATGGTGCCGGGGGTCGGGAGAGTCTCTATCAGGGCCTCGGGCGCACCCTCCTCGGCCTTGGGCTCGATAGTCTCTGCGTCTACCGATGCGAGGGCAGCGGAGATGGCCTGCTCGGTGGGATAGTCGGCGCCGGAGTCGGCTGGGAGGTCGGGCATGAGGACGAGGACAAAGCGATTGTCTTGCGAGCTTACGGTCTCGGCCATGGCCTTGTTGATGGTGGGCAGGTCGATGCCGGCAATCAGCTGCTGGCCGATCTGATATTCAATCTCGATGGAGGGGGCGGCCACGGTGTCGATGAAGTGGCGGACGAGCTCCCTGACGAAGACTTCATTGGTCCGGGCATCGCGCTCGGTATAGGCCTGCTCGAGCTGAGCCTTATAGCGTGAGCGGGCACGCTCAAACTCCGAGGGAGTGAAGCCGCCGCGGGCAGCGCGGAGCACCTCGCGATAAGCTGCCGCCAGGGGATTGACCAGGTCGGCGGGCGAGGGGGCTATGACGTTGAGGGAGAATCCTGAGGCGGTCTTGGCCACGAAATAATCGTCAAAGTCGACATTGGCCTGGGCAAAAGGCGAGCCGGGGCGGCGCGAGATGTCTTCCATGCGCTCATTGAGCATCATGGCTATCATGGTCTCCACATAGTCGTTGAGATATTTCATCGGTGAGTTGCGCAGTTGGGCGGGCATCTTCTCGCTCTTCCAGGTCATCATGGCGATGGGGAATTGCATCTCGGAGTCGTGGCCTATGGCTACGATGGTGCCGTCGTGGTCAGGCACGGGCTCATAGAAGCGCACCGGAGCATCGGCGGGCATCTCGATGTCGGAAAACATGTCCTTGATCTTGGCCTCGATGCGGAGGGGATCGATGTCGCCGACTACGATGATACCCTGCTGGTCAGGGCGATACCATGTCTCATAATAGTCGCGCAGGGCCTGATGGGGGAAGTTGTCGACCACCTCCATCGTGCCGATGGGGAGGCGATAGCCATAGCGCGAGCCGGGATAGATTTTGGGCAGGAGGTCGGTGAGGATGCGCATCTGGCCCACGTTGCTCTGGCGCCACTCCTCGTGGATCACGGCGCGCTCGGCGTCGATCTCCTCGGGGAGGAGGAGCAGGTCGTTGGCCCAGTCGTGGAGGATGAGCAGGCATGAGTCCTGCACCCCTTCGCGGGCCACGGGGACGTCGGAGATATTATAGACGGTCTCGTCGATGGAGGTGTAGGCGTTGAGGTTGTAGCCAAACTTTACGCCGACGCTCTCGAGCCACTGGATGAGGTCCTTTCCGGGGAAGTGGGTGGTGCCGTTGAAGCACATATGCTCGAGGAAGTGGGCGAGGCCGCGCTGATTGTCAGCCTCGAGGATGGAGCCCACCCGCTGGGCAATATAGAAGTCGGCCTGCCCTTTGGGGTGTTCATTGTGGCGGATATAATAAGAGAGGCCGTTGGGGAGTGTCCCGGCCACGACGGCGGTGTCGAGCGGGAGCTGGGGTATCTGCTGGGCCCGGGCGGTGAAGGCCCCGCCGGCGAGGGCGAGGATGAGGCCGAGGGCTGTCAATAATCGGCGCATAGAGAGTGGATATAAGTGATTGATAATGGTTTACTTGAGGGCGGCGAGGGCGCGGGCTATGCGGCTCATGGCCTCGCGGATGTTGTCGTCGCTCGTGGCGTAGCTCAGGCGGATATATCCGGGCAGGGCGAAGGCATCGCCGGCAACGGTGGCCACGTGGGCCTCTTCGAGGAGATACATGCAGAGGTCGTTGGCGTCAGCTATGACGCGTTCGCCGGCTTTCTTGCCGAAGAAGGCCGACACCTCGGGGAAGAGATAGAAGGCGCCCTGAGGCTTGTTGACCTTGAGGCCGGGGATGGCTGAAGCGAGCTCCACCACCAGGTCGCGGCGGCGCTCAAAGGCGCGGCGCATCTCCTCTACGCAGTCCTGCGGGCCTGTGTAGGCGGCCTCGGCGGCTTTCTGCGCTATGGATGAGGCGCCGGAGGTGTATTGGCCCTGGAGCTTGCTGACTGCCTTGGCTATGGCTGTCGGGGCGGCGCAGAAGCCGATGCGCCAGCCGGTCATGGCATAGGCTTTGGAGACGCCGTTGATCACCACGGTGCGGTCGGCGATGGCGTCAAAGGAGCCCAGGGAGGTGAAGGCGCCGGTATAGTTGATATGCTGATAGATCTCGTCGGCGAGGACTATGATGTCGGGGTAGCCGGTCAGGACGTCGACCAGGGCCTGGAGCTCCTCGCGGGAGTAGACGCTGCCGGTGGGGTTGGAGGGGGAGCAGATGAGCACCATGCGGGTGCGGGGAGTGATGGCCTCGCGGAGCTGGGCGGCGGTCATCTTGAAGTCTTGCTCGATGGGGGCGGCCACCGTGACCACCTTGCCCTCGGCGAGCTTCACCATCTCCATGTAGCTCACCCATGCCGGAGTGGGTATAATCACCTCGTCGCCGGGGTTGATGGTGGCGAGGATCACATTGCAGATCTCCTGCTTGGCGCCGTTGCCGACGACGATCTGAGCGGGGTCGTAGACCACGCCGTTGACGCGGGCCAGGTCGTCGACGATGGCTTTGCGGAGCGACAGATAGCCCGGGACGGGGGTGTAGCGGGTAAAGTTGTCGTCGATGGCTTTCTTGGCGGCGGCCTTGATATGGTCGGGGGTGTCGAAGTCGGGCTCGCCCACCGAGAGATTGATGACGTCTACGCCGGCGGCGCGCAATTCATTGCTTTTCTGCGACATAGCGAGGGTGGCGCTGGGGGCCAGGCTCTCCACTCGCTTGGAAATCTGTATCATAATGTGGTCAGTGATGGTTTTCTGGGGTTTTAATGCCACAAAATTAACCTTTTCCCCCCTATCCACCAAAATAATGACTATCTTTGTAAGCTTCAATCCTTCTGCCATCCCAGATTATGACATCTCACCCCTCCCCCGACGCAATGAGCTGGGACCGCCTCATCAGCGATCTGCGCTTCGGCCTCGAAGACTATACCGACCCCGACCACGGACGGCGGGCGCGGAGCGATTTCCAGCGCGACTATGACCGCCTGGTCTTCTCCTCGCCCTTCCGCCGCCTCCAGAACAAGACCCAGGTGTTTCCCCTGCCGGGCTCCATCTTTGTCCACAACCGCCTGACCCACAGCGTGGAGGTGGCCACGGTGGGGCGCTCGCTCGCCACTGAGGTGATGATGCGCATCATGGGGCGACACTCTCATCAGCCCTGGGCCGCGAAGCTCGAGTCGATGGGCGAGATCGTCGCCGCGGCTTGTCTGGCCCACGATCTGGGCAATCCACCCTTCGGCCACTCGGGCGAGAAGGCCATCTCCACCTTTTTCAGCGAGGGAGCGGGAGCCGACCTCCGCGACGAGCTGACCCTCCGGCAGTGGACCGATATGACCTCTTTTGACGGCAATGCCAATGCCTTCCGCCTGCTCACCCACCCCTTCAAGGGGCGGCGCCCGGGAGGATTTGCCATGACCTATTCCACTCTGGCCGCCATTGTGAAATATCCTTATGAGTCTACTCTGGCGCCCGATGGGGTCAATAAGTTTGGCTTCTTCGACTCGGAGGTGGAGTCGTTTGGCCGGGTGGCCGACACCTTGGGCATGATCCGGCGCACCGATGTCGACGGGCTGGCCTATGCTCGCCATCCGCTGGTCTATCTCGTTGAGGCGGCGGATGATATATGCTATGAGGTGATGGACATCGAGGATGCCCATAAGCTCGGCATCATATCCACGGGCGAGGTCATCGACCATTTCATGGCCTTCTTCACCGAGAAGCGTCGCGCCCACATGGCCGGGCGGATGGCCACGGTAGACGACCCCAACGAGAAGATTTCCTATCTCCGCTCTTGCGTCATAGGCCTGCTCGTCACCGCCACTGCCGATGCCTTCGCCGACTCGGAAGAGGCCATCCTCAGGGGGCGTTTCGAGGGGTGTCTGCTCGACCATATCCCGCCGCTCGAGCGGGAGGGCTACGAGCGCTGCGACGCCCTCTCCTGGGCGCGCATCTACCGCTCGCCCGATGTTGTCGACATCGAGCTGGCGGGCAATCGCATCATCACCGAGCTGATGGAGCGCCTTGTCGACGCCGTGCGCCGCCCGGGGCTCAATTATTCGCGGCTGCTCCTCTCTCAGGTGCCCCAGCAATATGACGTTGCGGCGCCGAGCCTCTACGGCAAGCTCCAGGCGGTAGTGGACCACGTCAGCGGCATGACCGACGTCTATGCCCTCGACCTCTTCCGCAAGCTCAACGGCACCTCTCTGAAAATCAACAACTGATCCCCGGGGCCTTTATGAAACATATATTCTCGCTGCTCCTCTTCGTCCTGGCCGCGCTGACAGCGGCGGCTCAGGAGCGGCCTGTCACGGCCTCCTGGATGGTTGCCGGGGGGTATACCCGCCTGGCCGATGCCTATTTAGCCCCCTTCTCTACCTCCGGCGCCGGCTTCTCCCTGGGCTATGAGCGCGCTCAGGCCCTCGCGTCGCGCCCCGGGAGCTGGAGCCGCCGTCTGGCTCTGGAGCTCGACCTCGACCACACCCACACACGCTCCACCGCCGGCTCGGGCATCATCTGGGGCGCGGCCTTCGAGGCCGGTATGGGCGCTCTCTGGCGCCCCGCTCCCCTCCCCTGCGGCCTGTCGCTCGCCATCGGCCCTGGGCTTTTTCTTTCGGCGAGGGCCGACTACCGCCCTTCCAACGGCAACAATCCCGTCGGCGCCCACGCCGGCGCCACCATCGGCGCCATGGGGCGCGCCGCCTATCCGCTGCGCCTGGGGCGCGTGGCCGTCGACCTCTCGCTCTCGCCTTCGCTTCAGCTCCTCGGGGCATTTTTCAGCCCGGCCTACGGCCAGCTTTATTATGAGATATATGAGGGCCCGCACGGCGGGCTGGTCCATTTCGCCTGGCCCGGCTCCCGGATAGCCCTCTCCTCGCTCCTGGCGGCCGATATCCGCCTCGGGGCCACCTCGCTCCGCCTCGGCTATGCCCTCCGCCTGTCGACGGAGGAGGCGGGCGGCCTGGCCTTCAATCTCGCGCGCCATTCGCTCGTTGTCGGCATCACTCAATCGTTTATCTCCATCGACCCCCGTCGGTCCCCCTCCACTCAGCTCCGGTATGCGTTCTAAGCTCCTTATCCCTATCCTCGCCGCCCTGATGGCGCTCCCGGCGTGTCACGACGGCGGCCTCCTCGACTCCCCCAACGACGGCACGGGTAATTTCCGCGCCCTCTGGGAGATAATCGACACCCGCTATTGCTTCCTCGACAAGCAGGGTGTTGACTGGGACTCGGTCTACTCGGCCTTTGCCCCGCGCTTTGCGGCGGAGATGAGCGCTTATTCTATGTATCTGACCATGAGCGAGATGCTCGACATCCTCCGCGACGGCCACGTCAATCTGTCGTCGCCCTACGGCACGAGCTACTACACCGGCTGGTGGGCGCCCTATCCCGAGTCGTTTGACGAGCGCACCGTCACGCAGATCTACCTCCGGGGGCAATATGAGCAGCTCGGGGCCTACACCTATGCCATCATCCCCGGCACCGGGGTGGGCTATCTGCGCGTGAGCTCCTTTGCCGGCGGTCCGCTCGGCGAGGGCAATCTCGACTTCATCCTCTCGCGGCTGCGCCTCGCCCCCGCCCTCATCATCGACATCCGCAACAATGGCGGCGGCGAGCTTACGGCGGCCCAGACTCTGGCCGAGCGCTTTATCGACGCCCCCGGCCCCGGGGCCTTCATCCGCCACAAGACCGGCCCGGGCCACAACGATTTCTCACCCCCCGAGCCGATCACTTTCACTCCCCCCGCCGGGCATATCCTCTGGACGGCCAAGCCGGTGATGCTGCTGACCAACCGCTCGACATTTTCGTCGGCCAACTTCTTCGCGGCGTTTATGCGCACTCTCCCCAATGTCACGCAGATAGGCGATGTCACCGGTGGCGGCGGAGGTGTCCCGCTGTCATCGTCGCTGCCGTGTGGATGGACCCTCCGCCTCTCGGCGTGCCCGATGCTCGACCCCTTGGGCCGGCTTACGGAAGACGGCGTGGCCCCCGACATCCGCGTGACCTTCGGCCCGGAGGCCACCGCCGCCGGCCTCGACCCCATCCTCGACGCCGCCCTCCGCGCCGCCGCCGAGGTCGCGGAATGATGTCGGCGGATGAGCGCCCCGAAGGGGCGTGACAAGACGGCGGCGGGAGGCGTACGCCGAAAGATTTCGGCGGATGGGGCGGATGAGCGCCCCGAAGGGGCGAGACAAGACGGCGGCGGGAGGCGTACGCCGAAAGATTTCGGCGGATGGGGCGGATGAGCGCCCCGAAGGGGCATGACCCTGAGTAGCCCCGGGTGAAACCCGGGGTAAAGGGCTAATTTGCATTCTATTGCGCCCCGAAGGGCCGCGACAAGGGGGGCGGCGAGAGCGTGATGATGCGGTCGCGTTGCGTGACGGAGCCCGCGGAGCGGGTGATGTCGTGGTTGCTCTCCTTCACAATATCGCCTCTTCGAGGCTCCATACTCTATCATTGGCGCTATCCCCACACTCCCTCCGGTCGTATGGGGTTACTGAGATAACGGCATCGAGAGCCTCGGAGAGGCGGGTTGTGGGTAACCCCACGTGAAGCGTAGCGGAACGTGGGGTTGAAAATCACAATGTCAGGAGAGCCTCGGAGAGGCGATATCGTGGTAGATACCATGAAGATACCCTGCTGGTAGACTGATGATTATACCACAATATCGCCTCTCCGAGGCTCTGTCGGTTGGGTAGCCTATATGCCCCATGTTCCGCTTCGTTTCACATGGGGTTACACACAATATCGCCGCTCCGCGGCTCCGACGCCTCACGGCCTACCCTGCGTGGTCGCTGGGGTCGCGATATATCGCGACCCTACATTGGTGGCGGTTTCAGGTGGTGGGGTATCGGGGTAATGCTGTTTACTTAAGGGTGTGGATAGAATCGGAGATAACGGCATCGAGAGCCTCGGAGAGGCGGGTTGTGGGTAACCCCACGTGAAGCGGAGCGGAACGTGGGGTTGAGAATCACAATGGCAGGAGAGCCTCGGAGAGGCGATATCGTGGTAGATACTATGAAGATACCCTGCTGGTAGACTGATGATTATACCACAATATCGCCTCTCCGAAGCTCTGTCGGTTGGGTAGGATATATGCCCCATGTTCCGCTTCGCTTCACATGGGGTTACACACAATATCGCCGCTCCGCGGCTCCGACGCCTCCCGGCCTACCCTGCTGAGAGGGCGGGTCGCTATCCCCACACTCCCTCCGGTCGTATGGGGTTACACACAATATCGCCGCTCCGCGGCTCCGACGCCTCGCGGCCTACCCTGCGGGGCTATTCTGAGTTTCACCTCTTCGGGGTGGGGTGGGCGTCAGAAGATGCGGCCCTGGCCGTTGATTTCGTCGCGTATTTCGTCGTCGCTGCGCTCGATGTAGCCGTCGGCGATTCGCGACGCCGAGGCGTCATCGCCGCGGGGGTCGCTGCGCTTCCCGGACGGGGCGTCGCTGCGCTCCGAGGCGTCATCGCTGGGGTCGTCGTCGCTGCGCTCGACGAAGCCGGGAGCTGAAGCTCCCTCCACGGAGGAGCTAAGATCTGACGGGGCGGCGACCGTTTTGCGGTCTTCTTCGTCTCCACGAGATGGATCGTCGGGAGCTGAAGCTCCCTCCACGGAGGAGCCAAGATCTGACGGGGCCGGGTCTTCTTCGGGGAGGGGGGTGATGGCGGCGGTGAGGTCGGTGGTGAGGCGCTTGCCTTTGGCGCGGAAGCTCTTGACGGCGATAAATTCGTCGGCCATGATCTCGCGGGGGGCTTTCTCGGGGTCGGTGGAGGTGATGAGGAAGCGTGGCGAGGGCGCGTCGGTGAGCTCGAGGAGGCGGCTGGCGGGGTTGTCGCCTATGATGCTCTGCTTGCGGGCCGAGGGCTCGAGGGGGAAGCGCTTGAGGTAGGGGAAGCCTTGGTCGGCGTCGAAGAGGATGGCTGTCCAGACCTTTTCGGGGTCGAAGCGCTCGATCAGGAGGATATTGTCGTCGTAGTGGTTGGAGGAGTCGGCCGTAGTGGTGTAATATTCTCCCGATTTGAGGATTACGAGGACGAGGTCGTCGGGGCCAAACTCGCCGAGGAAGTCGCCGCGGCCGTCGTAGTTGAGGCGGAGGACGTCGGGATCAAACCACACCTGTCGTCCGCCGAGGGTGGAGCGACCGCGCTCCTTGAGGGTAAAGCGGTGGACCTCGTTGCGCGTGACGATGTTTCCGCGGGCCGAGCGCCCCTTGACGGCCATCTCGGCGAAGTCTACGTCAAACTGGAGCGTCTTCAGGCGGGGCTTGGGCTTGAGGGTCACGCGGACCACTTCGGCCTCGCCGTTGGCGTTGGCCGAGAAGTAGGCCACGCGCGAGCCGGGGGTGCCGGCGGTGAGGTTATACTCCTTGTCGCGGTTGACGCCGGTCACGGCAAAGCGCTTCATGAAGAATGTCCCTCCGCGGCCGTCCTGATAGATGGCGTTGTAGATCGTCCGGTTGTCGGCGCGGCGGTAGATGCCTATATGGATGATGTTTTTGCCTACGAAGAGCTTGTCGGCCACGCGGGTCACCTTATAGCGGCCGTCGCGATAGAAGATGATGATATCGTCGATC
>CAZAUV010000029.1:0-20498 GCA_964488335.1 uncultured Bacteroides sp.
GCGGCAACATCAGCTTCTCGACCCTCAACATCGTCCGCATGGCCATCGAGTGCATGCCCATCAAAGACCCCGAGGAGCGCATAGCACGATTTTTTGCCAAGCTCGATGAAAATCTCGAGATAGTGGCCCGCCAGCTCTGCGACCGCTACGACTTCCAGAAGACCGCCCTGGCCAAGCAATTTCCCCTGCTGATGTCTCACCTCTGGAACGGCAGCGACATCCTCGGCCCCGACGACACCATCGAGCCCGTGATCAACCAGGGCACTCTCGGCATCGGCTTCATAGGCCTGGCAGAGTGTCTGGTGGCCCTCACCGGCCACCACCATGGCGAGAGTGATGAAGCTCAGGCACTGGGCCTGCGCATCGTAAGCCACATGCGCTCGCGCGCCAACGAATTTTCCGAGCGCTACGGCCACAACTTCTCCATCCTCGCCACACCGGCCGAAGGCCTCTCCGGCAAATTTACCGCCAAAGACCGCAAGAGCTTCGGCATCATCCCCGGCATCACGGATAAAATCTACTATACCAACTCCAATCACGTCCCGGTCTACTACAAGTGCTCCCCCGCCCACAAGGCCCGCATCGAAGCCCCCTACCATGAGCTCACCCGCGGAGGCCACATCTTCTATGTGGAGATCGACGGCGACGCTACCCACAATCCCGAGGCTATCGCCCAGATAGTAGACCTGATGGATAAAAACAATATCGGCTACTGCTCGGTCAATCACAATCGCAACCGCTGCATGAACTGCGGCTACGAAGATGCCTCCGACGACCTCGCCGAGTGCCCCGAATGTGGCTCCTCCCACATCGACCGCCTCCAGCGCATCACCGGCTACCTTGTGGGCACCACCGACCGCTGGAACAACGCCAAGCTCGCCGAGCTCAACGACCGCGTGGTCCATAAATAATCTCCCAGCGGCAAGAAACAATGCGCATCCTCGACATCATTGAGGCTACCACAGTCGACGGCCCGGGCTTCCGGGCCGCCGTCTACTTTGCCGGCTGCGCCCACGACTGCCCCGGCTGCCACAACCCCCAATCCCATCCCTTTGATGGCGGCTATGAGATAACGGTCAGTGATCTTGACCGCCGCCTTGCCGTGATGGACCTCGACGTGACCCTCTCCGGGGGCGACCCTGCCTATCAGGCCGATGAAGCCGCGGCTCTTGCCCGAGCCATCCGCCACCGGGGCCACACCGTATGGCTCTACACAGGCTTCCACTTCGACGACCTCATTGCCACTCCCCGGGGGCGAGCCCTGGCCGAGAGCGTCGACGTCATCGTCGACGGCCCTTATATCGAATCTCTCCGCGACACCCGCCTCCAGTTTCGCGGCTCATCCAACCAGCGCATTATCGATGCCCCGGCCTCCCTCGCCGCCGGCCGTCCCATCCTCTGGTCCTCCTCTTTCTGAAGACGCTTCCCCGGCCTTCTTTCACGCGCCCCCACGATAATTCTTAGAGCAAAAAGCCCCTCCGCAATGGCCTCAGAGCCTAATAAAGCGCTCCGGGAGGTACAACTAATGAGATTTTTGATTACTTTTGTGGCCTATCTATCATCCTCCTTTAGACTATTCTCCATTGGAAAATACTGCATATACCATGGCCGAGGCTATCGCCGAAGCCAAGCGATGCCTCAACTGCAAGGTGCCTCAGTGCCGTAAAGGGTGCCCTGTCGAAAATGATATTCCCGACTGGATCCACGAGCTGTCGATGGGAAATCTCGGCAATGCAATGAGCATCATCAACGCCAAGAGCAATCTTCCCGCCGTCTGCGGTCGCGTCTGCGCCCACGAGCGTCAGTGTGAGGGCCATTGCGTCCTCGGCAAGAAAGGGGAGCATATCCATATCGGACGCCTCGAGCAGTTTGTGGCCGACTTCGACACCGACATGAAGCTCTCGCGCCAGCCCATCGTCCAGAAGCAGCGCGGCCGGGTGGCCGTAATAGGCAGCGGCCCGTCAGGCCTCACCGTGGCAGGCGAGCTTGCGCGCCAAGGTTTTGACGTAGAGATATTTGAGATGGAGCCTCAGCCCGGAGGCATTCTGATGTTTGGCATCCCCGAATATCGCCTCCCCAAAGATATTGTCAAGAGCGAGATCGAGAAGATACGCCAGCTCGGAGTGCGCATCAACACGGGAGTGACCATAGGCCCCGACCTCAACATCGACGAGCTCTTTGAGCGTGGCTTCGACGCCATCTTTATGGGCACCGGCACCGGCAAGCCCCGCAAGCTCCCCATCGACGGCAACCGTAGCTCCTGCATATGGCAGGCCATCTACTTCCTCCGTCGGGTGGGGCTCTACAACGAGGGCCTTATAGGCCGCAACGAAGTGCCCGTCAATCCGGGCGACGAGGTCTACGTAGTGGGCTGCGGCAACACCGCCATGGATGCCGCCCGGACGGCGCTCCGGCTCGGTGCGTCTATGGTCACTATCGTTTATTATCGCAATATCGACCAGATGACTGCCCTCAAGGCCGAATATGACGAGGCCGTGGCCGAAGGGGTCAGCTTCATGTGGGACACTTCAATCACGGCCATCTCGCCCGACGGAGACGGCCGCCATAATGTGACCCTCGAAAGCCCGGGGCGCACCATCACCGTCACGGCTGACACGGTGCTCCTGGCCGTAGGAAGCCGCCCGGCCAGCCGCATTGTCTCGACAACCCGCGGCATTGAGGTCGATGACAACGGATTTGCCATCACCCGTGACGTGCCTTACGGGATGACCACTCGCAAAGGCGTCTTTGCCGGCGGCGACGTCTCGGGCAATCAAGCCACCGTGGTCCACGCAATGTCCAACGCGCGCGCCGTGGCTCAAGGCATCATCAGCTATGTCGACGCCGTAAACCTCATGCGCAGCATCGACCAGCCGGCAGACTGATCAAGTGACGATGCCCGGCACTGAAGATATGCTCAGTCCAGGCTCCCTGAGGCCGCCTTGACGAAGGTAGCGGAGCCTATGAATGGAGCTGTCAGGGTCAGTGTGTCGGGGCCCGGAATGGCATAGGCCGTAGAGTCGCCGAGAAGGCGAAGCATATTCTCCTCCACGGTCATATTGTCGCAGGCCATCTCGGTGACCATCACGTTAATAAATCTGATGGTATCTCCGGAGCCGGTCAAAGCGCCGCCTATCATGTTGCAGTCGGTGGTAAGGCCGAAAGAGTTGTCACCCCCATTGAAGGAGAGGATATAGCTATTATCAGCCTCAAACGTTTCCGTCGCGCAATCTATGCGATACGACGCGAGGCGCCAGTCGCCCCGCAGGCCATTCATATCAAGCCCCTGAGCAGGGGCATCGCCGCCAGGCGCTCCGCTATCGGAGCCCTTCTGCCCGGACGAGCAAGCGCTTAGCACCGCAGCTGTAAGCGCAGCAAGACAAAATCGCTTCATATTATATTCTTTACAAACGTTCATCCGCCGCAAAGGTAGTAAAAAAATATTGCCGGGAGTATTACGGATTGGAATACCGGCGAGATTTATGGCGCGGAAGCAAGATCGGGAGGATTATAAAGAGGGCGATGAGTGAGGCTATCAGGCCTCCGATAACACCCAAAGCCATGGGATACCAGAAATTTTCACGGCCGATAAAGAAGGGTATAAAGCCGAGAATGCTGCTTATGACGGTCAGAAGGATGGGGATAATCTTTGTGTTTATGGCCCGGAGGAAGTTGCCCCGGGTATGGATATATTCGTTAATGAGATAGATGGCGGCATTGACGGTGATGCCACAGAGCAAGACGAGCGAGGCAAAGCCCCCCTGATCGAAATTTGTCTTCGTAAGATAAAATATCATAAACACTCCTATGAAGCTCAGGGGGATCATGGAGATGACTATCAGAGGGAGCCTGAGGGAGTCGAATAGGATAGCCGCAGTGAAGAATATTATCACTATGATAAGGGCGAGCAGGGCGTAATTGGTCTTCGAGCGACTTTTCCAGTCATATTGGTCGCGACCGTCGGCGATGGTGTAGCCTATGGGGAGTGTCTTGGCGATGGCTTCTATTTCCTGCTTGAGGACCTTATCGCCTTGCGACTGGGCGCCGACATATTCATATTGCAGGCAGAGGCGATATTGCTGGTTTTCCTTGGCGATAGATTTGGGCGCGGCTCCGCGCTCTATCACTGCAAAATCGGCGAGCCTGACGAAGCGGCCGTCTCCGGCGGGAAGAGGAATGTTCATCAGTGCCCACACATCATACTGCCGGCTCTGACCCGACGAGAGCTGTATCTTATCGGATCCAGGGGTCGTACCGCAGTAAATATCCCGGCCGAATATCGGGGAAAGGGCGTTTTGCAGTGTTGCGAAATCAATCTTGGCGCGGGCCATGGCGTCGCGGTCAATCGCCAGAGTAAACTCCGTATAGTCGCTCTTATACCAGGTGAAATCTGAATTGACCACCACTTCTCTGATGCGCTTGTAGGTGAGCAACTGCTGCTTTACCCGCTGGGCGATAGCCTCCAGTTCGTCGTAGTTATATCCCATGAGCTTCACTTTGAAGGAGCCGGCGTCTTCCCTGACACTGTTGTTGAAGCCCCGGTCTTCAAGGCCGTAGACAGCCCAGCTTCCGCCGCCCATCGTCAGGGCTTTGGTGATTACATCACTTTTCAGCCGATAGGGAAATCCGCTGCGCGCTGCCTCCTTGGTAAATTTCACTGAGAAATTTGCCTGATAGGGTGAATTGATGTCGGTCCGGAACTGACTTATCTCATTGAAGCCCGAAAGGAAAGTCTCCATCCGTTTTATCAGTTCATCCATCTGGCTGAGAGTCGAGCCATTGGGGAGGGAGGCTGAGATCTGAAGGGTCGGGTCGGTTATCTCGCGGTTGATGTTGCTCCCTTCATAGACATCCCTGACAAACAATCGGAGCGAGCCGCCGAGAATACGGTCCACCCACGGGCGGATGGTCTCGGTATAGATATGCGACCCAAAAGTCTTGTTATAAATCTCACATCCCTCTATCTTATTGGGAAGCATAAACACGGGCAGGCCGAAGGCCAGCACGGCGGCAATGATGAAAGCCACGCGCCAGCGCCGGGCAAAGCGGATGAAGGCTGCATACCATCTGTTGAGGCTGTGGATGATCCGCGCCCTCCGGCGCGACAATGCGCCTGATTTACGATAGACCCCCATGCGCTCTATCAGCGCCGGGACGAGCCACAGGCTGGCGACAAGAGAGACTGTCAGATTGATGATGACCACCGCCACGAAGTCCTGGAGATTGAGCCTCAGCTCATCATCGAGGAAAAACACGATGCCGAGAGCCCCTATGGTCGTCAACGTAGCGGCAAGGATGGCTGAGAATGCCCGGAGATTTTTCTTCCTCCGGTAATGGTCACCCATGACGATTACATTGTCGATCATCAGATTGAGCGAAATCGTGATTCCGGCGAGTGAATAAAGCTGGATTTCTATTCCGAGCAGATAATAGAAGATTACCGCCACGGCAAGGGACAGACCGAGCGAAATCGTTATCACCATCGTATAGCGCCAGTTGAGCGTTGTCAGCGCCACGAAGATAAGCAGAATTATCAGCGTCAGGCCTGTCCTGACATATATCTTGTGGAGCTCCTCCGATATGCTTTCGGTAGAATCGTAGTTGATAATCATGCTGTAACCGACCGGGAGGTTTAAGCCCCCGACAGCCTCTCTCACCCTGCGCGCCACATCGAGCTGATTGGCATCTTCCTCGGCATAGATGTTGCAATAGATAGAGGTCAGGCCGTTGACACGATAGTAGCTTGTCGGCTCAGCCTCTGTATATTCGGCCGTCACAAGCCTGTCGAGGCTCACGACGACGCTATCGGGGGTGGTGAGGTAAATCCTTGACAGATCAAAGTCCTCGCCGGAGCCCGGGGAGCCGCTGCTCACCACCGACAGCCATTCGCCCGTGTCGGTCATGCCCGAGCCCAAAAAAGTGGTGAGCGACTGCTCTGCTATGGCTTCCCTGATCTCGAAGGGTGTCAGGCCCATCGATTGCAAAATGTCGCTGTCGTAGGTAAGCCGCCACTCCATAGGAGCTCCCCCCGAAAACCTCACTCTGTCGACGCCCCTCAGCCGCCCTATGATCGGCTGAATATTGTCTTCGGCATAACTCATGATCTTTGAAGAGAGCTCCGGGGCGACGAGGGTATAAGACAAGACGGGGCGCGAGGCCTGTGCCAGGGTCCGCGAGGCTGAGATTGAAGGATAAGAAACTCCGGCGGGCATCTGGGGCCAGGCCTGGCGGATAATGGTTGAGGCCTCAAACCGGGCCTTCTCCATATCGGTATACTTGTCAAAGCCGAGGGTTATGTAACCGCCGCCGTTGTCTGACCTGGAATTGATCTCCTTGACACCGCCTATTCTCGCCAATAGTCCCTCCAACCTGGAGGTCACCTCCCGCTCAACCACCCTCGCTGCACCATCGGGCATCGAAAACGACACCGTAAGGCTCGGAAGAGTCCTCGACGGCATCAGCTTGACCGGAAGGCGCGGGATGAGCACCAGTCCGAGGATGGCCAGTGAGATGAAGGTTACTATTATGGAGAATGAGCGTTTCATTCGATGTCGATCAGCCGATTATATTCAAAGTCATAGAGTGTGAGCTTGCGCAGCCGGTAATAGCTGAGCCAATAGTTCTGGAGAGAGCGGATATAGTTGGAGGCGGCGCTCTGCTGGCGCGACTGGGCGAGGGTGAGCGAATTGAGGTCGGCCTTGCCGATAAGGAAGCGCTGCTTGGTGCGCTCATAGGCCATGTCGGCAAGGTCGAGGGCCTCCGATGCCGAAGCCACGAGCCGCTGCTGGATATTGAAGTCACTGACTGTCATCACCACGTCTTCCTCTATTGTGAGCTCCTGCTGCTTAGCCGCTATCTCCACCACATTCAGGTTGTTCCGAGCCATATTTACCTTGCCCTTTCTCACTCCCCAGTCTATTATCGGGATTGAGATCGTCAGAGCCACAAGATCCTGACGCAGCAGATTGTCATAGGCCGCGCCCAAAGTCGGTGCAACCTGATTGAAGCCGATTGATGCATTGAGATTGGCATTGAAGCGCGACTCCATCTTCGTTCGGTTGAGGTCTCTCCGTGCCTCGAGAATATTCTGCTGATGCTGAAGCAGGTCAGGATTATTGAGGCGGGCCTGACTGAGCGCCACGTCGACCGGTATCTCCCTGGCCAGAGGTGCCGGGGGGAGGGTGACCGCGATCTCGGTGTTTTGCTCCATGCCCAGATAGTTGGCAAGGCTAAACATAGCCCTCTTGAGACTTATACGGGCGTTTTCGAGGGTGTTTTGAGCATTGACGCGGTCGAGCTTGAGTGTCAGGAGATCGGCCTCTGAGATGGCCTGGATTTTGAAGCGGCGCTCGCCGGCTATGTAGAGGGTGTCGCTCGATGCTAAATTATTGACCGCAAGACGATATTCTTCCTGCGCCAGAGCAAGGGCAAAGTAGTAGTTGACGGCGGTTTCGGCCACTCCCTCCATATTCCTGATAAGCTCTTTCTTTGCTTTCTCATATTTGAGGGGCTCGATTTTACGGTCCCATCTGAAAGCGTTGTAGCCGAGGAGGTTTTGGCGATAACCGAGCCTTATGGGGATTGAGGAAAACTGATTTCCGGTATAGTCGCCGAAATTGTGGATATATTCCAGACCGCTCTCGAGATAGAATGTGCCGCCGAGGGGGTCGAAATTTTGGGTAATGTTGAGCGAGCCATAAGCGCCATACATCTGCTGGGCACGATAGACGTCGATATTCTCCTGCGAGTCATATCGCTGGCGGATATATCTGTTGTATGACGCCGGAGTAAGATTCATCGTGAGGCTCGGCAGGCGCGCCGCTTTATAGGAGCGGAAGCTCCAGTAGCTCGAGAGATAGATATTTTTTACCCTGAAGGCCTGGAGGGATGAGTCGTTGGCTATCTCGATAGTGCGCCTGAGCGTGAGGTTGACGCCCTGGCCCTGCATTATGGCAGGGAGAAGGATCAGCAGGCTAAGCAGCAGTTTTTTCATCTTTGCGGTAAATTAACCAATAAATGATTGGTATGATAAAAATGCTCACCAGAGTGCCTATCACCATCGAGCCTATCATGGCAATAGCGAGGGGCTGCTGGAGCTCTGAGCCCATATCGTGGGTGAAAAGGGTCGGGATCATGGCGAAGATGGTGGTCAGCGAGGTCATGATTATCGGTCTGAGGCGGCGCTCGCCGGCGGTGTGGATGGCTTTCATCAGCGGCATCCCCTGCCCGCGCAGCTCATTGATGGCATCCAGTTTGAGGATGGAGTCATTGACCACGATACCGCAGGTGACGATAATGCCTATTGCCGACATCAGGTTAAGGGTATGCCCGCAGATCCATAATGTTATCAGGGCAAACGCCGTGTCAATCGGTATCTCGGCAAGTACTATCAGCGGCTGCACGAAGCTGCCAAACTGGGCGCAGAGGATAAAATACATCATCAGGATCGACACCAGGAGGATCACCGTCAGCTCGCGCATCATCTTGCGGTTGGAGAATATGGAGCCTGTGAAACTTACTTCCCAATCGGAATCGGCATCAATCACTTCCTGTATTTCAGTCATTTTAGCCCCCGGATCGGCCTCGCTGTCAAAGTCGAGGGGGATATATTCGCCATCGGCTCCGGCAGTGATATTCTTGATGTCTTGCTCGCGCTCCACCCTTACCAGCGCCGACAGCGGAATATTGTTGACGAGGCTGCCCGAGAGGACCTGCTCAACCGTCTGGTCACTCCCGGCTATAGATATGGGGAGATATTGCTGATATGATCTGAGGGTCCCTATGGTGTTGCCACGGAATGAGGTTGCCAGCACCCGCGCCACATCGCTGTAACTGACATTATAGAGCAGCAGTTTCTCCCGGTCGATTACCAGCCGGAGCCTCTCGCGCAGCGGGGTGGTAAGGTCGGTAATCCGGCTTTCGAGCATTATCAGGCTGTCGAGATTGAAATCCTGTCTCTTATTGCGGTTGAAAAGGCGTGCCTCAAGCTCGGCTTCATCGGTCGAAAATATCTTTTCAAAGATATTTTCTGCCGGGAGATATTCGGCCGAGGCCCGGGGGTGGGAGGATGTCAGAGCCGCTTCCAGCTGCTGATTTATGGTCTTTATCCGGTCAGGCCTGTGGCTGCGGAAGTAGATCTCGGCTTCGGTGGTGGATAGCTCCGACCCCGCATCAAGAAGGAAGTCCTGCACGCCGATATAGGCCGAGTGAAAGGCTACTGCCGACGTGTCTACCGCCGCTATCAGCTCCCTGACGCGCCGGGTGTTTTCCTCAAGGCTTATTCCCTCATTCCAGTCGATGCGCATCACTGTCTCGGTGCGCTCGATCCGGGGCATGCGCTCGACGGGCAATACCCTGAAGAGCCACACACACATCGGGATAGTCAGCGCTGTCAGCGTCAGGCAAATGGTCTTATGCCTGAAACACAGGTCGATGATTGCCGTGTAGCCGGCGGTGAGCCGGGCGTTGAGTTTCTCACCCTTGCTGCCTGCGCTCCCCTCTTTCTTCTTTTTGCCGGCATTGCTGTAGACAATCCGATAAAGCACCGGGAGCAGCATTATGCCTACGATGTAGCTCACGGCAAGGCCCGCCGTGATCGCAAAAGCCTGATCGCGGAATATGGCTCCGGCGATGCCGCTCATAAACACCAGCGGGACAAATACCGCTACGGTGGTCAGCGACGACGACAGCATCGGCGTGATCATCTCCGACGTAGCGCTGTCGCAGGCCGGGAGCAGGGCCAGGCCGCGCTGACGGTATTGAGTGATGTTTTCGGTAACAATCACCGAATTGTCAATCATCATCCCGACAGCCAGAATCAAGCCCGACAAGGATATGATGTTGATGCTGATATGGAACAGATAAAACAGCAGGAAAGTGATTATGACCGAGGATATGATACTGATACCGATGACGATCGACGCGCGGATGTCGCCCATAAACAGCACCGTCAGCAGAAAGACCAGCAGAAACCCGAGCGCGAGGTTCTGGACCAGATTGGAGATCGTATAGTCGAGAAGCTCCGTCTGATTGCGGCTCTCGGTAAATTCGATTTCAGGATAGAGCTCTGAGAAATAGGCTGCCGTCTGCTGCAACGACTCTTTGAGGGCCGACATATTCTCATCGCCTTGCTTGATGATAGCGAGGGTCACGGCCCGCTTGCCCCTGCAATATGAATATCCGTCGGGGTTGTCGTCCACTATTTCCACCCGGCAGAAGTCGCCCAGGCGCATAAGCCTGTCGCCCTTGAGGATGGATATGCTCTCGAGATCTTCGGCCGTCCGCAGTTGATTGGAGATATTGATGTTATATTCATAATAGCCGTCTCTTACGGTCATGCTCCCCGTCTCGGTGTTGTTGGCTGCGATAGCCGACTCTATGTCGGTAATGCCGAGCCCCATGGCCGACAGGGCATCATGGTCGGGCGTGATGCGCAGCTGACGTGAAGGGATACCGGTCACATCGACCATGGCCACCTGGGGCAACTGCTCGATACGGCGGCGCACCACATTGTCGGCCAGCTCCGACATGGCGAGGAAATCGCCGGAGTCATCTTTCAGTGTCATGTTGAGATAGAGCACCGGGATATCGGTCGCCGAGGCTTTGATCGCTTTGGGGCGCGGGGTCTCGCGGGGGAGTGAGTTCATCGCGGCGTCAATCTTCTCGTTGACTTCGATAAAAGCCAGGTCGGTATTGACGCCATACTCAAATTGCATCCTTATGATGCCGAGGCCGTCGCGGGTCTCGCTTCTGATTTCATCCAGCCCGCCTACCTGAAGGAGCTGGCGGCGGACCGGGGTCGTCACGGTGTTTTCAAGCTCACGCGCCCCGATGCCGCGGCCTGTGATCTGCACCGTGATCTGCGGGATGTCGATGGCCGGCAGGAGCGACACCGGCAGGGCGAAATAGGTCACGGCGCCGATAATCACCGCCGCCAGAAACGCCATTACTACCGCTATCGGCCTATTGATAAGAAACTTTACCATCAGTCGTTGATGACTTTTACCGGGGCTTCATGGGCAAGGTTGATATTGCCGCTCACTATCACTTCATCACCTTCCTTCAGGCCTTCGGTTATGACATATTCGCTCATATTCTCCAGCCCGGTGGCCACATAGTTCCAGATGGCTTTGCCCCCTTTGTTGGTAAACACCACCTGACGGCCATTGCTGCGGAGCACCACCGCGCTCTTAGGCACGATCAGGGCTTTATCTACCTCGCGCTTGACGCTCACCCTTACATTCATGCCATCGTAAAGACCTGTCGGGCCGCCGACGGATGCACACACCTCCACCATGCCGTTTTTGTCAACGACCGGATTGATAGATGTTATGCGCCCGTGGTAAGTGTCGCCTGACGTGAACGATGTCACCTCCACGGCGTCGCCGGCATGGACAAGAGCCAGCTCACTTTCAAGGATAGGGAAAACGACCTCCATTCCCCCCGTCGACATCACGCGGCAAAAGGGCTTAGATCCATCGGGAATATTTCCCGCTTTCTGGGTCAGATTGGCGATGATGCCGTCAAAGGGCGCCCGCAGAGTCGCGTCGTCGAGGGCACGCTCGGCTTCGCGGAGCTGCACCTCGGCCTGTGCCACCCCGCTGCGCAGGCGCGCGAGCTTCACCACTTCGTCGGGGATTTCCGCCATCTTTTCAGGGTCATACCCCTGCCCTATCAGCGCGTCAGCCAGGTCGAGGCGCGCCCGCTCCAGTGAGTTCTTTGCCGTTGCCACGGCGTTTTCGAGTTTAAACCGGTCAAGGATGGCCAGAGCTTGTCCCTTTCTTACCCTCTGACCATTTCTGACCATCACGCGGGAGACCACCGCGCCCGAGGGAGTGAAAAACAGGTCGGCATCCTCCCCGGCTCCAACCTTTCCATTGCTGACGAGGTCATATGAAAATGGCCTGACGCCCAGCGTGATTGTCGTGACATTAGTCCGCGAAAGGGCATCGGTGTGTTCCCGCGCCGCTTCTTGGGTCGGATCCTGTTGCCCGTTGACACACGACATCCATGTAAGGCTTATCGCGGCAATAAAAATCAGATAACTCTTCTTCATTTTTTTGTTTAGGGGTTGAAAATCGGGGGAATTGCAATCCATTATCTCGCTTTAGGTGAGCTTAAGTCGCTCAGGGCGCCTCTGTCGGTCAATGAGGTTAATATCCTGTCCCACCGGCGCTCTCCCGTGGCGGGGTCTTTGCTGTCCCATATGAAATCGGCAACGCCTACTATCATCGGCTCCGGCAGCAGCCCCCAGTAGCGCGAGTCTGCTGAGTTTTCCGCCCGGTCTCCGGCAGTAAAATAGTAGTTTTCTACGAAAGTATATTCCTTCAGCGCCTTGCCATTGATCATCGCCTGCCCATCCTGCCACACGGGTGGCGAAGTCTGCTGTTCCCAGGCTATATAACGCCCGTAGAGGAGGGTGTTTTCGCGGGTCATCGCTATCTTCATCCCTTTTCGGGGAATGACCAGCGGCCCGAGATTTTGGATGCTCCATCCCATGACCGTATCATATGGCCAGGCTTCATGACATATCCGGTCATTGCCGTTTGACGCGCCACCTATCCGCTGAGACAGCTTCCTCTGGGCCGCTACATAGCCCAATGGCTCATCGCAGCCTCTGACGATATATCTGCAATCCCTTATCTCCAAAGTGTCCCCGGGAATGGCTACTATCCTCTTGCAATAATATTTCCGCATATTCATCCCCACCGTATCTTTGCCGGTGAGAGGATAGTTGAACACCGCGATATCGTTGCGTTCTATTCTGCCATACCCGGGGAGACGATATACTCTGACCCTATCCCCTTTTATTGCCCCGGGGATATCGAAGATTCTGGCTCCGAGCTTCCATTTATTCACTATGCCTTCGTCGCCGGGCAGTATGGTGGGGGTCATCGATTCAGTAGGCGCATGAAAGGAGCAGCAGGTGGTGACCTGCAGCAGCCAGTATCCGCAATACATAGCAAAAAAGATGTAGAGCGCGCGTCTTAGATATTTAATGATTCGTTGCTTCACGATGACTGTGGGAGATACCGCCCGGATAAGACACCGGGAGAAACCCAGGGGCTTGACCGGGATTGAGGCCTCACGGTCGGGGTGCTCTCGCCACGGGGCTATTTGACGAGCACAACCGGCAGATCCTTCCTCTTATCACCGTCATAATGGATTGTCAGCTTCACATCCTGCTTGGCCGACTCCAACGGTGCGTCAGGCGTGAGGGTGAACGAGAACATCAGATTCGGAATAATCTTCCTTATCCTCAGGTCGATCTTACATTCGATATCGGCCGTGACGGAGTCAATTCTTACAGTATCTGTCTTGGTCTGATTGAAGACACTTATAAAGTAGGATGGCAGATCTGACTCTGAGGCTTTATAAGGTGTGTAACGGGCCGTTTCAACCGGAATGGTTTCCTTTACATAAGGCTCAATCAGTGTCAGTATATCGGGATTATCTTCCTTCTTCGGCTCATCAGACTCGACCGCTTCTGCAATCGGCTCCTGAGGCTCTTCTCCTGCCGGCGCCATCTCCTCGTCCAGCGGGAGATAGACTATCTGCCGCTCGCCGTCGAGAGCTAAGTAAAGCCTGTTGCGCTTCCTGTCATATGCCATATCGTGAATAAGGTCAGGGAGCTGATAGGAGCAGAGATATTTGCCATCGAGGGAAAACACTGCTATCTGCTTGCCCAGGTAGGATTCCTCGCCGGAATAGATGGCAAAGAGTTTGCCGTCGCCTGTCACGCCCTTGGAATAATAATGAACGCCTCGGCTTGGCTGACTTTCATATTTCGGCCCTTTTATAGTCCGCTTGAGGTTTCCATTCAAATCATATAACCTGATGATATCCTGATTTGACGAAACCTCCGCTACAACACTGTCGGCATATGATGCCGCTGGAGACGAGTGAAATCTTGGAGGATTATCCTGCACTCCAAATGGCGCCATGGCCGCGGTATTCAGGTCGAAGCTACACAGCGATTCAGTATAGCCTCTGCCCTCCGGGTTAATCTTTATCCTGCGGGCCACTCCCCATCCATCGTGGACGTGCACAAAGCGGTCGGGGAAGCCGTCGGCATCTCTAAGTTCCGACAGGCTCATGAGCGAGCGAGGAGAATAATCCTCATATCTCAGGGCCGAGTCTACGTCAAATGCCTTGATTTCCCAATGGCCGTAGTCAAACACCGCTAACTTACCGTCTTCCGGTGAGGTAACAAATCCTGGATTGTTTATCTCTGATGGCCCGTCGCCAAATTTGCCGAATGACCCAATATATAGTCCACTTGGGATGTCGATAACGTGGATTATCTTGTCTGTAGATTCAGTGTCCTCAATAATAAGATTGTCGTTGACAATATATAGATGCAAGCTACTGCTAATCAGAGGAGTCTCATCATCGGCAGTATACGCATCCTTAATCACCGAAGAGACCTGGATGGGCTTATCCCACTTGCTATACGAGACAACTGCCGGGAGATTTTCACTCCCCCCGCCACAGGCGGAGAGAATGAAAATCATTAGCATTGTCGTTGCTGTCGCAATTTTATATAATTGCAGGTTCTTCATCCCCGTCTTAATCGTTATACGGTTTCTTATCATACCGATAGTCGTATGGGCTCAGAACACACCCTTCGCCGTCTTCAGCAAGGCACCCCTTGTCATATTCGATATATACTTCTCCCACGACGTCGCAAAATGCGTCAACATTGGCTAATGCAATTTCTGAGACCGGAGTGGGTTCCTCCTGCTTCTGCATGCCCGCAATTCCGACAATAGCCAGAACCATAAGGCTTTCAATTAAAAATAATTTCATAAATTGAGTGATTGGTTTGATTATTATCTATGTGATAGATTATTCTATGTGATAGATTATTCCATGTGATTCTCCTCACTATGTGATTTTCCTCACTATGTGATTTTTTCGTTTCTGATTTCACACCTGACGGCGCTTTTGTTTCATAAGCACATTTTTTTTTGGGGGGGGGTAAGTTTATATTTCGTTGACAAAGTTAACGAATATTTTTATATTATCACAATTTTTTGCAAAATATTTGAAATTTTTCATTCAGGGACTATCAAACAAGAAGTGCAATTACAATTCTCCTCACTCCTCAGAAGAACGCCGCGCACCGAGGGGACTGAGCAATCACTCTCCGCAACGTACTCCGGCGTGGGCGGCTCGGGATCAGCAAAATGGTAATTACTATCTTATTTGCCGAATAGTAGGCTCCTGAGGCTCTTCTCCTGCCGGCTCCAGCTCCTCACCCAGCGGGAGATAGACTATCTGCCGCTCGCCGTCGAGAGCTAAGTAAAGCCTGTTGTGCTTCCTGTCATATGCCATATCGCCAATAAGGTCAGGGAGATGATAGGAGCAGAGATATTTGCCGTCGAGGGAAAACACTACTATCTGCTTGCCAAGGTAGGATTCCTCGCCGGAATAAGCCGCAAAGAGTTTGCCGTCGCCTGTCTCGCCCTTGGAATAATAATAAACGCCTCGGCTTGGCTGACTTTCATATTTCGGCCCTTTTATAGTCCGCTTGAGGTTTCCATTCAAATCATATAACCTGATGATATCCTGATTTGACGATACTTCCGCTACAACACTGTCGGCATATGATGCCGCAGGAGACGAATGAAATCTTGGAGGATTATCCTGCACTCCAAATGGCGCCATGGCCCCGGTCTTCAGGTCGAAGCTACACAACGATTCAGTATATCCATTCCCCTCCGGGTTAAACTTTATCCGGCGGGCCACTCCCCAGCCATCGTGGACGTGCACAAAGCGGTCGGGGAAGCCGTCGGCGTCTATAAGTTCCGAAAGGCTCATGAGCGAGCGAGGAGAATAATCCTCATATCTCAAGGCCGAGTCTACGTCAAATGTCTTGATTCCCCAATGGCCATAGTCAAAAACCGCTAACTTACCGTCTTCCGATAAAGAAGCTGTACCGGGATTATTTATTTCATTTGGGCCGTCGCCAAATTTGCCTAATGATCCTATATATCGTCCACCGGGAATGTCAAAAACGTGGATTATATTGTCTGTAGATTGAAAGTCCTCGATAAACAGGTTGTCGTTGTCAACATACAGGAACGCAATATCGCTTATCAGAGGAGTCTCATCATCGGCAGTATACGCATCCTTAATCACCGAAGAGACCTGGATGGGCTTATCCCATTTGCTATAGGAAACAACTGCCGGAAGATTTTCACTCCCCCCGCCACAGGCGGAGAGAATGAAAATCATTAGCATTGTTGCGACTACAGCAGTTCGTTTTACTTGACAGTACTGCATGAACATCAATCGTTATACGGGGTCTTGTTGGGTCGCGAGTCATAAGGGCCCATAGAGCAGCCACTACCCAGTTTATCAAGGCAGCCTTTGTCGTATTCATATACTTCTCCTCCGTTGTCACAAAATGCGTCAACATTAGCTAATGCAATTTCTGAGACCGGAGTGGACTCCTCTTGCTTCTGCATACCAATAATTCCGACAATAGCCAGAACCATAAGGCTTTCGATTATCAAAACTTTCATAATATGTTTGATTTTACTTTGATTATTAAACTATGTGATGAATCTATCTATGCGATTGATTTATCTATGTGATTTTCCTCACTATGTGATTTTTTTCGTTTCTGATTTCACACCTGACAGCGCTTTTGTTTCATAAGCAAATCTGGGGATTAAGTTTATATTTCGTCGACAAAGTTAACGAATATTTTTTATATTATCACAATTTTTTGCATAATATTTGAAATTTTTCATTCAGGGACTATCAAACAAGAAGTACTATCACCATTCTCCTCACTCCTCAGAAGAACGCCGCGCACCGAGGGGACTGAGCAATCACTCACCGCAACGTACTCCGGCGTGGGCGGCATCGGAATCAGCAAAATAGTAATTAATATCTTATTTGACGAGCAGCAGCCTTTTGAGGCTCTTACCCTTGGGGCGACATCTCCTCGTCCAGCGGGAGATAGACTATCTGCCGCTCGCCGTCGAGAGCTAAGTAAAGCCTGTTGTGCTTCCTGTTGTATGCTATATCTACTATCAGTTCAGGAAGTTGATAGGAGTAGAGATATTTGCCGTCGAGGGAAAACACTATTATCTGCTTGCCCAGATAGGACTCCTCGCCCGAATATACCGCAAAGAGCTTTCCGTCGCCTGTCACGGCCTTGGAATAGAAACTCAAATCGCGGCTCGGCTGACTTTCATATTTCGGCCCTTTTATAGTCCGTTTGAGGTTTCCATTCAAATCATATAACCTTATGATATCCTGATTTGACGATACTTCCGCGACAACACTGTCGGCGTATGATGCCGCTGGTGACGAATGAAATCTTCGAGGATTATCCTGAATTCCAAACGGCACCATCGTCCCGGTCTTTAGGTCTAAACTGCATAGCGTTTGGGTAAATCCCGGGCCACTCGGTTTTGGTTTTATCAGACGGGCTACACCCCACCCGTCGTGGATGTGTACAAAACGGTCTGGGTGACCATCTGCGCCTCTTAGATCCGACAGATTTATGAGCGAGCGGGGAGAATAATCCTCATATCTCAAGGCCGAGTCTACATCAAATGTCTTGATTTCCCAATGACCATAGTCAATCACAACTATAGTTCCGTTATCCGGCGAAGGGACGTGTCCGGGATTATTAATTTCTGATGGTCCGTCACCAAATTTGCCAATTGACCCTATATAATCTCCACCTGTGATGTCAAAAACGTGGATAATCTTGTCTGTAGATTGAAAGTCTTCGACAAACAGATGATGGTCGTCAACACACAGGAATGATTCTCCACTGATAAGGGGAGTCTCATCATCGGCAGTATACGCATCCTTAATCACCGAAGATACCCGGATGGGCTTATCCCATTTGCTATACGAGACAACTGCCGGAAGATTTTCACTCCCCCCGCCACAGGCGGAGAGAATGAAAATCATTAGCATTGTTGCGACTACAGCAGTTCGTTTTTCTTGACAGTACTGCATAATCTTTTATATATTGATTTTCGTTTAATATGACGTCAGGAAGAGTATGATGCGGCATAAATAGACATTATAGCTTTTCCACGCCACAAAATTACTGATTATTGTTAAACAGCCAAAATAAACGACAAATTATTACGATTTCCAGACGCAAGCTGTTAATTATACCGAGAGAAGAACCGGATGCCCGTAAAATATTTCCAATTGCTTCTTTGGGTATAACCTCAAAGCTCAACAGGGCCATAGACAGCGATATTACCCTCATCCATCTCCGGATTGGTGGTAATCAGCATTGCATTGGCTTCGTCATACGACATAGTGGAGGTAGGTCGTATTTCGTATAATGCCACCGGCTCGCCTGCATGCGTAACGACAGCCACATAATTTGACTCATCAACCGAGGGATCACCGCAAAGGATCAATATATGATTGTCTGTCATACAAATATCACGGAAATAATCAACGTTATCCCCTCTTTCTCCGGGCAGACCGTTAATGGTGATAGTTCTTATGACACTCCCCGACTCGTCGTGAACAACGACGGTGGGCAGCAATCCGTAGATCTCCGAGATTAAGCCGCTCTTAACGTTATAATCATATGCCCGCAGGCTGACATGACTTTCTTCCGGATGACTGACATTGACTGTCTCTAATCCGATGGGCCACTCCTTTACCTCACTGTTGCGGGGATCATATGCTATCAAAATTTCAGCCTGACTGGGTTGGAATAAGACCATCAGCCTGTCTCCGGAGATGCAAGCAGGAATAATCATTCCATAGCCAATGGAATAGATTGAAGCCTTCTTTTTCAGGGAGTTGATTGCTATCGTGTGGTCGGCGTTCCATTGTCATTTCATGCGCTTTTGAGGGGCGGTAGTGTCCATCCTTGCTCGCTTTACGATTTATCTCTCTGTAAATCGTCGACTAATTACAGCCAATTCTTTGGCAATCTCAATTTTGGATTAATTTCTCTTGAATAAGACAGAAATTTCGCACCTTACCCCCGAGGTTAAATGATTCATAATGCAATACAAAATTAATTAATCTCAGGGAGACTTCGGCCTCCCTTTTCACTGTTTATTTTTCGAAAGCTCATCAGCAGCGGCAAGGTCAAAAAAACGGAAGATGTTGGAGTCTGACGATCATATTGAAGACATTACTGCGCTTACAAAGTTTTCATGGTTTGGAAATGACTGAGAAAACCGGGCGAATAGGAAACATCCCGCGGTAGTTTACCCGCGTGAGTGGTAGAAATTCCCAACTTTCCGTCCCATAATGCTGTGAAACCGCGGGAAAATTGCGAACTTTGCAAAGTCAATCAACAAAATTTGAAAAATATTATCATCCGTCTCCTTCTCAAGACACAACGGGGAGAGTGACCGCAGCTTTGCCCGCTCATAGCCATTTACAACCTCATATCTACCGGATTGTGATGTTTTCCTCACAAACGCGCTCACGGGGCGTGGGAGGTTAGAAAGCAATCGTATTTACAGCTATGTAACGACACGCCACCGCTCACCAAATGTCAAACCTTAAAACCCACTGAAATGATAGGCGCTATTATTGGAGATATCGTTGGCTCACGCTTTGAGTTCAACAACACCGGCACCAAAGATTTTGAGCTGTCGCATCCCCTTTGTGACATCACCGATGACACCATTTGCACCATTGCCGTCGCTGATGCAATCCTTCGGGGCATCCCTTATCGTGATAGCCTCCTGCATTGGTGCCGTAAATATCCCCACCCCAAAGGGGCATACGGAGTGAGTTTTGCACAGTGGCTCCGCGAGCCCGACCCTCGGCCTTACAATTCATGGGGCAACGGCTCTGCGATGAGGGTTTCCCCGGTCGGGTGGGCTTTCGCCACCTCACATGAGGTGATGAGGGAGGCGATATCCACTGCCCTGCCATCACACAACCACCCGGAGGGTATCATCGGAGCAATCGTCGTAGCGGAGGCCGTTTGGAGGATGCGCCACGCCCGCTCCGTCGCCTCTGCAATGCAATCCCTCATCGACATCTCTACCGACTACTATGGAGCCGGATGTTGGGGAGAGTTGCCCCCAAAAGGTATGTTCGATGAAACGTGCCGTGGATGTGTGCCACTTGCCCTCTGCATCGTGCATCAATCAACCTCCTTTGAAGATGCCATCCGCAATGCCGTGGCCTATGGTGGCGACAGCGACACCCTCGCTGCTATTGTCGGCTCCATTGCCGAGCCTCTTTGGGGAGTTCCCCGTGAAATCCGGGAGGAGTTTGTGCAATACCTCCCGGCCGATATGCTTGATGTATTAACCAAATTTGAGACCAAATATGGCTGCGACTGAATGACTTTGCAGCATCGCCTGTCGGTAGAAAAATTTTCAGGTTGTTAATGAGCCAAGCCATAAACCATATTGCCATTCATACGAGAACTACCACTTATGCCTACAACTTTCATTTGCCGTTAAATTATTGTTTTATCTCGTCAATAGATTTACCTCCGTTTCCGGTATTTGTCTTTAGCATAGTCG